>JBQCDV010000164.1:0-11583 GCA_051960855.1 Actinomycetales bacterium
ATCCTGGCCGGTCCCGCCCTCGCCGGCCTGATGATCGCGGTGGGCGGACCCGGGGTGGTCTACGCCTTCGACGCCGTGACCTATGCCGTCCTGGTCGCAGTCCTCGCGATGCTCCACGTCCCGCGCCTCGAGCCGAAGGGGGGCCACCGGTCGCTGCTGCACCGCATGCGGGAGGGCGTCGCCGACATCCGGCGTCGGCCGGTGATCTGGCAGCTCATGGGCCTGGACCTGTCCGCCACGGTCTTCGGTGCTTACCGCGTCGTGCTGCCGGCCTTCGCCGTGGACATCCTGCACGTGGGGGCGACGGGCTACGGGCTGCTGTCGGCCGCACCGTCGGCGGGCGCGCTCCTCGGTTCCGCGCTCGTCTTCAAGCTCGTCCGGTCGTCGCGATCCGGGCACATCGTGCTCGCCGGCACCTTCGTCTACGGCCTCTTCGTGGTCGGTCTCGCCCAGTCGCGCGTCTTCTGGCTCGCGATCGTCATGGCCCTCGGCCTCGGCGTGGCCGACGCACTCGCCACCACCGTCCGTCACGCCGCCGTCCAGATCGAGACGCCGGATGAGCTGCGCGGCCGTGTCTCCTCGATCTACCAGATGTCCTCGCGTGGGGGACCCGCCCTCGGCGACACCACCATCGGCGCCGTCGCAGGAGCCCTCGGTCCCATCCCCGCCCTCACGCTCGGCGGCGTCGTGCCCGCGGTCGTGTCAGCCGTGGCAGCCGTCACGAGCCGGACGGTGCGCCGCTTCAGCGTCGTGGAGGCGGAGGAGGCGGAGGCAGAGTCGCCGGACGCGCGCCCGACTGTCCCGCCGCCGCCCGTCCTGACCACTCCATCGACCTCCGCCGGAAGCGAGGCACCGTGAGCACCCACACGACCACCGAGGTGACGCACTACCACGTGCAGAAACGTCGGCGCGCGGCGTTCCTCGAGGAGTGGAAGGCCAACCAGCGCACCGTCGTGCACCTCGAGGACGTCGAGATGCACGAGACCAGCCGTGGCAGCCGGGTGGGCGCCTACGTTGGCGAGGACGGCGGCCGTCCGACCCGCACCATGGACGCCTACGCACACGAGATCGACCCCGGCGTCGTCACCACGGCGCACCGGCACTCCTGGGACGCCATGGTCTTCTGCGTCGCCGGCTGGGGTTGGACCGAGATCGACGGCCAGCGCATCGAGTGGGGCCCGGGCGACTCGCTGCACCTACCGGCCTGGGCGTGGCACCGCAGCGGCAACGACGGCAGCGAGACCGCTCGCTACCTGACTTTCTCGAGCGAGCCGCTCCTGCACACCATGGGCATGTCGGTGCTGGAGGACGCGGGACAGGTGGGCACCGGGGACCTGCCACCGCGTCCGCCGTTCTCACCGGGTCGCGACGGCGCGGACCCGTACGCGGCGCGGCTGCGGCGCCTGGCCCGTGAGCAGGAGCAGCGGCGCGCCGGCCGGCTGCACACCAGCTGGGACGAGCTCGAGCTGCGCAACACCCCGCGCGGGACGCGGACGACGTTCCTCCTGGACCGCGCGATCGGCTACCAGGCCTCGGGCATCACGATGGCGATGTTCGAGATCGGGCCCGGCCGCGGGCAGTCGATGCACCGCCACCCCGGCGAGGCCTGGCTCTACGTCGTCGAAGGCACCGGCGAGAGCTATCTCGGCGCGGAGCCCGAGGGCGGCGAGCGTCACCCGTGGAAGAAGGGCGACATCATCGTCGTCGACCACTTCCTGTGGCACCAGCACTTCAACACCGACCCGGAGAAGACCGCCAAGGTCGTCCGCATCCACATGTTCGACAGCCTGCTCGAGACGATGCGGGTGCTGATGGACCCGATGGTGCTCTTCGAGGAGCCCCCGGACGCCATCCGTGACGCCCAGGCCGGCGACCCGAGCACCATCGAGTGGCCGGAGCTGCAGCGGCCGACCTGGCCGTGACGGCGGCGCTGCCGCAGGGCGTCACCGGCGTCCACGCGCTGCCCGCCGACCACCACGACGGACCCTGGGACGAGATCCTCACCCCGCCGGGGCTCAAGGAGCGGTTGCTCGCCACGGCGGTGCTGGTCATGCGCCAGGGCCGGGTCCTCGCCGGCGGTCCGCTCGCACCGCACGGGCTCGTGGTCCTGGCCGGCCCACCCGGGACCGGCAAGACGACGCTCGCTCAGGGCCTCGCGGCCGCCGCCTCCCGCGTTGTCGCACCCCACGGCGCCACGACCCTCGTCGAGATCGACCCGCATGCCTTCCCGAGCGAGCTGCTGGGTGAGAGCCAGCGGGCCGTCACCCGGCTCTTCCGCGACTCCCTGCCCGAGCTCGCGGCACGGCGACCGCACACGATCGTCCTGGTCGACGAGGTCGAGGCGCTGGCGATGCGCCGGTCCACGGCGTCCTTCGACGCCAACCCCGTGGACGTCCACCGCGCGACGGATGCCGTGCTGGCCGGGCTCGACGCGCTGCGCTCGCAGCGGCCGGGGGTGCTTCTCGTCGTCACGACGAATTTTGCCGAGGCCGTGGACGACGCCTTCCTCTCCCGCGCCGACCTGGTCGTCCACACGGAGCTGCCGGACGCGGAGACCGTCGAGCTCATCGTCCTCGACTCGCTGCGGCACATGGCCGGTCAGTGGCCGGCGCTGCGCGCCCTCGCGAACGACGAGGCCGTGGTTGCTGCCGTCGCGAAACGGCTGGTGGGCCTCGACGGCCGACGCATCCGCAAGGCGGTGCACTCCGCGCTGGCCTGCCGGGTCGAGGTGGCCCTGGACCCGTCGCGCCTCAGCGCCGAGGACCTGATCGCGGCTGCTGATGAGGCGGCCCTGCCGGACGAGGCCGGCCCGCCCAGCGCGGGACCCGCGTGAGGTAGTCCTCATACTCCCCGCCCCACAGCTCGCGCAGCCGCTGCTCGTCGCGCAGCACCCGGTCCTGGAACCACCGCAGCCGCCACACCAATGCGACGCCGGCGACGACGGTGGGGCGCGCCAGGAGAACCCCGGCCTGGAAGGTCAGGTGCCCGAGGTACATCGGGTTGCGCGACCAGGCATAGGGGCCGGTGTCGACGAGTCGCTCCGGCAGGCCCTGCGACATCCCAGGGGGTCCTCCGCCCCGCGAGACGCGGTAGCTCCCGGTCGCGCGGTAGAGCGCGTAGCCGACGGCCATCAGCAGGACGCCGGTCGCGGCCGCGGCGGAGGGTGCGTCCGAGTGTCTGCTGGGACGCCTCGCCATGCGGGCGCCGAGCGCGCGGCGCACCCCGAGCTCGGCAGCCACCGCCGCGGGGAGCAGGAGATAGGTCTGGGTGGAGGTGGAGCGGGGCGAGACCCTCACTGCGGGTGCCTCCCGACGCGACGGGCGCTCAGCATCGGCGAGCCCCCCATGAGAGCTCCGATCACGATCAGGCCCCCGGCGACCGTCGTGATGGACAGCAGGCCCGCGACCAGCAGCGGGGCCGCGAAGAGCGCGCCGGCACGGAAGGCGCCGGCGATCGCGATGGCCTCGCCGCGTTCATCGGGCCGCACCGCGTCGGTCGCGATGGCCGGTCCCAGCGTCTGAAGGGCGCCGGCGCCGAGGCCGGACACGGCCAGCACCGCGGCGGCGAGCACCGCCGAGCCGGACAGCACCCCGACCAGCGCCGTTCCGAGAGCTGCTCCGAGCGTGCCCACGACGAAGGGGACGCGCGCGCCGGAGGTGCGCAGCCGAGCCACGAGCAGGGAGCCGACGATGCTCGCTCCGTTGGCCGTGGAGACCAGCACGCCGATGGTGCGGGAGGACTGCCGTGCGTGCGCCAGCACGACCGGGACATAGGACCCGAGCAGGCCACGCCAGGCGCCCGCTGTCACGCCGGCCCAGCAGCCCACGTCCACTCCTGGACGACGCCACAGGGCCCGCTCCCCACGCGCGCGGACGCGGGCGAAGGCGGGGTAGCGGTCGAGCAGCAGGGCCGGGACCAGCCCCACGACGCTCATGCCGGCGGCGACCGCCATGGCCGCGGCCGGCCGGTGAGCCCCGACCACGCCTGCGACGATCGGGCCTGCGAGCAGGCCGACGGAGGAGAAGAAGTTGATCGTCGCCATGCCCGACATCGAGGTGCTCGCGCTGCGGGTGATGTGGGTCTGGCTGCCGGTCCAGTTCAGCCCGCGCGCCGCGCCCTGCAGCAGCTCGGCGACGACGAAGGGCACCCACGCCGCCGAGAGCGCCACGAGGCCGCTGGAGAGCGCGAGCAGCAGTTGGCCCGCGACGACCAGGGCCCAGTCGCCCACGCGGCGCATGACCGCACCCATGCCGAGACGCGACACCATCTGGGTGATGGCCGAGACGGCGGTGAGCACGCCGACCTGCGCGCTGGTGTAGCCGTTGTCGAGCGCCAGCAGCGGCAGCGCGACGCTGGCTGCGCCGAGGGCGAGGGAGAAGAGCACGGCGTTGACGCAGCACGCCGCGAGGTCGCGGGAAAGGCGAGCCTCGCGGCGTGCGGTGACGGGCGTCTCCGTCCGTCGGGTCTCCACGGCTCCGGTGGTGTCCCCATCAGCCTGGGGAGAGGGGGAGCCGGTCACGAGCGGTCAGGCCGACGTGCCGACGAGGTCGCCTGCCTGCTCGCTCTGGCTGCTGGCGGAGTACTCCGGGGCGTCCTCGAAGTAGTGGACCTTGTCGTAGCCGAGGTGCTTGAACACTCGGTTCTGCGCACTGAAGACCCGCAGCGGCGTGCCGTCGGCGGCGAAGAGCTGGCAGACGTGGTTCTGCGGCACGTAGAGGGTGTCGCCCTTGGTGAGCTCGAAGCGCTTGGGCTCCTTGGCGATGTGCGCGTAGTACTTCTCCGCGATCTCCGCCTCGACCTCCCACTGCAGCGCGTAGCCGCCGCCGTCGAGGACGTAGAGCACCTCGTCGGCCATCTTCCAGTACTTGCCCGAGCGGCTCCCGGCTGGGACCTCGAGCTCGAAGGCGTCGATGGAGAAGATGCGGGCGTCCGTGTGGTCCGGCGCGCTCATGACCCGCACCCGGCCCAGCGGCGTGGTCTCCCAGGTGGTGTCGCTGGGGCTGATGACCTTCTTGCGGTCCTCGACCCCGGGCGTCCAGATCAGCGACCAGTCCTCGCGCGGGCCGAACTCCTCCGGCCGGTCCAGCGGGCCGCTGCGGCCCTGCTGCCACAGGCCCATGAACATCCACGTGCACTTGGCCTTCACGACGAGGGCGGTGGCCTGCTCGTCGTAGGGGTTGAAGTGCCGGTGCACGGAGTCGGTGTGGACGAAGACGAGGTCGTCCTTGGCCCAGTCGTAGCGCTGGTCGTCGTGGATCTCGTAGCCGCGGCCCTCGAGGATGTAGAAGGCGGCCTCATTCTGGTGGCCGTGGCCGTGGTTGCTCGACTGCGGCGGCAGCTGCACGAAGTGCACCTGGATGGTCTGGGTGAGGAACTCCTCGTCACCTGGTCCGATGCGCCACCAGGTCTTCGACTGGTCGCTGTCGCCGGAGTGCCCGACCTTCGCGTCGTCGACGACCACCGAGTCGTCGCGCACGCGGTTGACCGCCAGCTGCTGCTGCCGGAAGTGGCCCAGCCCGTAGGTCTCCGAGGTCAGTCCGCGGACGAAGACCCGTCCCTTCTTGCCCATGTGCTCCTCCGGCTTCTCGCTGATGGTCTAACCATTGTGCCTTGGCGATACTAGGGGCAGCGGGACGCCTGACGCCAGCGCCTCGGCTGCGCTCAGCCCGGGCGCCTGCCCCCGCCCGTGCCAGCGCCGTTCAGGACTCGCGAACGGCGTCCGCCCGCGCGCGCGTGGTGCGCTTCTCGATCCGCTTGTCGCTGGCTTGCGCGGCGGTGAGCGGCACGACCCGGTGGACATAGATGCCGGGCAGATGCACCGCGTCGGGGTCCAGGGCGCCGGTCTCGACGACGGTCTCGGCCTCGACGATCGTGAGGTCGGCCGCCATCGCCGCCAGCGGGTTGAAGTTGCGGGCGGACTTGTTGAAGACGCAGTTGCCCTGCCTGTCGGCGACCCGGGCATGCACCAGCGCGACGTCGACCCGCAGTGCCTCCTCGAGCACGCACTCGCGGGGCCGACCGTCGAGGTCGAAGGTGCGGACGGTCTTGGCCGGGCTGCTCAGCGCGACCGTCCCGTCAGCGGCATAGCGCCAGGGAAGGCCGCCATCGGCCACGAGCGTCCCCACGCCGGTCGGGGTGAAGAAGGCCGCGATCCCGGCTCCGCCGGCACGCAGCCGCTCGGCCAGCGTGCCCTGCGGGGTGAGCTCGACCTGCAGCTCGCCGGCGAGGAACTGCCGGGCAAACTCCTTGTTCTCGCCGACGTAGGAGGCGATGACACGGTCGATGCGGTGCTCCTGCAGCAGCAGCCCCAGCCCCGCGCCGTCGACGCCGCAGTTGTTGGACACCACGGTGAGGTGTGAGGCGCCCTGGGCGAGCAGGGCCTGGATCAGGGTCCACGGGATGCCGGCGAGACCGAAGCCGCCGACGGCGAGGCTCGCGCCGTCGGGGATGTCCGCGACGGCCCGTCCCGCGTCCGCCACCACCTTGTCGACGCCTCGCGCGTCGGGCGTTTGCCTACCGCCGCCCCGCTGCCTCACGCCTCGTCTCCCGTCGCTGCGGCGCCCAGCACCTCGGTGGCGATGCGGAATGCCTGGTTGGCCGCCGGCACGCCTGCGTAGATCGCGGTGTGCAGCAGCACCTCGCCGACCTCGGCCGCCGTGAGCCCGTTGCGCAGGGCCGCGCGCACGTGCATGCCGAGCTCCTCGTCGTGCCCGAGCGCCGTGAGGACCGCGAGCGTCGCAATGCTGCGGTCACGTCGCGTCAGCCCCGGCCTCGCCCACACGTCGCCCCACGCGGTGCGCGTGATGAAGGCCTGCCAGTCGGCCGTGAACGCCGTCGCGGCTCGCTGCGCCGCGTCGACGTGGCGGTCGCCGAGGACCTGGCGCCGCACCCGTTGACCCGTCTTCGCCGCCGAGCCGCCGAAGTGCTCGACGAGCAGGCGGGTCACGGCCTCCGGTTGGTCGAGGTTGGCCAGGTGCGCGGCACGGGGCACGACGACCAGCTGCGCCTGGGGGAGCCGTTGCCGCAGGTCCTCCAGGAGTGCCGGCGGCGTGGCGGCGTCCTCGCCGCCGGCGACGAGCAGGGTCGGTGCCGTGACGTGGGCGAGGTCGTCGCGCTGGTCCATGGCCCCGATGGCGTCGCAGCAGCCGGCATAGCCGACGGGGTCGGTGCGGGCGACCATGGCCGCCAGCCGGTCCAGCAGGTCGGGGTCGTGTCGCCGGGAGTCCTCGGTCACCCACCGCGTCACGACGGTCGGCGCGATGACGCCCGTCCCCTCAGCGCGCACCCGCTCGGCGCGCTCGCGGTAGGCCCCGTGGTTCGGCAGCCATGCGCCGGTGCACAGCAGCGCCAGCCGGTCGACCCGCTCCGGTGCCCGCGCTGCGAGCCGGAGCGCGACCATCCCGCCGAGCGACAGGCCGGCGAAGCCCGCTCGCGCGATTCCGAGCCGGTTGAGCAGCGCCGTCAGGTCGTCGACCAGGTCGTCGAGAGCGTAGGGACCGTCCGGGGCCGGGCTGGCGCCGTGGCCGCGCAGCTCGGGGCGCAGCACCCGGAAGTGCCTCCGCAGCTCAGGCAGCTGCGGTTCCCACATCTCGCGCGTGCTGCCCAGCGACCCCAGGAGCACCAGCGGTGGTCCGGCCTCCAGCCCCTCCGCCACCCAGTCGAGATCGACCGCCGTCATCTGTCCCTCGCCTCGTCGGTGGGCACGCCGTCCCTCGGCGCCCACTCCCGTTCCACCTGGTCCATCAGCCGCGCCCCGGCCGCGACGCCGTCGTCGAGGGCGTCCGGCTGGGCTGCGGACGCCGGCGCCGCCGCGGCCATCCGCGCCATCCGCTCTGCGTCTGGCTCCAGGTGCTCGACGCTGTCGCGCAGCCAGGCGACCGCCGTGCCGGTGGCCCGCAGCAGGTCCACCAGCGTCGGCCACTCCGCGTGCCACAGCCCCGCGCCACGCTGGTGCTCCTGCCCGGCCGCGGCGCTGTAGAGCGTCGCGAGCAGGCCCGGGCACCGGGCGGCGGCGGCCCGGGCACAGACCGCGGCGACCGGATTGCTCTTGTGCGGCATCGCGGTGCTCCCGCCGCGGCCGGGCTGCACCTCGCGCACCTCGGCGACATCGCTGCTCGCGAGCAGCGTGATGTCCAGCCCGATCTTGCCCGCCACCGCTGCGGTCTCCGCGAGGCCGGCGCCGAGCCGCAGCACCGGCGCGCGGAACGCGTGCCACGGCGCCGCCGGCGCGAGGCCGAGGAGGCGAGCCAGCTCGTCGGCCAGCGCCTCCCCTCGGTCGCCCCACGCCCGCCGGTTGCCGACGGCGCCCCCGAGCTGCACGGGCAGTGTCAGGACCTGCGTCAGCTGCTGCTCAGCGCTCGCCAGGGCCGAGGCCCACCCCAGGAGCACGAGCCCGAACGACGTCGGCTCGGCGTGCTGTCCGAGCGTGCGGCCGAGGCAAGCGGTGGTGCGATGCTCGCGCGCCAACTGCCGCAGCTCGGAGGCCAGCGCCCTGAGGTCGCTCGTGATGGCGCCCCCGGCCCGTGCGGCGAGCAGGGCGACGCCCGTGTCCATGATGTCCTGGCTCGTCGCGCCCCGGTGGACCGCAGCGCGGGCCGACTCCGGCATGAGCTCCTGCAGTCGCCGGACGACGGGCATCACCGGGTTGCCGATGTCTGTGGCGCCGGCGGCGATGGCGGCGAGGTCGAACCGCGAGACGTCCGCGCAGGCCGCCGTGACCGCGTTGGCTTCGTCGTGAACGAGGAGGCCAACGGCCACCTGAGCCTGGGCCAGCGCGGACTCGACGTCGAGCAGTGCGCGCAGCCACGCCGCGCCGCCGGTCTGCGCAACGGCGCCGCCACGGGCCAGGACCTCACCAAAGATCGGGTCGCTCATGGCTGCCACCGGTGCACAGTGCTATGGCGCGCCGGGTAAGCAATCGCGTCGCCCCATGTCCACTTAGACGCTGAAGAAGACCGTCTCCTCCCGGGCCTCGCCACCGTGCAGCACAAGGTCGAGCCGGTAGCCGCGCTCGTCCGGGACGGCGAGCAGTGTCTGGCGTCGGGACGATGGGAGGGTGGCGAGGACGTCATCGCGGTCGTTGGCCTCCTGTTCGTCGGCGAAGTAGATGCGGGTGACGAGCCGGTCGAGCAGACCTCGCGCGAAGATGGACACGTCCAGGTGCGGAGCCTGCCAGCCGCCGGCGTCGTCAGGCAGCGCGCCCGGCTTCACAGTGAGGATGGCGTATTCGCCCCCCGGGGTCTCGCTGCGGCCGAAACCGCGGAACCCCGACGGAGTGGGAGCGGCCGCGCCCCGGTTGTCGTCGGGATGGTCGAAGCGGCCGGCCGTGTCGGCCTGCCAGGTCTCCACGAGTGCGTCGGGGACGATCTCCCCGGCGCCGTCGAGCACCTGCCCGTGGACCCAGACGGTGCCCGGCGTCCCGGGCGGAACGACGAACGGACCGTCCGGCCAGGAGAGCGCGATCGACAGGAAGGGGCCGACCGTCTGGGAGGGCGTCTGCGGCCTCACTCGTCCTCCTCGTCCTCGGTGTCCTCGAAGGGCGTCTGGTTGCGGCCGCGCAGCACCACGTCGAAGCGAAAGCCCAGCGCCCACTCGGGGGCGGTGACGGTGTGGTCGTAGGAGCTGATGAGCAGGGGCCGTGCGGCCTCCGGCACGCTCGTGAGGATCGGGTCCTGGAAGAAGAGCGGATCGTCCGGGAAGTACATCTGCGTGACGAGGCGCTGCGTGAACGCCCGGCCGAACAGCGAGAAGTGGATGTGCGCGGGGCGCCACGCGTTGTCGTGGTTGCGCCACGGGTAGGCGCCGGGCCGGATCGTGGTGAACCGGTAGCGGCCCTCGGCGTCGGTGACCATCCGGCCTAGTCCGGTGAAGTTGGGGTCCAGCGGCGCCGGCCAGTTGTCGCGAGTGTGCCGGTAGCGGCCCGCGGCGTTCGCCTGCCAGATCTCGATCAGCGTGCCGGGCACCGGTCGGCCGTCCTGCTCAAGGACCTGCCCGTGCACGATGATCCGCTGGCCGATCGGCTCGCCATCGTGCTGCCGCGTCAGGTCCGCGTCCAGCGGTCCAAGACGGGTCTCGCCCAACAGGGGACCAGTCGTCTCGGTGAGGCGCTGGGGCAGGTCGACGGGAGCGTTGAGGGGAGCCCGCAGCGGCGTGGAGGCGTAGTCGGGATAGAGGTACGGCGGGTGGCTCGCCGGGTCGCGCGAAAGGTAGGCCACGGGCGATGTCTAGGCCGCGCGAGTATGCGGCCACAAGGGGCGCCTTCCGTTGAACGGAAAGCGACCGACGCCGGCGGATCTCGTCCTACCAGTACCGGCTGTCGAGTTGTCCAGCGCGGGCGATGCCGGCCGCGGCGACGCGCAGAGCGGGAAGCAGGGACATCAGGCCGCGGCGGCCCGAGGGGACGACGATGCCCAGCGCTGCGACCACGCGCGCCTCGACGGCGACCGGCACCGCCAGCGACGCCGTTCCGAGGGTCATCTCCTCGCCCGTTCGCGCCCACCCCTGCCGGCGGATCTCAGCCAGCTGCCGCCGCAGCCGCGCCGGCTCCGTCACTGTGTAGGGGGTGACACGCCGGGCGTGGGCCACGGCCTGCTCGACCGTGTCGGCGCCCGCGTGCGCGAGAAGGATTTTGCCGACCCCCGTCGCGTGGAGCGGCAGCCGGTGCCCCGGGCGGCTGACAATGCGGACCGACGACCGGCCGGCGACGTGCTCGACGTAGAGCACCTCGAGACCGTCGCGGACCGCGAGGTGGACGTTCTCGCCCGTGGCCGCGTACAGGTCCTGGAGGTAGGGCAGGGCGCGCTCGCCGAGCTGGGCGCGGACTGGCGCCAGCAGTCCCAGCTCCCACAGGCGCCGCCCCACCGACACCGTGCCGTCCACACCGCGCTCGAGCGCGCCGGCCGCCACGAGGTCGCCGACGAGCCGATGGGTTGTCGACAGCGGCATGCCGGCGCGTTGCGACAACTCGGTGAGGGTGAGCGCGGTGGTCCCCGCGTCGAAGGCCGACAGCAGCGCGAAGACTCGCGACGTCACGCTCACACCGCCGGTACGAGGCACGACGGTCAGTATGGGGACATTGCGGCGTCCGGCAGCGACAACGCGGTCAGGAGCCGAGGAAGCTGATCCCGGGGATGGTGGCGCCGGCGAGTGCCTGGCGCAGCCGGGGCCGCCGCGCGCGGCACTCGATGGCAGTTACCTCGCCGCGGGCGGCTACGAGTGGGCCAACCTCGTCTGCGCAGCTCACGCACTGCTCGACGTCGATCTCGCCCCGCAGGGGGCATAGCAGGCGTCCCCGGTCGACGGGCAGTAGCTCGGTCTTCATGGCTTTCACAGTGCAGTGCCACGTGACCTGCCGGTAGTGCTGAAGGTCCCATGAAAACCGGAAACGCACTCCCTCGCGCATAACGCCCCCGGTTGTGGTCAGGCCCTAGGGCTGACAGGGCGCCACCAGCCGGTGGCGCGCGACGGCACGGCGTCCGGCCGGCCCGCCGGGCAGAGGGGCGCCACCCAAGAGCGCGATCACCCAAGACCGCCCGAAGGCCGCCGCGCGCCCCGCGGACCACGGCAACGGGGGGCGCGACCCGC
>JBQCDV010000165.1:0-7098 GCA_051960855.1 Actinomycetales bacterium
CGTGCGGCTCTGAGACCGGAGGCCACCGTTGTCCGTCGACCTGCGCACCGTGGCGCAACAGAGCGGCGTGTCAGTGAGCACCGCCTCCCGTGCCCTGTCCGGGTCGAGCCGGATCAGCGCCGCCACGCGCGAGCGCGTCCGCCGCGTCGCCGATGCTCTGGGCTATCGCCCCAACGCGATGGCGCAGGGGCTGCGAACCAACCGCTCCCGACTGGTCGGTCTGGTCGTGACGAACCTCGTGAACGCGTCGTTCCAGGAGATCGCGCGCGTGGCGCAGGCGCGACTCGGTGCCGCTGGCTATCAGATGGTGCTGGTCGTGACCGGTGGCAAGCCTCAGGAGGAGCGGTCCTCCCTCGAGGCGCTGCTCGAGCATGGAGTCGACGGCCTGGTGGCGGTGGTCGCGGATGCGCGCGCCCTGTCGGCCGTGCGGACTGCGGGAGTTCCCGTCGTGCACCTCGCACGGCGCCCTCGGCAGCCGGTGGGCGACTGCGTGCTGGGCGCGGAGACGGAGGGCGCTCGCGAGGCCACCTGTCACCTGCTGGAACTGGGGCACCGTCGTATCGCCACCGTCACCGGGCCCACCGCGGTCACGTCGGGTGCCGAGCGCCTCGCCGGCTACCGCCTGGCGCTGTCCGAGTGGGGCGTGCCCTGGCGGGACGAGCTCGTGCACTCGGTCGCGCTCGATCCCACGGCGGGCGCCAGCGCGGTCGCCACGCTGCTCGGCCTGCCGTCGAGGCAGCGGCCAACGGCTTTGCTGCTGAGCAATCACGAAGCTGCGCAGGGGGCCCTGCCTGCGCTGCGCGAGGCGGGCGTGGCCATCCCGGGCGACCTCAGCGTCATGTGCTTCGAGGACGATGCGCTCACCCGGTACTGGCATCCGGCGCTGACCGTCATGGACAACAACGCGGGCCGGATGGGAGAGCTGGCTGTCTCGGTGCTGCTCGACCGCATCGCCGGACGCGACACCGCGGGCGGCCCAGGGGAGTACCGCGTGGCTGCCCGCTTGGTGGTCCGCGACTCCACCGCCGCGCCACGAAGCGTGCCGCGAGCGCGCTACCAGATTGTTACCTGACTCCTGCCCAAGATCCTTGACAGGTAGGTCGCCCGACGACAGGGTTGCGCAATCGTTCCCGCGATCCGGTCGCGACGTCGCCCACGGGAGCGCTGGAGGAGGTCGCATGAAGATCCGCCGCTTCGGTGGTTTCCTGGCCACCCTGGCCCTGACAGTTCCGATCGCCGCTTGCTCGTCGTCCACGCCCGCAGACACGTCGTCGCCCGCCGCGTCGGGGGGCGGCAAGGCGAGCGGCAAGACCCTCGTGCTCGACACGGCCTTCCAGCTGAAGACCGTCGACCCCGGCCACATGTTCGAGCCGACGGGCCTGATGATCGACCACGCGATGTACGACACGCTGCTGACCTTCAAGGGCGGCGACGTCACGAAGCCGGTCCCGGACCTCGCGGAGTCCTACTCCGCGTCCCCGGACGGCAAGACCTACACGTTCAAGCTCAACAAGGCTGCGAAGTTCTCCGACGGGACGCCGGTCACGGCGGCCGACGTGGTCTTCTCGCTGAACCGCGTCAAGAACCTCAAGGGCAATCCCTCGTTCCTCATGGACGGGGTGACGGTTAGTGCCCCGGATGACGCCACCGTCGTGCTCACGAGCGAGAAGCCCAACCCAGCCATCCCGTTCATCGTGCCCAACCCCGCCCTCGGCGTTCTGAACTCCAAGGTGGTCAAGGGCCAAGGCGGCACCGACGCTGAGGGCGCCGACAAGTCCGACACGGCCGAGGCGAAGCTCAACACGCACTCGCAGGGCAGCGGGCCCTATGTCCTCGACAGCTACAGCACGACCACCCAGGTCGTGCTCACGGCCAACCCGAAGTACTGGGGACCGGCACCTGCCTACTCCAAGGTCGTGGTCCGCAACGTCCAGGCCAACGTTCAGCGCCTCAACGTGCTCAAGGGCGAGTCGCAGGTCGCCGTCGACCTGTCTCCTGACCAGGCGCAGGGACTGGGGTCGCTGCAGGTGGTCAACGGCGCCTCCCCCAACGTCTTCTTCGTCTTCACCAACAACAACCCGAAGGTGTCGAAGACGACCTCGAACCCGAAGTTCCAGGAGGCCGTCCGGTACGGCATCGACTACGCGGGGCTGGTGACTCAGGCGGGCACGGGCGCCGTCCAGGCAGCGGGCGTCATCCCCACGATGTTCCTCGGCGCGCTGGGCGCCTCCGATGCCGTCAAGCGCGACGTCGACCGCGCCAAGGCTGCTCTGGCCGCGTCGGGCGTCTCGAGCCCGACCGTCACCCTCGCCTACCCCAGCGATGTCCAGGTCAACGGACTCAACTTCGGGGACCTTGCGGCGAAGGTGCAGGCGAACCTCAAGGACGTGGGAATCAACGTCAAGCTGGCGCCGGCTTCGGTCCAGACGGCCCTCGACACCTACCGCGGTGGCACTGAGGAGATGGGGCTGTGGGAGTGGGGCCCGGACTACCCGGACCCGGGCGACTACCTCAACTTCCTGCCCGGCCAGCTCGTCGGCCTGCGCGCCGGCTGGGCCAAGGGCGCCGACGCTGCGCTCGAGTCACTCGGTGACAAGGCCGCTACAACGACCGACGACAACGCGCGCGCGGATCTGTACCACCAGATCCAGAAGAGCATGAACGAGTCGGGGCCGTTCATGCCGCTGATCCAGCCGGCCCAGATCCTCGTCGGGGCGAAGTCCCTGCAGAACCTGCAGTCCAATGCCCTCTGGCTGGTTGGAATCAGTGAGCTCAGCTGACACCAGCGTCGCCGACGCGGGCTTGCCGGTTTCCCCCCGGCGAGCCCGCTCCGGCACGCTGCTGAGGTTCCTCGGCAGCCGTCTGGTCGCTGCCGTGGTGCTGGGCATCGGCATCACGCTGGTCGCCTTCACCCTCACCCAGCTGGTCCCAGGCGACCCCGCCGCGGCGAACCTTGGGCAGCGTGCCATCGGTGATCCCGAGGCAGTGGCTGCTTTCCGGGCCAAGTACGGCTTGGACAAGCCGGTCCCGGTGCAGTACCTGACCTACCTGGGCAACCTCGTCAGGGGGAACCTCGGGGAGTCCCAGCAGAGCCATCGAGGCGTCGCGCAGGACCTGGCCGAGTATGTCCCGGCCACCCTGGAGCTGGCCGTGTTCGCGATCCTGCTGTCCCTGGTCGTCGGCGTCGCCCTCGGAGTGCTCGCCGCGGTCTCCCGGGACCGCTGGCCAGACCAGTTGCTGCGCGTCGTGAGCCTGACCGGCGTCTCGATGCCGACGTTCTGGGTCGCGCTCGTGAGCTTCTACCTGTTCTTCTTCAAGTTCGGCTGGCTCCCCGGCGGTGGCAGGCTCGAGCCGGGCATGACGCCGCCGCCGCACGTGACGGGGATGTACACGATCGATGCGCTGGCAGCCGGGCAGTGGGACGTCTTCCGCAGCGCCCTGGCTCATCTCGTGCTGCCGGCTCTCGTCCTGGCCGTCTACACGGTCGGCATGCTGCTGCGCTTTACCCGTGCCTCAGTGCTGGAGATCCTCGGCAACGACTACGTCCGGGCAGCGCGCGCGAAGGGGCTTCCCGAACGAGTCGTCGTCATCCGGCACGTGCTGCGCCCGGCTCTGCTCGCCATCATCACGGTTGCGGGCGTGGCCTTCGGGAGCCTGCTCTCTGGCGCCGTGCTCGTGGAGAACATCTTCTCGTGGCCGGGTTTGGGCCAGTACGCCTACCGCAGCGCCATCAACCTCGACCTTCCCGCGATCATGGGCGTCAGCCTCGTGGTCGCCGTCGTCTACATCCTCATGAACCTGCTCGTCGACATCCTCTACGGCGTCATCGACCCGAGGATTCGGCTCTCGTGACGGCCCTTCCGATCGACGGCGCCGACACCGTCCCGCTGAGCAGGCGCGCCCGCGCCGCCTCGCGCTCCCCGTGGCGCCAGCCGCTGGCGGTCGTGGGTATCGCGATCATCGTCGCCTGGGGGCTCGTCGCCGCCCTTGCTCCTGTCCTCGCGCCCTACGGCCCATTGGCGCAGATCGCCACCAAGCTGATGCCGCCCTCGGCGTCGCACCTGTTCGGCACCGACGAGCTCGGCCGCGACGTGCTGTCCCGCGTGCTCTACGGAGCACGGCTGTCGCTGCCTCTGGCCGTTGTCCTGGTTGTCCTGGCGGTGCTGATCGGTGCGGCCATCGGCAGCATCGCCGGATTCTTCGGAGGCAAGGTCGACGCGGTCCTCATGCGCCTGGCGGACCTGGTCTTCGCCTTTCCCGGCATCATCCTGGCGATGGCGGTCGCAGCCGCCCTCGGGCCGCAGCTGCGCAACGCCGTGCTGGCCGTCGTGGTCGTCTCGTGGCCGTCGTACGCCCGGCTCGTTCGCGGACTGGTCCTGTCCGCCCGGACGGCCGACTACGTCTCGGCGAGCCGGCTGCTCGGCGCGTCGGCCATGCGGGCGATGCTCGTCGACCTGCGGCCCAACGTCGCCGGGCCGGTCCTGGTGATGGCCGCCCTCGACGTGGGCAACGCCGTTCTGCTCCTGTCTGGCCTGTCGTTCCTCGGTCTGGGGGCACAGCCGCCGACGGCGGAGTGGGGGGCCATGGTGGCTGCGGGCGCCGAGAACTTCGACCGTTGGTGGGTCGGGCTGTTCCCGGGTCTGGCCATCCTGACCGTCGTTCTCGCCTTCAACTTCGTGGGGGACACGCTGAGGGATGCTCTCGATCCGCGCACGGCCCGAGCGATTCGGGACTGACGTGGCGAAGCTTCTCGAGGTCGAGGACCTCACCGTCTGGCTGCCGACGCGCCGCGGTCCCCGCAAGGCGGTGGACTCCGTGAGCTTCTCGGTCGACGAGGGGGAGATCTTCGGCATCGCCGGAGAGAGCGGCAGCGGCAAGACCATGACGGCGATGGCGGTCCTGCGGCTGCTGCCCCACGCCGCGCGCACAGCGGGGGAGGTGCGGCTGAGGGGTGAGAACCTGCTGGCGCTGCCGATGAGGCGCATGCGCGGGATCCGGGGCCGGGATGTCGCGATGATCTTCCAGGACCCCAGCACCAGCCTCCACCCGATGCTCACCGTCGAGCGGCAGCTCACCGAGCACATGCGCCACCACCTCGGCCTCGACGCCGCCGCGGCCCGACGCAGAGCGCTGGACCTGCTGGAGACGGTGCGCATCCCCGACCCGGACAAGGCGCTCCGGTCCCACCCGTCGGAGTTCTCCGGCGGCATGCGCCAGCGCATCGCGATCGCCGTCGCCCTCGCCTGCGAGCCGAAGCTGCTTCTCGCAGACGAGCCGACCACCGCCCTCGACGTCACGGTGCAGGCCGGCATCCTCAGGCTGCTGGACCGGTTGCGTCGGGAGCGTGGCCTCGCCGTCATCGTCATCACTCACGACCTCGGCGTCATGTCGTCGCTGGCCGACCGCATCTGCGTCCTCTACGGAGGTCGGCTCGCCGAGCTCGGCCATCGGAGCGAAGTGCTGACGGTGCCGCGCCACCCCTATACGCAGGGCCTGCTCGACGCGCTCCCGCACCCGGATGCTGGCCGGACGGACCTGCGGCCCATCCCGGGGGCGCCCCCCGCGCTCGGCGACATCCCCGATGGCTGTGCGTTCGCGCCGCGCTGCGCCTACGCCCAGCCCGAGTGCCTGGCCCATCGGCCGCCGGTGGTGGTCGTCGGCGACGAGCATCTGCTCGCATGCCCACCGGACCCCCTGCGGGAGCGAGTATGAGCCTGCTGTCGGTGCGCAGCGTCACCGTCGAGTACCAGCGTCGCGGTCGGCCACCGCTGCGGGCCGTCGACGGCGTGAGCCTGGACGTGGGGCGTGGGGAGATCGTCGGTCTCGTGGGGGAGTCCGGCTGCGGAAAGTCCACGTTCGGCCGCGCGATCGTCGGCCTGCAGCCGGTCAGCGGTGGCGAGGTCCACTTCGACGGCCATCCCGTCGCCCCTCTCGGACGGCGCATGCGGCCGCGGCCGCTGCGCGGCCTGCAGATGGTCTTCCAGGATCCCTACGGCTCCCTGAACCCCCGCCGCCGCGTGGGGGACCAGGTCGCCGACGGCCTGGTGCTGGGCGGCGTCGACCGGCGGTCGGCGCGGCGCGAGGTCTCCGACCTCCTCACCCGCGTCGGCCTGCCGCCGGAGGCCGCGGGCAGATTCCCGCACGAGTTCTCGGGAGGGCAGCGGCAGCGGATCGCGATCGCGCGCACACTCGCGGCGCGTCCGGCGGCCATCGTCGCCGATGAGCCGATCAGCGCCCTTGACGCGTCCGCGCAGGCCCAGGTAGCCAACCTGCTCGTGTCCCTCGTGCGCGAGATGAACATGGGGATGGTCTTCATCTCCCATGACCTGTCGGTGGTGCGCCAGATCGCCGACCGCACCGCGGTCATGTACCTGGGCCGGATCGTCGAGCTCGGCGACACCGAGGGTGTCTGGACGACGCCCGTGCACCCCTACAGCGCTGCCCTGATGTCGGCGGTGCCGCGAGCCGACGGCGCCGGGATCCTTCCCGTCGACCTGCCCGGCGATGTGCCCGACCCCTCCCGGCCGCCGACCGGGTGCCGGTTCCACCCGCGATGCCCCTTGGCCGAGGCGCGCTGCAGCCACCAGGACCCCGCTCTTGTGCAGCTCAACGGCCCGCGGCAGGTCGCCTGCGTGCTGCATTCCGAGGGTGGCGAGATCCAGCGGCCCTGGTCACCCATGCCGACGCGGGCCGCGGGAGAGTGAGCCGACGTGTGGCTGGTTAACGCCAACCTGGTGGACGTCCTGACGGGGGAGCGGCTGCGGAATCGGGCCGTCGAGGTAGGCGCGGACGGCACCATCGCCTCAATCGGCGCAACCGCGCATCCGGCTGCCGGCGAAGAGGTCGTCGACGTCGCCGGCCGGTGGCTGCTGCCCGGCCTGATCAGCTGCCACACCCACCTCTCGGTCGTCTACCCCTTCTCCGACACGGACGAGTCCGAGCCGGCAGCCGTGACCGCCTTCCGCGCCGCGACCCGCGCGCGTGCCGCTCTGTACGCCGGCGTCACGACGATCCGCTGCGTCCACGAGCAGAACGCCGTCGACCTCGCCCTGCGGGAGGCGGCGGCGCACGGCTGGATCGCCGCCCCTCGCATCCGCG
>JBQCDV010000166.1:0-5975 GCA_051960855.1 Actinomycetales bacterium
GCGGTGGTGGTCGGTTCGGACCGTGGCAGTGATGTTGCGCGGCACGCTGGCCCCCTCGCTGCGGAAGCAGGTGGAGCGGCGGCTCCCGGTGTCTCGATGTGCCGACTCGCTGGTCTGAGGCTTACCCGTGGGTCGTGCCTCGAAACAGATGTCGCCGCCGCTAAACGCAAAGCAGGAGTGAGTGCGGCGACGGGTGCGCGTCGATCGACGGTCGGTCGTGTGTCGGCGGTTGCGGCGACGTGGGGCGAGCAGGAACGCTCCCGGCCCGATTTGCCCTCTGGGCGAGGACTCGGCTACGGTGGGAAACACCGACGCGGGGTGGAGCAGCTCGGTAGCTCGCTGGGCTCATAACCCAGAGGTCACAGGTTCAAATCCTGTCCCCGCTACTACCCGGACGTTCGTCCGTCGCGTTACCGGCAGGCCCCCCAGAAGCATCTGGGGGGCTTTGTCCGTTTCTGGTGCGGCGGTTGCACCCCCTCCCGACGCCCGCGGTGCCCCCGCATCTGCCCCCGCGGTGCCCGGGCAGCAGCGGGGTGCACCCCCTGTGCCCGCCCTCCTCTCGCCGCGCCGGAGGCTGCGACGACTGCCGCCCCCGCCCCGGCACCCCCCGGCAGCAACCGGGCACCTGCCACCCCGCCCCCGGCCTACCGCCAGCCCGGTGGCCGGCGGTGGGCCCCGGGGCGGTGCCCGGGCCGGCCGCCTTCCTTGGGCCGGCGGGGACGGCCGTGGCGGTCGCATGCGGCGGTTGCGGTGCCCGCGGGCTCCCGGACCGGTGCTGTCCGCCACGGGCCGACCGCGCCCGGACAGACGGGACGATCATGACCACCCAGCAGGAGAGCACCCCCGCCGCAGGGGTGGAGCGGGAGTGGCTCAGCCGCCGGGAGATGGCGCTGCTGATCCATCGCTCGGAGGACACCGTCAAGCGCGACGTGAAGGAGCACGGGCTCGCCACCCGCCTCGGCGGCAGCGGGGAGGTGCAGGTGCGGGTGGCTGACTTCGTGGCCCTCGGCCGGCTGCGTCCCGGTGACGTCCCGGCTGGGCTCACCCCGGGGCAGGCCGCCGAGCTGCACCGCTGCCAGGCCGAGAACGCCCGCCTGGCCGCGCAGGTCGCCGAGCTCACCGGCCGGCTGCAGGCGCTGCTGCACACCCAGGACGTCGTGATCGCCCAGCTGGCGACCAAGGACGCGCAGATCGCGGCCAAGGACCAGCAGCTCAAGGAGACCCTCGCCGCGATCCGGAGCCAGCGATGAGCGCCGCCCTCACCGGCCGGTCCACCGGCGCGGCCGCCCTCACCGGCCCCGTCGCCGACGGCTCAGCGGCCAGTAGCGCCGCCCGAAGCAGCGGTTCTACGGCGGCCGACCGGGACCGGCTGCTCGCGCTGCTCGGCGGGGCGCCGGTGCACCTGACCAGCCTGAACCTGGTGCAGCTGAGCAACCTTGCCTACGACGGGCTGGACCCCGACCGCGACGTCGCGTCGTGGAGCGCGGCGCAGATCCTGCTGGACTACTACCTGCTCCGCGTCGGGGAGGAGCGCCGCGTCGGGGGCGCCCGGGCCCAGGACCTGCACTACGACCTGGCCCGCAGGCGGTGTCCTGGGCCGACGCCCCGGCCGTCGCCGACGACGGGCTGCCGGTGCAGCCGCTGTTCGGCTCGGCGCTGTTCCCGCCCCGGCTGTGGCTGTACACCAACTTCCACTGCAACCTGGCCTGCGACTACTGCTCGGTCGCCTCCTCACCGCAGGCGCGCCGGCGCAGCATCGGCCTGACCCGCTTCCGCGCGCTGGTCGACGAGGCGGTGGCCGAGGGCTTCACCGAGCTGTACGTCACCGGCGGCGAGCCGTTCCTCGAGCCCGACATCGTCGACATGCTGCTTTACGCCACCGACCGGCTCGACGTGGTGTGCCTGACCAACGCGATGCTCTACCGCGGCCGGCGCCGCGAACAGCTCGCCCGGCTGGCCGCCCGGCCCCGGCTCACGCTGCAGACCTCCCTGGATGGCGCCACCGCCGCCACGCACGACGTCCACCGCGGCACCGGCTCGTGGGCGAAGGCGATGGCCGGCCTGGACACCGCCCTCGGGCTCGGGCTGCCGGTCCGGGTCGGGATGACCGAGACGCCGGAGAATGCCGACCAGATCGAGCCGCTGCGGCGGCTGCTGGCCGGCAAAGGCATCCGCGGCCGTGACTTCGCCGTCCGCCCGCTGGTCGCGCGTGGCTTCTCCACCGGGGGAGTGGCGATCGGCGAGGACAACACCGTGCCGGAGCTGACCGTCACCGCCGACGGCTGGCACTGGCACCCGG
Organism: Actinomycetales bacterium; assembly: GCA_051960855.1. GTDB lineage: Bacteria > Actinomycetota > Actinomycetes > JAJZTN01 > JAJZTN01 > JBQCDV01. The sequence continues at coordinate 2,300 of JBQCDV010000166.1, forward strand.
CCGGCGCGGACATCGGCACCTCACCGGACATGTTCCTCGGTGGCCCGGAGGTGCCGATGGCCGAGGCCAAGCGGCGGGCCGTCGAGACCTTCCTGACCCTCCGGCAGGGCGACGGCTCGCTGCCGCTGGTCTACAACTGCGCGGTGTGAGCCCCTCACCAGCCGCCGCAGGACCGGTTCCGACCTGGGCCAGCTGGGCCGAGGCGTGTCGCGTGGTCGCGTACCGGCCGCATCTGCGGCGGACCGTGCTAACCGCGCTGATCGTCGGGACCATCCTGTTCGCGATCAACCAGCTCGACGTCGTGCTCGCCGGGGCGGCGACCACCGGTACGTGGATCAAGGTTGCCGTCACCTACCTGGTCCCCTTCGCCGTCGCCAATGTCGGCTTGCTCGTGGGACGTCGCCGCTCGGGGGAGGCGACGGAGACCGATCAGCCGGCGCAGTGACCGTCGAGGAGAATCGCACCGAAATCCCCCGCGCCACGCGAGGTGGTGCAACTGTGGTCCCAACCACGGGCAGGCACCGAGCCCCCGGGAAGGCCGACGCCTGCTCACCGGGTTCCCGCGGTGTGTCGAGTACTCCGGCCGACGTCGCCGCGGCGCGCGCGAAGGCGTTCCGCGCCCACGTGGAGCCGGAGATCGACGTGCTGCTGCGGGTGGCCCACACGCTGACCGGCTCGTGGGCCGAGGCCGAGGACCTGACCCAGGAGTGCCTGATCCGCGCCTGGCGGGCCGCCGACCGGTTCGACGGTGCGCATCCCCGGGCCTGGCTACTGACCATCCTGCGTCGCACCCACCTGAACATGCACCGCCGTCAGCGCCCGGACACCACCGACGACGTGGGCCTGCTCGACGGCGCCCGTCCCGCCTTCGACGCGGTACCTCCGCCGACACCGGAGGAGACGGTGATGACCGGCGTCCTGCCCGAGGACCTGGACCGGGCGGTGCGCGGGCTGGACGAAAAGTTCCGCACCGCGCTGACGCTCATCGACCTCGACGGCCTGTCCTACAGCGAGGCCGCCGCGATCCTCGACGTGCCGGTCGGCACCGTCATGTCCCGGCTGTCCCGGGCCCGTCAGCGCATCCGGGCCGAGTTGCGTACCGTCCGCGAAGGGAGCGCCCGGTGATCGGGACTGCCCGCAGGATGCTGTCCTGCCACTTCACCGCCCGGCGCCTGCAGCGCTACCTCGACGCCGATCCGGCTGCGCCGCTGACCGACGCCGAGGTCCACCGGCTGGAGGCACACCTCGCCGAGTGCGAGCGCTGCGCCGGCGCGTTCGCTGACTTCCGGGCCCTACGCGGCGCATTGCACGGCGTGGCCCGGCACATCGGCCCGCAGCCAGACAGCGTGGAGCGGATGCGCCGCCTGGTCGACGACCTCATCGAGGGACAGCTGCGGTGAGCGCGGGCGAGGACACCGGCCCGTGGGACCTGCTGGTGCTCGGTGGCGGCACCGCCGGCATGGTCGGGGCGAAGGCCGCAGCCTCCCTCGGCGCGCGGGTGCTGCTCGTGGAACGCGACCGCACCGGCGGGGATTGCCTGTGGACCGGCTGCGTGCCGTCGAAGGCGCTGCTGGCCGCGGCCTCCGCTGCCGCCGATGCCCGCGCGGCCGGCCGGCTGGGCGTGCGGGTGAGGGACGTCGACATCGACTTCGCCGCGGTCATGGGTCACGTGCACGGCGCGATCGCCACGATCGAGCACGATGACTCCCCGCAGGCCCTCAAGGACGCCGGGGTCGTCGTCGCCAGCGGCAGCGCCGCGTTCACCGGTCCGGACCGCGCCGAGATCGACGGTGCGCCGGTCGCGTTCCGGGCGGCGCTGCTGGCCACCGGCGCCGACCCGCTGCTGCCACCCATCCCGGGCCTGGCCGGTGCCGACCCTCTCACCAGCGAGACCCTGTGGGCGCTGGCCGAGCTGCCGAGGCAGTTGGTGGTGCTCGGAGGCGGCCCGATCGGCTGCGAGCTCGGCCAGGCCCTCGCCCGCCTGGGCGCCCAGGTCACTGTGGTGGACGCCGCTGACCGGCTGCTGTCCCGGGAGGACCCGGCCGCCTCCGACATCGTCGCCGAGGCGCTGCGCCGTGACGGCGTGCAGCTGGTGCTGGGCCGGCAGGCCGCCGCGGTGCACCCGGACGGCACGGCGGGCGAGCTCGAGCTCGACGACGGCAGCACGCTGCTCTACGACCGGCTTCTGGTCGCGGTCGGCCGCCGCCCCCGCACCACAGGCATCGGCTGCGACGTCGCCGGCGTCGACCTGGGGGAGGGCGGCGCGGTGATCGTCGACCGGCAGCTGCGCACCACCAACCCCCGGATCTGGGCGGCCGGGGACGTCACCGGGCCGCCGCAGTTCACCCACACCGCCGGCGTGCGCGGCAGCCTCGCCGCCACCAACGCGGTGCTCGGCCTGCGCCGCTCCGTCGACCCGGTCGTGCCCCGGGTCACCTACACCTCCCCGGAGGTCGCCGCCGTCGGCGTCGGCACCGGCGAACCGCTGCCGGAGGGGCTGAGCACGTTGCGCTGGGCCCACCGGCATGCCGACCGGGCCGTGGCCGAGGACGACACCGACGGGTTCACCACCCTGGTCGTCGACCGTCGCGGGCGGATCCTCGGCGCGACCGTGGTCGGGCCCCGCGCCGGGGAGACCCTCGGCGAGCTCACCCTCGCCGTCCGGCACGGCCTGACCACCCGCGACCTGGCCGGCACCACCCACGCCTACCCGACCTACAACGAGGCCGTCTGGAACCCGGCGGTCGCCGACGTGCGGGCACGGCTGGACCGGCCGCCGACTCGCGCCGTGCTGCGCGCCGGGCTGCGGCTGCGGCGCACCTGGCGGGACCACGCGGGCGCCGCCGCTCGCAGCTCCGCCCGGTAGCCGACCGGGCCCGGCCCAGCTCCGCCCAAGTGTTTGCCGGAGCGCCGGGGGCGGGCAACGACCCGGGGGAGTTGCCCGGGAAGCGGTCGCCGGCGGTTGCCTCCGACAGCGGGAAGGCTCCGCCGCCCCTACCGGGTTCCCGTCCCGTCCGACAGTCGAGACCCAGGAGGCCGCATGCCCCGCATTCCCGTGCACACCGTCGCCGACGCCCCCGCGGACAGCCGTGATGCGCTGAAGGCGCTCGAGGCGAAGATGGGCAAGGTCCTCAACATCCACGGCGAGATGGCGCACGCCCCGGTCGTGGTGCAGGGCTACACCGCGCTGCAGCAGGCGATCGCCGACTTCGGCACGTTCGATCCCGCCACCCGGGAGGCGATCGCGCTGGCCGTCGGCAACGTCGACGGCTGCGACTACTGCCAGTCGGCGCACACCCTCAGCGCCAAGCGCGCCGGCTTCAGCACCGAGCAGACGATCGCCATCCGCGAGGGCCGCGTCGACTTCGACCCGAAGCTCGCCGCGCTGCTGACCCTGGTCCGCGAGTCGGCGGGCAACCTCGGGCACGTCCCCGACGAGGTGTGGCAGGCGGCGCTGGACGCCGGGTGGACCGACACCGAGCTCACCGAGGCCTCGGTGCACATCGTGGTGAACCTGTTCACCAACCACTTCAACCACCTGGTGCAGACCGACCTCGACCTGCCCGCGGCGCCCGGGCTGTGAGGCCGCGGCGGTCCCCACCACTATCGGGCGGGACCCCCCCCGCCCCCCAGCGTACCCCCCCGGCAGGCCACCGGGCGGTCCGACCGACCCCGC
>JBQCDV010000167.1:0-4914 GCA_051960855.1 Actinomycetales bacterium
CCGCGATCGCCGATCTCCTTCCGAAGATCAAGGTCGCCGGTGTCGACATCGCGAAAGAGGCTCCCGCCGCCAACAAACTGCCGCCGGTCAACGTCCCCGACGACGTCGACAACTACTCGACGGCGAACGTCGTTGACCTCTCGTACCGCATGGGCCTGCTCTCGCCGCCGGAGTGGCGCCGCCTGACTCGGTCGTATGACAGCCGGCGTGACCTCGAGCATGAGGACCGCTGACTCGTGGACTGTCCCGCGGTACAAAGCGCAAAACAGCAGGTCAGAGGCGGCTTCCGGAGAGATCCGGAGGCAGCCTCTGATGCTTTTCTGGGTGCCGATGTCAGCACAATGTCAGCAACTGCCGCCTTCGTACAGGTGCCTCACACCCTGGTTGTGAGGCTGTTCCGGCCGGCTGTGAGGGGCTCAACCAGGCCATGTGAGCCGATCCGTGAGCCAGCATGGTTGAGCACAATCAGTTGCGGACCGGCGTCGAGCAGCAGGCAGCCCTGCGCCCCCGAGGGACTTTCTGCCGGGTTGAGCGGTCTGAGCCCGTGAGAAAGTCCAGCCATGCGGCAACTCGAGCTCTCCGGCGTGGACGGTGTCCGTTGGACCCCAGAGGTGCCGATCGGTGTTGGGGCGCTCGTGCTTGCCGGCTCGAGTGGGCGGGTCGACTACCCTCGCGCCGAACTCCTGGCGCAACACGGGGTGATCGCGGAGTCGGTCCGCTGGTTCGGAGGACCCGGGCAGCACGAAGGCCCTTGGGAGATTCCACTCGAGCTCTTCTTGGGGCGCGTCGCAGGTCTCGCACGAGATTGTGACCGTGTGCTGGTGCTGGGTACGTCGTTCGGCGCCGAGGCCGCTCTCCTGACCGGCAGCTACAGCTCCGACGTAAACGCCGTGGTCGCATTCGCTCCATCTGACGTGGTCTGGGCCGGTGTGAAGCCCGACGGCACGCAGACCTCGCACTGGAGTCTCGATGGGGCCCCACTTCCCTTCGTTCCTTTCGACGAGACCTGGGAGTCTGAGGACGACGTCCCGGCCTACGTCGGCCTCTACGAGGTGAGCCGCCGGCTAACCCCCGAACGTGTGGCGGCGGCAACGATCGCTGTCGAAGACATCGAGGAGGTGGTACTCGTCGCCGGAGGCGACGATCAAGTGTGGCCAGCAGCCGCCATGTGCGAGGCGATCACTACCCGGAGGAGCGCCCATGGTCTAACGACCGTCGTCGTGTCCGACCCTGCTGCAGGGCATCGAACGATCCTGCCGGGCGAGCCCGCCGTCGGGGGCGGAGTTCGCATGCAACGCGGCGGGACCGAGGACGCCGACCGACGCCTCGGGACAGCCGCGTGGGCACAGATCAAACCTCTCCTCGGAGCGAGTCAAGTCGATGCCTGACCCGTTCGAGGGCCTTGCGACCGCCGGGACCATACGAACTGGCGCTCGGTGCTGACGTCGCGCGCTGGGCTAGAGGGACCTGCTTCGTATGAGCGGGCGGGCAGTCGCTCACGATGACCCTGGAACTCGACCTCAGGGATGAAGTGGCTTGCGGCAGGGTCGGTGATCTTGACCAGGACCAGCACTCGGTGGGGGCGATTGCTGCCCAGGCGGTCTGGCGCCGAGGTTGGACGAGTGAGGACCACTACCGTCGTGACTAGCGCTTCTCACCTGCGATCACCCGGGACCACTGCCAGTGTGGCGTCATGACGACACGGTTGCGCTGCGAGATCTTCCCCGCCGACCTAAATGCCAGCGTCGACTTCTACGTCGGTGTTCTGGGCTTCGCCGTGATGCGTGACGAGCGAGACGGGCCGTCGCCCTACCTGTCTCTGCGTCGAGGCGAGGTGGAGCTCGGCGCCGCTTCGCGTCCCGCCGTGGCCGGTCATGAACACCGTCGGCCCCCGGTGGGGGTCGAGCTCGTGCTGGAGGTCGACGACCTGGACGCCGAGCTCGCCCGGGTCCGGGCCAGGGGATGGCCGTTGGACGCCCAACTCGCGACGCGGCCGTGGGGGTTGCGCGACGCTCGGCTGCTGGATCCAGATGGGTATTACTGGCGCCTCACCGATCGTCCAATCGCCCCCGTGAGCTAGGAGCGGGGTGCAGGCAGGCGGGAAGGTGCACGTTCGCCCAGGAGGGGCCCGTCTTGTTTCGCCCCGACCGCCGAGCAGCCCGTGAGGCTCGGGAGACACCAACACACGTGCGCGGCTAGCGAGCCATGGCTCCCGTTCGCTTCGAGCCTAAGGCTCTAGCCATGCTGTGATCGGCTGTGGCAGGCGACTCAATGTCACTGTGACCGTTGGATGGTCATTGGATGACCGACGACACTCGGCGCGACCGCGTGCCGCCGCTCGCCACCGAGCTACCGGAGATCATGAACGCGATCACCTGGGTGCGGCAGGGCAAGACGCGGTTGGCACTGGCCAACAACTCTGGCGCGATGATGATCCAGGCGACGGTGCCCTCGGGCATCGGCCTGCTCTTCACACCCTGGCGGTTCGACACCGCGCTGCTGCTGCCGCGAGCCTCCCGGCGCCCGGGCCCGCGCCAGCGGGTGGGCGAGACCTTCGGCTCGCATGTCGGACTCATCGTCTGCGCCCGAGTTGAGGTCGCCTCCCGCTTGATCAGCGCCATCTTGTCGTCGGGGGTGGCCTCGGCGAGGAAGTCGTCCACGCCGTTCTCCCGCGACCGGGTGACGCCTCGTCGGCTAACCGCCGCGGGCGGGTTCTACCTCGTCTTCGCCGCCAGCCTCGTCCTGACTCGGACCTGAGCGGCAACCGTGCATCGCTCTCGCCGAGCTCGGCCTCACAGCAGTGCCGGTGCTTGCCGCGGGCGTCGCCGCCGGGTCGCGGTCGGCCGCCGACCATCGGTCGCCGTCACCAGCGGCCTGCGGCATCTCGGGGCCGGAGTCGTGTCCGCCGCGGCGGCTATCGACCTACTCCCGCCGTGGGGCTGGATGCCGGCGACGGTGAGTCCCAGGGCGGCTCGACGCGGGGAGTAGAGTTTGCGTATGCACGCAAGTATCGCCGACTTCGTCATGCCCGAGCCCGGCCACGTCGAGGAGGTCGTGGACCGGCTGCGGTTGCTCTCCGACGGCACGCGGCTGCGCATCCTGTTCGCGCTGGCCCAGGGTGAGAGCAACCCGACCTGCCTGGCCGAGCTCGCCGGCGTCGGCGTGCCCGCCGTGAGCCAGCACCTGGCCAAGCTGCGGTTGGCCGGTGTGGTCCGACCGCACCGGGCGGGTCAGCAGGTCTGGTACGAGCTGGTCGACTCCGCGGTGCGCGAGCTGGTGACCCAGCTGCTCGCGACGCCGGGCGCATCGACCGCAGCGGTCAGTGCCGGTGAGGGGCAGGTCCAGGCATGAGCCACACTCCGACCTGCGAGTTCGACGGCCACCACGACGAGCAGGCGCCGTCGCCCGCCCGCGCCTCCCGGGTGCCGTCAGTGCTCGACCCGGCGCCCGGGCTGGTCGCGGCGCGAGCCCGTCGCGTGACGTCCTTCCTGGCGCTGCCGGAGGTGCGGTGGGCGGCGCTGTCGCTGGTGGCCTTCCTCCTGGCCCTGCTGGCAGGCGCCCTCGGCGCGCCCGCCGCTGTCACCGGGATCCTCTTCGCTGCCTGCTACGCCGCCGGCGGGTGGGAACCGGCACTGGCCGGCCTGCAGGCGCTGCGGGAGAAGACCCTCGACGTCGACATCCTCATGATCGTTGCGGCGCTGATCGCCGTGGTCATCGGCCAGACCCTCGACGGAGCCCTGCTGATCGTCATCTTCTCGACCTCCGGGGCCCTCGAGGCTGTCGCCACCAAGCGCACCCAGGACTCGGTCCGCTCGCTGCTGGACTTGGCCCCGGAGCGGGCGACACGGCTGCGCGAGGGTGATGAGGAGGTCGTCGAGACCGCCGAGCTGGTGCCCGGCGACGTCGTGCTGGTGCGGCCGGGGGAGCGGATCGGCGCGGACGGCCACGTCCTGGTGGGCGCCAGCGACGTCGACCAGGCCTCGGTGACCGGCGAGCCGCTGCCGGTGGCCAAGGGTGCCGGCGACGAGGTGTTCGCCGGCACGGTGAACGGCACCGGTGCGCTGCGGGTGCGGGTGGAGCGCCCCGCCGCGGAGTCCGTGGTGGCCCGCATCGTCGCGCTGGTCGAGGAGGCCTCGGCGACCAAGGCGAAGACTCAGCTGTTCATCGAGAAGGTCGAGCAGCGGTACTCGGTGGGGGTCGTGGTCGCGACGCTGGCGCTGTTCCTGCTTCCGCTGGCCTTCGGCGCTGCGCTGCAGCCGACGCTGCTGCGCGCGATGACCTTCATGATCGTGGCCAGCCCGTGTGCGGTGCTGCTGGCGACGATGCCGCCGCTGCTGTCAGCCATCGCCCTGGCCGGCCGCCATGGCGTGCTGGTGAAGTCCGCCGTCGTGATGGAGCAGCTCGGGCACACGGCGGCCGTGGCCTTCGACAAGACCGGGACGCTCACGGAAGGCGCTCCCCGGGTGGCCGAGGTCCACGTGCTGCCCGGTGCCGGTCTCGACGAGGACGCTGTGCTCGCCCTGTCAGCGGCAGCCGAGAAGCGCAGTGAGCACCCGCTCGCCCGGGCCGTGGTGGCCGCGGCCCGAGAGCGTGGCCTCACGGTCCTCGAGCCGGAGGTGTTCGACTCCCACCCTGGGCGCGGGGTGACCGCGACCGTCGACGGCCACCGGGTCGCCATCGGGCGCCCGCTGCAGCGGCAGGACTCCCACACCCAGCCGCAGGTCGCCGCCGCCGTGATCGCTCTGCAGCAGTCCGGGCACACGGCCGTGGTGGTGACCGTCGACGAGGTCCCGGCAGCGGTCCTCGCGCTGAGCGACCGGCTGCGCCCCGGGTCCGCCGAAGCCGTCGCACAGCTGGGGAGCCTCACCGGTCAGCCGGTCACGTTGGTCACCGGTGACAACGCACCGGCCGCGG
>JBQCDV010000168.1:0-4399 GCA_051960855.1 Actinomycetales bacterium
ACTCCGTCACCGGCGAGCAGGTCCTGCGGCTGCTGCGCAGCCGGTGCGACGCCGGCGCGGGCGGAGTCCTCGTGACCCACGACGCCCGTCACGCCGCCTGGGCCGACCGCGTGGTCTTCCTGCGCGACGGTCGCCTCGTCGACGACACCGGACCGAGTGCCGCTCCCGAATCGCTGCTCTCGGCCGGCCAGCGGTGAGCGCGCTCCTCGCCTCGCTGCGCATCGCCCGCCGCGACAGCCGCCGCTGGTGGGGACGCGGCCTGCTGGTGGTCGCGATGATCGCCCTGCCCGTCCTCGGGGTCAGCCTCGTCGCGACGCTCGTCGCGACCTCGACCGGCTCGCCTACGACGCGAGCAGACGCACGGCTCGGCCACGCCGACGCCCTGCTCGACGTCTCCCCCGGAACCCCGCTCGTCCAGTCGCCGGACCCTGACCGGGGTGGCTGGATGAGCGCGGCGGAGCTGAAGGCGCAGCAGGACGGCAAGGAGGCGCACGAGAGCCAGGCCCAGCCGCCCACGACGGTCGCGGCCGCCGCGGAGCTCGCGCGCCGTGTCGTGCCCGCGGGCAGTCGGCTGCTCTCGCGGCAGGAGGGCAACGTCGAGCTGCAGCGCGCGGACGGAGAGCCGACGGAGACGTCGTTCGTGGAGCTTGCCTACGACAACCCCATCGTGCGCGGCCTCGTCACACAGCTCGCCGGACGTGCGCCCCGGACGGCGTCCGAGATCGCCGTCTCCGCCTCGCTCGCGCATACCGCGGGGCTCCACCTGGGCAGCACGACCCGCGTGAGCGGCGTCGCTCGTCCCCTCACGGTGGTCGGCGTCGTGCGGCTGGCCTCGGCCTGGCAGTACCGGGCGGCCTTCGGGCTCCCCGGGTCGGTGCTCGCAGCCGCGCACGCGCCGTCTGCCGAGCCGGCCGCGGCCGCCGGTCCGTCGGCCGCCGGTCCGTCGGCCGCGCTGCCCACCTTCTACGTCGACGCCCCCGGGCCCCTGACGTGGCCGACCGTCCAGTCGATGAACGCCGCCGGCGTCCTCGTGACCTCCCGTGCGGTCCTGCTCGACCCGCCGCCCACCCGCGACGTCCCCTTCCAGCAGGCGATGCCGACCTTCGACAGCAACCAGTTCGCGCCGATCGTCATCGTCGTCGGAATGGCGCTGCTGGAGGTCGTCCTGCTCGCCGGTCCCGCCTTCGCCGTCGGCGCCCGCCGGTCCCGGCGCGAGCTGGCGCTGGTCGCCGCGACCGGCGCCACACGCCGTCAGGTGGCCGGGCTGGTCCTCGCCCGCGCCCTCGTCCTGGGGACGGTCGCGGCGGTCGTCGGCGTCCTCTCAGGAGTGGGCCTCGCCGTCGTCGGGCACCCGTTGGCCGAGCGCCTGGCACAGCACGACTACGGCCCCACGCGGCTGCCGTTCGGGCAGCTGCTGATCCTCGCCGCCGTGGCGGTGGCGACCGCGCTGCTCGCCGCGGCGGTTCCCGCGTGGCAGGCCGCGCGGCTGGACGTCGTCGCCGCTCTCGCCGGGCGGCGGGCCGCGGTCCGGAGCTCCCGGCGGGTGCCGGTCGTCGGCATCCTCGTGACCGCCGCCGGCACCGCCGTCGCAGCACTGGGCAGCTGGCGTCACCAGAGCACCTGGATCCTCGCCGGCTCGATGGTCGCCGAGGTCGGCCTGGTCGTCACGATGCCCGCGCTCGTCGGGGCGGCCGGCCGGCTGGCCCCGCTGCTGCCGCTGTCCTCGCGGCTCGCGCTGCGTGACGCCTCGCGCAACCGGATGCGCAGCGCTCCGGCAGTCGCCGCGGTCATGGCCGCCGCCGCGGGAAGCGTCGCCGTCGGGACCTACCTCGCGAGCTTCGACGCGCACGACCGGGCCGACTACGTGCCCCGGGCACTGCCGGGACAGGCGGTCATCTACGGCGACCAGGACCCGCTGACACTGCAGCGGGCCACGGACGCGGCCGCCACCGTGCTCCCCGTCGCGCACACCTACGAGGTGCGGCAGCTCTCCTATGAATGCGGCGCCGACACCTCCTGCGTGGCGATGCAGTGGACGGCCCCCGCGTTGTGCATCAATGGCTTGACCGAGGAAGGGCACCAGCCGTGCCAGCCGATCCCCAACGCGCTGCTGCAGCGCGGCGCCATCGTCGTCGCCCCCGACCAGCTGTCCGCAGTGCTCGGGACGGGATCGACTGCGGCGGCTGACGTCCTCCGCCAGGGCGGGGTCCTGGTCAGCAGCCCCCGGCTGCTGGACCCCGGCTCCCGCCAGCCAGACGGCCGCGGCACCGCGACGTGGACCCTGATCCCCACCGCGACCTCCGCCGACGGCGCTGGGGCTCCGGGGGACGGCACCTCCTCGGCGACCTCAGCGACGGGTGGCAGCGGGAGCGGCAGCGGCAGCGGCAGCGGGAGCAGCGCAGCGTCCCGCACCGTGACGGTGCCGGCGGCGGTCCTGCCGGCAGACGCGGCCCGGCTGGCGGTCTTCGTCGTGCCGCCGTCGCTGGTCGCGAAGTACCACGCTGCCACCCAGCCCCTGCAGGTCGTCCTCGACCTGCGCTCGCCGGTCGACGACGTCACGCTCCAGCACGCGCAAGACGCGATCGACGCACTCGGCCAGCCACTCGGGCCGGCGACGCAGCTCACCGTCGAGCGCGGCTACACCAGCAAGTACGGCGCGGCCCTGCTGGCGCTGGCCGCCGGGGCAGCCCTCGTGACGCTGGGCGCGGCCGGCATCGCCACCGCGCTGGCCATCACCGACGCCCGGCCGGATCTCACGACCCTGGCCGCGGTGGGCGCTCCGCCCCGGGTGCGACGACGGCTGGCCGCGGCGCAGTCGGGGGTGGTGGCCGCGCTGGGGGCCGTCCTCGGGGTCCTCGCAGGACTCGTGCCCGGGGCGGCCATCGTCTGGGCGCTCGGGCACCAGGCCGGGTCCTTCGCGAGCAGCGACCCGCTGTGGTCGGTCGTCGTGCCGTGGCAGGTGATCGCGGTGGTGGCGGTCGCCGTCCCGCTCGTCGCGGCCGCCGTCAGCGGTGGCCTCGTCCGTGCCCGGATCCCCCTGGAGCGGATGGCCGGCTAGTCCTCCGTGAGGGCGAGCAGGGCCGGGATCGCGGCGATCAGCGCCTCGCGCTGGTCCGGGTCGAGCCGGGCCAGCCGCTCGGCCAGGCGGTGGGTGCGGCTCTCCCGCACCTGCCGCACCATCGCCTCGCCCGCAGCGGAGGGACGGACGAGCACCGAGCGTGCGTCGTTCGGGTTGGTCTCCCGCTCGACGAGATCGGCCGCCTCCAGTGCCGCGAGGATGCGGGACAGGGTCGGCGCGGCCACCGACTCCCGCGCGGCCAGGTCGGCCGCACGCAGCGGTCCGCTCGAGACCAGGGTGGCCAGGGTGCTGAGCTGGCCCAGCGGAAGGTCGGTGGGACCTTCGCGCCGGAGCGCGCGGGTCAGCCGCGCCAGGGCGAGGTAGAGGCCCTCGACGCGTGGCTGCAGCGCCGCCAACTGCGCGTCGAGGTCGGCGAGCGCGGTGGTGACGCTCCCGGCGGTCATGCTTGCGGTCGACTCGACCTCACCCCCGGCGCGGCGTCCCATCAGTCCTCCTCGTGCACGTAGCGCGATCCCCGCAGCAGCGATGCCACCGCTGCCACCACGCTCATCGCCGCGGCGATCAGGAAGACGAGCAGCAGACCGCTGTGGAACGGCCCGCTCATCAGCTGCGGGAAGAACTGGTGACCGGTGAGCACCTGCACATTGTGCTGCGGCAGCGTCTTCAGGACGCCGGTTGGCGCCAAGAGGCTCTGGATCGGGTTGAAGCCGAGGAAGGCGGCGAAGAGGCTGCCGACCGGGGGCAGGTTGCCGATCTGCTCGGCGATGCGCCCCGGGACGCCCTGCGACTCGAGGCCGGTCGTCAGTGTGTGCGGCAGCGAGGCGGCCAGGCCGGCGATCATCAGTGAGAAGAAGATGCCGATGGACAGCGACGCCCCGGAGTTGAAGAAGGTGCCGCGCATGCCCGCTGCCGCGCCACGCTGGCGGGCGGGCACCGCATTCATGATCGCCGCGGAGTTGGGCGAGGAGAAGAGCCCCGAGCCGATGCCGTTGAGGGCGATCAGCGCCGCGAAGAGCCAGTAGGGGAAGTCGACGGGGATCAGGACCAGACCCACGAACGTCGCCGCGACGATCAGCAGGCCCCCGGTGGCGAAGGCTCGAGCACCGAACTTGTCGGACAGGTAGCCCGAGACCGGGCCAGCAACGAGGAAGCCGATGGTCAGCGGCAGCAGGTAGATGCCGGCCCACAGCGGCGTCGACTCGTAGTCGAAGCCGTGCAGCGGCAGCCAGATCCCCTGCAGCCAGATGATGAGCATGAACTGCATCCCGCCGCGCGCGATCGACGCGAGCAGCCCGGCGGCGTTACCCGCCGAGAAGGCCT
>JBQCDV010000169.1:0-13164 GCA_051960855.1 Actinomycetales bacterium
GCAGCGGCAGCAATCGCGGTCGCTGTTGCCGCACTGAGTGCAACAGCAGCCGCCCTGGAACGAGTGCGCATCGTTGCGACACTTCCTCTCGAGTGGTAAGGGCCGATAACGGCAGCGATCTACCAACACGAGAAAGACGGCAAACCGGACAAGAGCGACAAGACGCGCTGTTGTCCGACAATCACCCTGCGTGTGCGTCTGCCCCGGAAGGAGTAGGCGGAGGGGCGGCGCGGCTCAGCAGCGCCACGCCCACACCCAGTGCCACCACGAGCCAGAGCGCGCGCCCCAGCCCGACGTGGTTGGCCAGCAACCCGAGAGCCGGAGGCCCGACCAGGAAGCCGCCATAGCCGAGCGTCGACACCACCGCGATCGCCTGCGCCGGAGCCGCCCGGGTGTCGCCAGCGGCGCTCATAGCCAAGGGGAAGGCCACGGCGATCCCTAAGCCCCAGCCGACCGATCCGAGGTACGGACCGACGATTCCTGGAACTGTCAGCGTGACGATAACGCCGACGATGGCGAGCACAGCGCCGTAGCGGAGCGCGCCGACCCGGCCGAAGCGGTCCACGACCTTGCCGCCGCCGAGCCGACCGATAGTCATGGCAGCCGCGAAGACACCGAAGCCGAAGGCCGCCTGCGCCTGCGTGGCGTCACGCTCCCGTGCCAGCAGCAGCGCGAGCCAGTCGTTGGCCGACCCCTCCGCCCACGCCGCGCAGAAGGTCATCGCGCCGAGCATGAGGATGCGCGGGTCCCGCAGGAGACGACGGGCAGCAACCGGCGGTGCGGCGTTCGGCTCGGGTCGTCCGTGGGGCAGCACGGTGCTGGCTGCGACGGTCGCGAGGCAGACGACGACGGCGACCACAGGCAGGTGCCCTCGAGGCCCCACACCGAGCTGCGCGACGAGCGCACCGATAGCTGCCCCTGCCACCGACCCGAGGCTCCAGCCGGCGTGGAAGCCCGGCATCAGGGTGCGCCCGGCCCGTCGCTCCACAGCATCGCCGTCGACGTTCATCGCGACGTCCCACGTGCCGTAGAAGAAGCCGACGCAGAGCAGCACGACGCCCAGCACGATGATGCTCGGGGCGAAGGGAATGACCGCGTAGGCCAGGCACGCGCCCGTGGCCGCCACTCGCAACACGAACCGCGCACCGGGGCGCGCGATGATCGGCCCTGCCATGGGCATCGACAGCAGCGACCCGAGACCGACTCCGAGCAGCGCGAGACCGAGCTGGCCGGGGTCGGCGTGCAGCGACTTGCTGACCGCGGGGATGCGGGAAACCCAGCTGGCGAACAGGAAACCGTTGATCGCAAAGATCAATCGCACGGCCCACACAGCCCGAACGACGCTGCTGGTCTCCTCGCGCGCGGCCGGCCGGGCGACTGTCATCGCGCAAGCCTACGGGGGCCGCAGAGGACTCCCGACAGGTCGCGCGGCGGGGGCGGTCCTAGGGTCGCTGGCATGGACTACACGCACCTGGGCCGCAGCGGCCTGACTGTCAGCCGGCTCTGCCTCGGGACCATGAACTTCGGTCCGCAGACGACGGAGCCCGACTCCCACCAGCTCATGGACCGCGCGCTCGAGCTGGGCATCAACTTCTTCGACACGGCGAACGTCTACGGCTGGGACCCGAAGGGCTGGACCGAGGAGATCCTCGGGCGCTGGTTTGCCCAGGGCGGCCAACGCCGCGACAAGGTCGTCCTCGCCACCAAGGTGTACGGCGGGATGACCGACTGGCCCAACGACACCTACCTGTCCGCCCGCAACATCATCCGGGCGTGCGACGCCTCGCTGCGCCGGCTGCAGACCGACTGGATCGACCTCTACCAGATGCACCACGTCGACCGGGCGACTCCGTGGGACGAGATCTGGCAGGCCTTCGAGACGCTGCGGCTGCAGGGGAAGGTCCTCTACTTCGGCTCGAGCAACCACGCCGGCTGGCACATCGCCAAGGCGAACGAGACAGCCGAACGCCGCGGCCAGGTGGGGCTGGTGGCGGAGCAGTCGATCTACAACCTGCTGACCCGCTCGGTCGAGCTCGAGGTGCTGCCCGCCTGCCTCGACTACGGCCTCGGCGTCATCCCGTGGTCTCCGCTGCACGGGGGCCTCCTCGGTGGCGTGATCCGAAAGACCCAGGAGGGCAAGCGTCGTCTCGAGGGCCGAGCGAAGGACGCGCTGGAGGCACACCGGCCGCAGATCGAGGCCTACGAGCAGCTGTGTGACGAGCTCGGCGAGCAGCCGGCCGACGTCGCGCTGGCCTGGCTGCTAGCGCAGCCGGCAGTGACCGCGCCCATCAACGGCCCGCGGACGATGGAGCAGCTCGACGGCTCCCTGCGGGCCCTCGAGATCACGTTGTCCGACGAGACCCTCGCACGGCTCGATGAGCTCTTCCCCGGGCATAAGACGGCGCCCGAGGACTATGCCTGGTAGGCGCTCTCTACGCTGAGGGTCGTGAGCGCCCGCACCCGACGCATCGTCGTCTTGATCGCCCTCGCGGCAATGATCGTGGGTATCGCGCTCGGCTCGCTCACCCGCTGACGGCCGCCGCTACTGCGTGGCGGCCGTCAGCCGGTCGCGCAGAGCCTGCTGCAGCCCCTCGTCCCCGGTCACCGTCACCGCATCGTCGCCGCCGCGCGCCCACAACCAGAGCAGCACCTCGGCGGGGGGTCCGGCGACCGTGACGTCGGCAGCGGCGCCGCCTGACTCCCGAACGGCGCTGACCCGGCTCGGCTCGAGCAGCAGGCGCCACGTCTCGTCGGGGCGGGGGTGCGCGGTGGTGGTGACGACGACGGTGAAGGGCGGCGGAGCCGATGCGGACCCCGGCCACTCGCTCCAGTCGTCGTCGAGGAAGACCGCCAGCAGCTCGTCGATGCCGTCGACGGCCAGCGCTGGGTCGATCGGGGAGATCTCCGACAGCGCGTGCGCAGCCTGGGCCGCCAGCTCGGCGTCCACCCGGTGGATGAGCGTCTCCTGCGCCATCCGTCGGATCCAGAAGCCGACGGTCTGGTCCTCCGGGAACCAGGTCCAGGCTGAGTCCGACGCCTCGTGCGACCGCAGCTCGTCGACGACGGCGTCGAGAGCCGCCGCGAACCACGCCAGCGGCTCGGCTGCGGACCGGTCGGGCGGCCACGGCTCGGGAGGTGCTCCGAGCCGGATGCACTGGACTTTGTGCTCGTAGACCTGGGCGGTGTGGCGGACGAGGTCCTCGACCGTCCAGCCGGGGCAGCTTGGCACCGGGACGCCCAGGCCGGCGGCACGAGCCGCACGCAGTAGTAGGGCGCCCTCGCGTTCGACAGCGGTGAGCAGGTCGGGCCAGGGCAACAGCGCGGTCATCCGGCCAGCATGTCAGCCGGGCGAGCACGTCAGCCGGGCCAGCATGTCAGCCGGGCGAGCAGGTCAGCCGGGCCAGCAGGTCAGCCGGGCCAGTAGGTCAGGCCGAGGTGACTCGTTCGAGGACGGCTTCGCGCTCGACGATCAGTGCCGGACGTGGCCGGAGTTGGGTGTGCACGCTCACGTGCTGCACCCGGGCCAGGGCGACGATGCCGAGCAGGGCGGCCGCCAGCGACGCGATCCCGCCGAGCAAGAGCGACCAGCGCGCCCCGAAGGTCTCCCCCACCCAGCCGACCAGCGGGCTGCCGATCGGCGTGCTGCCCATGAAGATCATCATGTAGAGCGCCATCACCCGGCCCCGCATCGCCGGGCTCACGGCCAGCTGCATCGTCGCGTTGGCAGCTGTGATGAAGGTCAGCGACGACACTCCCACCGGGATCAGGCACAGCGCGAAGGCCAGGTAGGTCGGCATCAGGCCAGCCGCGATCTCCAGAACGCCGAAGGCCGTGGCGGCGCCCAGCAGCAGGCGCAGGCGGGGACGGCCGCGCCGAGCGGCGAGCAGGGCACCCGTGAGGGAGCCGATGGCCATGATCGAGCCGAGCAGGCCGTACTCCCCCGCACCCTTGTGGAAGACCTCGGTGGCCACGAGCGCCGTGGTCATCTGGAAGTTCAGACCCAGACAGCCGATCACGCCGACGACGGACAGCACCACCACCAGGTCGCGGCGCCCGCGCACGTAGCGCAGACCCTCGCGCAGCTGACCCGGCCCACGGGTGGCCCGAGGCGACGGGGCGAGCTCGCGCGGGTTCATCGAGGCGAGCGCGGCGATCAGCGCGAGGTAGGTGAAACCGTTGATGAGGAAGGCGGGACCGGTGCCGGCCGCGGCGATGAGCAGACCGGCCACCGCAGGTCCGACGACGCGCGCGGCGTTGAACGACGCGCTGTTGAGCCCGACAGCATTGGTCAGGTCGTCGCGGCCGACCATCTCGACCACGAAGGTCTGCCTGGCAGGGTTGTCGACTGCTGTGACGACGCCGAGGGCGAAGGCCAGCGCGTAGACGTGCCAGACCTGCACCACGCCTGCCACGTCGAGCAGGCCGAGGGTCAGCGAGACAGCACCCATGGCGATCTGGGTGTAGACGAGCAGCCGGCGCTTGGGCAGGCGGTCGGCGAGCATCCCGCCCCACATACCGAACAGCAGCATCGGCAGGAACTGCAGGCCGGTCGTGATGCCAAGCGATGTCCCGTTGCCACCGGGCAGGTGCAGGACGAGCCAGTCCTGCGCGACACGCTGCATCCACGTGCCGATGTTGGAGACCAGAGCGCCCGTGGCGTAGATGCGGTAGTTGCGGATGCGCAGCGAGCGGAACGTGCCGCCGGACGATCCTGCCGACCCTCGGCCGGCTGTCAGCGCCGTCATGCCTGCGCCAACCGGTCGAGGATGAGCGAAGCCCGGCGCAGGGTCTCGCGCTCCTCCCGGTCGAGCGAGGACATCTGCTTCGCGAGCCAGGCCTCCCGCTGCTTCCGGTCGGCCTGCAGGAGGTCGCGAGCGGCGTCCGTGAGTGCCACCAGCACCTGCCGGCCGTCGGTCGGGTGCGGGGCGCGGGTGACGAGCCCGAGCTCCTCGAGATGGCCCAGCACGCGGGTCATCGAGGGCGGCTGCACCCGCTCGTGGTCGGCGAGCTCGCGTGGGGTCAGCGGGCCGTGGCGGTCGAGCGTTCCGAGCGTGGCCAGCTGGGTGAAAGACAGGGAGGTCTCGAAGCGCTCGCGGCGCAGCCTCCTGGCGAGTCGCATGACCGAGGTCCGAAGCTGGTGGGCGAGTTCGGCCTGGGTCAGCACGCTGGGCATCTTGTTAGCGTAACTCATTAGTTTGGCTAACGACACGAGTTCGTCGTTTACTCCCGGGCTCCGGTGCAGCAACGTTCGATGTTCTTCGTGCAACCTCTGCGAGGGTGGGCTGCGTGAGGACGTCGTGAGCAACGAACAGCCGACGGAGGCCCTCGACTTCCGTGTCTGGGCGGCGGGGGCACGACCGCGGCTGCGACGCACGGCCTATCTGCTGTGCGGCGACTGGCACCAGGCGGAGGACCTGACCCAGGACGTCCTGGTGCGGGTCTATGCGGTGTGGCACCGAGTGGCGCGGATGTCGGCCCCCGACGCCTACGCCCGGAAGGCGATGGTCAACGCGCACCGGAGTGCGCTGCGACGACCATCGCGACGTGAACAGGTGGTCGAGTTGGTCCCCGACCGCATCGACCTTCGCGTGCCGCTGTCGGCAACCGAGGAGCGCGACGAGCTGTTGGCCGCCCTGGCCGACCTCGGCACGTCGCAGCGGACGATCGTCGTCCTGCGCTACTGGGAGGACCTCTCGGTGGCCGAGGTGGCCGAGCTGCTGCACCTGAGCGCCGGCACCGTCAAGAGCCAGGCGGCCCGCGGCCTGCAGCACCTGCGTCGCACGCTCACCGCCGTCAGCCTGAGCGAGGAGGAGCCAGCATGACCCCCGACTGGACGTCCGCGGACAGCGGACGCGGTGCCACCGAGGCGCCGGACGTCACCGCCGCGCTCGAGCGGCTGCTGCAGGACGAGCCGGGTTTCCGCCGGACCCTGGACGAGGCCACCACGGCCGCCATTCGCGATGGACGGCGGCGGCAGCTGCGCAACCGCGCGATCGGCGGGGTCATGTCCGGTGCGGTCGCTGCTGCCGTCTGCGGCGCCGTGGTCGTGATCGGCCCGTTCGGTCACCAGGCAGCGACCTCCGTGGCGACGAGCCCCTCGGGCGGTCCCCTGCCGAGTGCAGTGTCGACCTCCTCGACCTCCTCCACCTCGTCGCCGTCCTCGACCCCGGCACCGGCCGAGACGACGGCACCGCCGGAGACATCGCCAAGCTCCGCCAGCGGAGCAACGGGCACCGTCGCTGACCGGGTCCAGCGGCTGGCCCTCGCCGTCGCCAAGCCCCTCGGAGCAGCCACGGTCGTCGACCGCTCGGCCCCCACGGGCAGCGGTGACACGGCGCCATACCTCACCCGACTGCGCGTGACGACGCCGAAGGGCCCGGTAGAGGTGGCCGTCAGCCTTGACAGCGACCCCGGCACTTCCGTGGCGCTGATGTCGCAGTCCTGCCAGCTGGACAACGGCGGCGCCGACTCCGGTCGCCGCTGCACGGTCATCACCCTGACGGACTCGCAGGGCACGTGGAGCCGGTCCTATCCCAACCAGCCGGGCCGCAGCTCCCTCGAAGTCGCGCAGACCACGGACTCTGGCGCGACCCTGCACGTGGTCATCGACAACTACGCCGAGCTCGCAGACGGCACCAAGGCGATCGGCCCGACGTGGAGCGCCGCTGGCATCGACCCCACCGAGGTCGAGGTCCTAGTGCGGGACTCCGGCCTCCTCGGCTGAACGCGGAGCTGGGACGGCCGGAGTGTCCAGCAGGTGCCGGTGCTCGGTGAGACGGGCGATCAGCGCGCGCAGCGTCACCGGCCGCGACAGCAGGAACCCCTGCACCAGGTCGCAGCCGGCGTCCGCGACGGCCGCGAGGGTGACAGCGTCCTCGACACCCTCGGCGGTGACCGTGAAGCCGAGCGTGTGGGCGAGGTCGACGATCGAGCGCACGATCGAGGCGCTGCGCTCGTCGCCGGTCATGGCTACCACGAAGGAACGGTCGATCTTGAGCTCGGCGACCGGCAGCTGCGCGAGGTACCCGAGGCTGGTCTGTCCGGCGCCGAAGTCGTCGACGCTGATCCGGATGCCAGTCTCTGCCAGTCGCGTGAGCGTGGTCGCGGCCCGGGCCGGGTCGACGAGCAGCGCGGTCTCGGTGACCTCCAGCACCAGCCGGTGCGGGTCGCAGCCGGTGGCAGCGACGACGGCGAGCACCCGGTCGGCGAAGTCGGCGTCGGCGAGGCTGCGGGCGGAGATGTTCACCGCGACCGTCAGCCGCTCCCAGCGGTCCAGCCGCTGGATGTCGCGTAGCGCACGGTGGAGGACCCAGTCCGTGAGCGGGTCGACCAGCTCGGTCTGCTCGGCGGCACCGAGGAAGGCACCCGGCATCAGCAGGCCGCGCTCCGCGTGCTCCCACCGCACCAACGCCTCCACGCCCGTGACCTCGCCGGTGCGGGGCGCCACCTTCGGCTGGTAGTGCAGGACGAGCTCGTCCTCGAGGATCGCCCGGCTCAGCTCGGAGACCAGTGTCAGGCTGGTGGCGTCATAGGAGTCCTGGGACGGGTCGTAGCGCAGCACGCCGAGCTTCGAGCGCTTGGCGGCATACATCGCCAGGTCCGCCCGGCTCTGCAGCAGCTCGAGGTCGTCCCCGTCCTCAGGGGCCAGGGCGAAGCCGACGCTGGCTTCCACCGCGAGGGGGAGGCCGGCGACGTCGACGGGCCACGCCAGCGCCGTTCGGAGATCGGACAGGCAGCGGCGGGCCCGCGCCTCGTCCACCACGCCGACCAGCAGCAGCCCGAACTCGTCGCCCCCCAGCCGCGCCACCACGATCTCCCGACAGCCGCGCGAGGAGGGGCGCTCGACGAACCCGCGGAGTCGCTGGGCCAGGCCCGCGAGCAGCTCGTCGCCGCTGCCGTGGCCGAGGGTGTCGTTGACCTCCTTGAACCGGTCGAGGTCGACGAGGGCGACAGCGACCGGCGCGGCCGATGTCGCCTTGGCGATCGCCTGACCGGCTACCCGTGCGAAGGAGGTGCGGTTGTACAGACCGGTGAGCCCGTCGTACTGGGCCAGGTAGGCGAAGTCGTCGGCCTGCCGGCGCAGGCGGGCAGTGACCGAGCGCGAGATCGCGATGAGAGCCAGCCACAGCAGGAAGAGTCCACCGGCGAGCGTCACGACGAGGACGCGCTCGCCGCCGACCGCCGTGGCGTGGACCAGGTCGTAGGGGAGGTAGACCTCGAGCACGCCGATCGTGCGAGCGTCCTGCGCCGACTGCAGCGGGACGTAGGCCTCCACGACGTCGGGCCCCGTGCCGCTGCGGCCCCGCGCCTCCTGCGCATCGGTGTCCATCGTCGTGATCTTGACGAGGCCGTTCCCGCGTCCGGCCTCGACAGACTCCTCGTCGCGCTGGCCGAGTCCCTGCCCGTCATCGGCGTAGACGACGCGGCCGTCGAGGTCCCGCAGCCGCAGCCGCAGCACCTGGCGCTCCTGCTTCGCCAGCCGGACCGTGCGCTCGACGTAGGCCTGCTCCAGGTTGCTCAGGCCCTGACGCAGGTCGTGACCGAACAGCTGCGGAGCCACGGCCGTGCGGGCGATCAGAGAGGCGGCGTCCAGCCCGGCCCGCTCCCCCGCGGCCTCCGCCTGCCGCGCGAGCAGGGCAGACAGCACGACGCCCAGGATGACGACCGGCACCAGGCTGACCGCGACGTAGGTCGCGAAGAGCCGCCGGGACGACGTCTGGCGCCACACCGGCACCTCACGTCGCGAAACGGCGCTCTGCACGCCTCCGATATCGGCTCCGTAAGTCCCAACCTGAGCCTCTGACCCAAGCACGGGTGAGCGCGACGCGTCGTGCGGGCCCTAGGGTCCTGCCGTGGAGCAGCGACTGTCTCTCGTCACCATCGGCGTCACCGACCTCGCGCGGGCTCGCGCCTTCTACGAGGCGCTCGGCTGGACCAGTGCTTCAGCTCCCGACAGCGACGTCGTCTTCTTCCAGGCCGGCGGGATGGTGCTGGGGCTGTGGAGCCGCACCGAGCTCGCGGTCGACAGCGGCGTGATCGACACCGCCGGCTGGGGCGGCGTCACGCTCGCGCACAACGTCCGCAGCGCCGCGGAGGTAGACGACGTCCTCGCCGAGGCGCGTGCGGCCGGCGCGCACGTGGTGCGGGAGGGCGCGACGACCTTCTGGGGCGGCTACAGCGGGCTGTTCCACGACCCGGACGGACACGCCTGGGAGGTCGCGCACAACCCCGGGTGGCCGCTCGCCGACGACGGCAGCGTGCAGCTGCCGCAGTAGACCGCGGGGCGGTCCCGCTGCCGCAATCGACGAACGGCGCCGCTGTGGCGCGGCGCCGTTCGGAAAGCGGGGTTGCTCAACTGACGCCGAGCAGCACCTCGATCGGGTGGATGGCGAAGTACACGACGAACAGCGCCGACACCACCCACATCAGCGGCTTGACCTCACGCGCGCGACCGGTGGCGGCCTTGATGAGGCAGTAGGAGACGAAGCCGGCGCCGATGCCGTTGGTGATCGAGTAGGTGAACGGCATCAGGACGATGGTGAGGAACGCCGGGATGCCCACGGAGTAGTCGCCGAAGTCGATCGAGCGGATCTGGGTCATCATCAGGAAGCCGACGATGACCAGCGCCGGCGTCGCGGCCTCGTAGGGGATCACCGAGACCAGCGGCGCGAGGAAGATCGCCAGCAGGAACAGCACGCCGGTGACCACCGAGGCCAGACCCGTGCGGGCACCCTCGCCGACTCCGGAGGCCGACTCGATGTAGGACGTGTTCGACGACGTCGAGGCGGCACCGCCGGCGACCGCGGCGAGGGAGTCGACCAGCAGGATTCCCTCGAGGTTGGGGACCTTGCCGTCCTCGTCGAGCAGGTCGCCCTCGGTCGCGATGCCGACGACGGTGCCCATGGTGTCGAAGAAGTCCGACAGCATCAGAGAGAAGATCGCGAGGATCGCGGCGATCGCACCGATCTTGCCGAAGGCGCCGAACAGGCTGAAGTGGCCCAGCAGGCTGAAATCGGGGGCGTCGACGAGCGAGCCGGAGAGCTTCGGGACGTTGAGGCCCCAGCCGGTCGGGTTGACGACCTTGCCCGTGGCGTCGGTCTGGGAGCCAATGTGGCCGACGGCCTCGACGATGATCGCCAGCACGGTCGCGACGATGACGCCGATGAGGATCGCGCCCTTGACCTTGCGGGCCAGCAGCAGCGCGATGACGAGCAGCCCGACGACGAAGACCACGATCGGCCAGCCGCGCAGCTCGCCACCGACGCCGAAGGTCACCAGCGGGACGCCGGGACGGACGAGGCCGGAGTCGACGAAGCCGATGATCGTGATGAACAGGCCGATGCCCACGCCGATCGCGGCCTTGAGCTGCGGCGGCACCGCGTTGAAGACGGCCGTCCGGAAGCCGGTGAGCACGAGCAGCGTGATGAGCAGGCCCTCGAGGACGACCAGGCCCATCGCGTCGGCCCAGCTCATCCGCGAGGCGAAGGAGAAGGCCACGACGCCGTTGATGCCGAGGCCGGCGGCCAGGGCGATCGGGAACCGCCCGATGACGCCCATGAGGATCGTCATGACGCCGGCGACGAGTGCTGTGACGGCGGCGACCTTGGCGATACCGAGGGTCTGCCCGGAGGCGTCCTTCGCGGTCCCGACGATCAGCGGGTTGAGCACGATGATGTAGGCCATCGTGAAGAAGGTGACGAGGCCGCCTCGCACCTCCCGCCCGACGGTCGAGCCCCGCTGCGTGATCGAGAAGTAGCGGTCGAGCTTGCCGCCGCGCTGCTGCGGCGGGGCCATGGTGGCGTTGGACATGCCTGTCTTTCCCTGACGGAGGCGCGCCGCAGGAGGGCGCGCTGGTGGGCCTGCGGGGAGTGGCGCAACTGGCCCGCAGATGGGAAGGGCGGGGCCAGGCCAGGCAAGCGTGCCACGCGCACGTTACCTCTGTGTGAACTGGCGGCTTTCTTGCAGCCGCGTTGCGGTGTGCACGGAGTCAGCGCTCGCGGCGGCGCACGTACACCAGGCCGAAGCCGCCGAGCCCGATGGCCACGACGCAGGTCCAGATCCACCAGCCCGTGCCGTGCGCGCGGAGCTCGTCGCGTAGGAGCAGCAGCACGACGAGGGCGACCGCCCAGGCCACGATGCCGGCGAGGACCACCCGGGGCATGTTGACCTGCAGCGGCTCGACCGTCGTGAGGGAGGGCCGGCCGGCGGGTGGGTCGTCCACGGGTGCGTCGTCCACGGGTGCAGGGTAACCAGCGCCTCCTCCGGCCGCCGATGCCGAGGAATACCGGCCCGACCGGTACGCTTTGATCTGTACGGCGCCTGTGACTGCGTCGCCGGCCTCGAAGCCGCTGCGACGTGAAGGCCTTCTGCTCCGCCCCTTCGGTCCCCCCGAGACTCGCCCGCCTGTGGCTGCTCGCGTGGGTCCGTGATGCGCGGACGTTCCTTTTCGTCGCAGCGACGTTGCGTGACCGCAGCGCCCCTCCGGGTGGCGCCGGCGAAGGTCGCCCCCAATCCGTGGGAGGCGCCGCCGTTCTCGACGGTCACCGAGAGGACCTGTTGTGACTGACCCCCGCCCCACCACGTCGGAGGCCGCTGCCGGTGCGCAGCGCCCCCGTCGCCGTGCCACCCGCCCGGCCGGCTCGCCAGCACCCGCTGAGCGCCAGCCGCAGCAGGTGGCTCCGACCGCCCGCGTATCTGCCACGACCGCTGCCGCTCCGTCGGGAGAGAGCCGTCGTCCGCGTCGCCGCCGGCGTCGCCCGGCGGGAGCCGATGCGGCAACCCGCCCCGTCGTGACCCGCACCGCTGCCGCTCCGGCGCCTGTTGCTGCTCCGGTCGCTGTCGTTGCTCCGGCCGCTGCCGTTGCCGCCGCTTCTGCCGCCGGCGCCGTCACCGATGGTCGCGGCTTCGCCGAGCTGGGTGTCCCCGCCGCCCTGGTGTCCGTGCTCGCGAAGACCGGCATCACCGCGCCGTTCCCCATCCAGTCCGCGACGCTGCCCGACTCCCTGGCCGGCCGCGACGTGCTCGGCTGCGGCAAGACCGGGTCGGGCAAGACCGTCGCCTTCGCCCTGCCGCTGGTCGCGCGCCTGTCCCCCGCGGTCAAGCGGGTGCCCGGCCGTCCGCGCGGCCTGGTGCTCGTGCCCACCCGCGAGCTGGCGACCCAGGTCGCCGCCACGCTGACCCCGCTCGCGGCCGCCGCCGGGCTGCGGACCCAGACAATCTTCGGCGGCGTGTCGCAGCGGCCGCAGGTCACCGCGCTCACCGCCGGTGTCGACATCGTCGTCGCCTGCCCCGGGCGGCTGCAGGACCTGGTCAACCAGGGGCATGTGAGCCTCGACCGCATCCAGGTCACCGTGCTCGACGAGGCCGACCACATGGCCGACCTCGGCTTCCTGCCGACCGTGCGGCGTCTGCTCGACGGCACACCGGGCGACGGCCAGCGCCTGCTGTTCTCCGCCACGCTGGACAACGGCATCGACGTCCTGGCCCGCCGCTACCTGCACGAGCCGGTCACGCACCGGGTCGACCCGCCGGTCGCGCCGGTGTCGACGATGGCCCACCACGTGCTGCACGTGCAGCAGGGCGAGAAGGCCGTCGTCGTCCGCGAGCTCGCCGCCGGTCCCGGTCGCACCGTGCTCTTCGTCCGCACGAAGCACGCCGCCCGCAAGTGGGCTCGCGACCTGACCTCGCACGGGCTCGGAGCGGTCGACCTGCACGGGAACCTGTCCCAGAACGCTCGCCAGCGCAACCTCGCGGCCTTCACCTCGGGTGAGGCACCGGTGCTGGTCGCCACCGACATCGCCGCTCGCGGCATCCACGTCGACGACGTGTCCCTCATCGTCCACGTCGACCCGCCGGCCGAGCACAAGGCCTACCTCCACCGGTCTGGTCGCACCGCCCGTGCCGGAGCCTCCGGCGTCGTCGTCACGCTCGCGACTCCGGACCAGCGCGGTGAGGTCAGTGCGCTGGCCAAGGCCGCAGGAGTGAAGCCGACCTACGCCGACGCCCGGCCCGGTGCCGTCCACACGGCTCTGGCTGCCATCGGCGCCTAGTCCGCGCCCGCAGGGACCGCTGGCTCACCCCAGCGGCGACGCATCGAGATCGGCCTCCGCCAGCACGGCGGGGGCCGATTCCTCGTTGAGGAGCAGCTCGAGCAGCGCGAAGCGC
>JBQCDV010000170.1:0-8146 GCA_051960855.1 Actinomycetales bacterium
ACTCGGGCAGCAGCTTGGCAATCAGGGCGTGGCCCACCTCGTGGAAGGCGATGACCTTCTTCTCGTGGTCGCCAATCAGACGGCTCTTGCGCTCGGGGCCGGCGATCACGCGGTCGATCGCCTCCTCGAGGTTGGGCATCCCGATCTCCTTGAAACCCCGGCGGGCGGCCAGCAGGGCCGCCTCGTTCATCAGGTTGGCGAGGTCGGCGCCGGTGAAGCCGGGTGTGCGCCGGGCCAGGATCTCGAGGTCGACGCCCTTGGCCAGCGGCTTGCCCTTGGCGTGCACGTTCAGGATCGCCCGCCGGCCCTCGAGATCGGGGGCGTCGACCACGATTTGGCGGTCGAAGCGGCCGGGCCGCAACAGGGCGGGGTCGAGGATGTCAGGACGGTTGGTGGCGGCGATGAGGATGACGCCGGCGCGGGTGTCGAAGCCGTCCATCTCCACCAGCAACTGGTTCAGCGTCTGCTCGCGCTCGTCGTGCCCACCGCCGAGGCCGGCGCCGCGATGGCGGCCGACGGCGTCGATCTCGTCGACGAAGATGATGGCCGGCGCGTTGGTCTTGGCCTGCTCGAAGAGGTCGCGGACGCGGCTGGCGCCGACGCCGACGAACATCTCGACGAAGTCGGACCCGGAGATCGAGTAGAAGGGGACGCCCGCCTCGCCCGCGACCGCACGCGCGAGCAAGGTCTTGCCGGTGCCGGGCGGGCCGTAGAGCAGGACGCCCTTCGGGATCTTGGCGCCGACCGCCTGGAACTTCGCGGGCTCCTGCAGGAACTCCTTGATCTCCTGCAGCTCCTCGACGGCCTCGTCCGCGCCGGCGACGTCGGCGAAGGTGGTCTTGGGCGTGTCCTTCGAGACCAGCTTGGCGCGGCTGCGACCGAACTGCATGACGCGGGAGCCGCCGCCCTGCATCTGGTTCATGAAGAACAGGAAGACACCGATGATCAGCAGGATCGGCAGCACCGTGAGCAGCAGCGACACAAACCACGACTGCTGCGGCACGCGGGCGTCCCAGCCCTCGCTGGGCTCGTGCTGCTGCAACAGGGCGGCGATGTCCTTCTGCTGCGCGAGGACGTACTGCGTCCGGACGCGGCTGCCGTCCTTGAGCGTCAGCTGCAGGGTCTGGTCCGGGGCGTCGTTGAGCAGCGCCGACTTGACCTTGTCCTGGGAGATGTACTGGAGGGCCTTGGGGGTGTCGACCTTCTGAGCGCCACCGCTCGACGCGAGCTGGCTGACGCCGAGCAGCACGATGAGGGCGAGCAGGACCCAGAAGATCGGCCCGCGAAAGATTCGCTTGAGGTTCATGCGGTGCGGGGCGGCGAGCCCTCGTCCCCTCCTGCGGTGTACGGCGCGGTCACGACGGTTGCAGAGGCCCCCGCCGCTGCGCGGTGGCGACGTGCGGAATCGGGAGACCAGCACGCAGCCGGTCCCGATCAGTCTTCCGACCGTACACCGAAGCATGCCGACCAGCCCGGTCGCGCGGCCCCGTCCACCGACGCCCGGCTCCCGGACATCAGCGGCAACGCCTGGCACCCGCCCCGTGTTCCATGCCGGTTCATGCTGGACCCCTGCTGGGGCCCATGCGGTCTCATGCCGGTCTCATGCCGGTCTCATGCCGGTTCCACACCGGCGTCGGCTTCGGTGCCGCTCAGCTCGAGTAGACGTGCGGCGCGAGGGTGCCGACAAACGGCAGGTTGCGGTAGCGCTCGGAGTAGTCGAGGCCGTAGCCCACGACGAACTCGTTGGGGATGTCGAAGCCGACATAGCGGACGTCAACCTCCACCTGCGCAGCGTCGGGCTTGCGCAGCAGCGTGCACACCGACACCGACGCGGGCCCGCGGGACCCGAGGTTGGCGAGCAGCCACGACAGCGTCAGCCCGCTGTCGATGATGTCCTCGACCACGAGCACATCCCGCCCGGCGATGTCGCGGTCGAGGTCCTTGAGAATCCGCACGACGCCACTGGACTTGGTGCCCGACCCGTAGGACGAGACCGCCATCCAGTCCATCTCGACGTGCCGCGGCAATGCCCGCGCCAGGTCGGCCATCACCATGACGGCGCCCTTGAGGACACCGACGAGCAGCAGGTCCTTGCCCTCGTAGTCGGCGGCGATCTGCTGCCCGAGCTCGCTCAGACGCGTCCGGATCTGGTCCTCGCTGACCAGCACCTTCTCGAGGTCCTGCCCCACCTGCTCCTGGTCCACCCGGTCGCACTCCTTTATTGGGACTCGTCTCGCGGCTGCGCCTGCATCGCGATCCTGCCAGACCGCCGGACGACACTGACCGGGCCGGGAAGCTCCAGCGGCCCCTGACCGCGCCATCCAGCCACCAGACGGTCCACCTCGAGGACGTGAGCGCGGGTGAGGTCGCTCGGCGCCGAGCCCGCCGCGAGGGCCGCCGTCCGCAGCACGCGCGTGCGTACGGCGACGGGCAGGGCGGCCAGCCCGTGGACGTCGAGGGTCACCACCCCGTCCGCCACCACCGCGACGTTCTCGAACGCCGTCCGCGCCAGCTCCTCGAGCGCGTCCGCATCCTCCCCGGCGAGCGCTGCCGTCCGGGCGAGCGCCGCCGCGACCCCGGGCCCGAGCTCGGCCTCCAACGCCGGCAGGATCCGGTGGCGCACGCGCGAGCGGCGGAACCGGTCGTCAGCGTTGGAAGGGTCCTCCCAGACCGTCAGCTGCGAGGCCTCGGCCGCCTCGGTGGCAGCCGCGCGGACGGTGGCGCGTGGCAGGTCCAGCAACGGTCGCACCCACAGCAGCCCCTCCTCGTCCGACGTCACCGGGCGCATCCCGGCCAGCGACCGCAGGCCGGAGCCGCGGGCGAGGCCGAGCAGGACGGTCTCCGCCTGGTCGTCACGGGTGTGGGCCAGCAGGACGGCGACGGCGTGGTGGCGCGCGGCGGCGTTCGTCAGTGCCTGTCGTCTCGCGGTCCGCGCCGCGGCCTCCGGTCCGCCGCTGCTGCCCACCTCGACGCGCACCGCCTCGACGGGCGCCAGCCCGAGCCGTCTCCCCGTCGCGACGACCGATGCCGCCACCTCGTCACTGGCGGGCTGCAGGCCGTGGTCGACGGTGAGAAGGCCAGCGCGCCAGCCGAGCCGGGGAGCAACGAACGCCGTCGCGCAGGCGAGCGCCAGCGAGTCCGCCCCGCCGCTGCACGCGACGAGCGCGAGCGGCTGGCCCGCGGGCGCCGGCAGCTCGGCCAGGCAGCGCCGTACCGCGACGCGGACGGCGGCCGTCGCAGCTGGGGGCCCCACGCTGCAAGGGTAGAAGCGCGCCGAGCGCGGCATAGGGTGAGGTATGAGCTCGCCAAACGACCGCAGCCGCCGCCTCGTCGACTGGGACTTCGCCGTGACAACGGCGACCCGGCTGACCCCGGCTGGCCCCAGCGTGAGCGCCACCGAAGCCCACGAGATCGTCGCCCAGCTGCGGGAGCTCGCGGTCGCCGCCCAGCCCCACGTGCGTGACTACACCGGTCTCGACGCCGGAGGTGGCACCGGCAGCGTCGTCGTCCTCGACCGGCCCGGCTGGGTGCGAGCCAACATCGGCGGCTTCCAGGCCCTGCTCGAGCCGCTCACCGAGATGCTGCTGGAGCGGATGCAGCAGCGCTCCGGCCGCCGCGGCCCCCTCGGCGGCCTCGGCGGGCTCGGCAGCTGGGGCGGAGGGAACCTCGGCGGCTTCGGGCAGCTGGGCAACCTCGGCAAGCTGGGCAAGCTCGCAGACCTCGGCCAGCTCGGGGACGCCCTCGGCGGTCTGGGGTCACCGCTCGGCACCGGCAGCGTCGGGCCCAAGGTCACGGGGGCCGAGACGGGTGCACTGCTGGCCTTCCTGTCGACGAAGGTGCTGGGGCAGTTCGAGCTGCTGCCGCCGGCGGGCGCCACGACCGTCGCGACGACCGACGGCACCGGGAGCGGCACCAGTACCAGCACCGGGAGCGGCACCGGTACCAGCACCGCGGACGCCGAGGGCCAGCTGGGCGCCGAGCTGAGCCCGAGCGGCGGCGTTCTCGACGCCTATGGCCCTCCGGGGCGCCTGCTGCTGGTGGCGCCCAACATCGTCCAGACCGAGCGGGAGCTCGGCGTGGATCCAGCCGACTTCCGGCTGTGGGTGTGCCTGCACGAGGAGACCCACCGGGTGCAGTTCACGGCCGTGCCGTGGTTGCGGGCCTACGTGCTCGACGCCATCCACGCCTACCTGCGCGAGGCCGACCTCGATCCTGCCGTGCTGCTGCGCCGCATCCGGGAGGGCGCCGGCTCGGTGATCGAGGCGCTGCGCGGCAACGACACCACCTCCGGCGGCGCCCTGCTCGACCTGGTGCAGACCCCGCGGCAGCGCGAACTGCTCGACCAGCTGACGGCGGTCATGTCCCTGCTCGAGGGCCATGCCGACGTCGTGATGGACGGGGTGGGACCCGACGTGGTGCCCAGTGTCGCCACGATCCGCGAGCGTTTCCAGAAGCGGCGCGGCGGACGCGGGCCCGTCGACGTCCTGATCCGCCGGGCGCTCGGGCTCGAGGCAAAGATGCGGCAGTACCGCGACGGGGCGGCATTCGTCCGAGGGGTTGTCGAGCGTGTCGGCCATGACGGCTTCCGCCACGTCTGGGACAGCCCCGCCAACCTGCCCTCGCGCGAGGAGATCGACGACCCGGGCGCCTGGGTGCGGCGCGTGCTGGGCTGAGGGACGCTGGCGGTCGTGCTTGCGACCGCCCACCTGATCCTCGCCGCGGCCTACCTCGGCTTCCAGGTCACCATCCGGGTGCTCGTCTACCCGCAGTTCGCCGCGGTCGACGCGGCCAGTTTCGCTCGTTACGAACGCCGCCATCAACGGCTGGTGTCGTGCGTCGTCGGGCCGCTGTTCGCCGGGCTGGCCCTCACCACGTGCGGCGTCCTGGTGCTGGACGGTGCCCCTGGTGCCGCCGGCGCCCCCAGTGCCCCCGGCGCCCTCGGTGCCGCCGCGGCCGTGCTCTTCGCCGCGCTGCTGGCCGTCACCGCCTTCGGCGCCGTCCCGCAACACCGGGTGCTGGACAACGGCTTCGACGCCGCCGCGCACCGGCGACTGCTGACCTGGGACACCGCCCGCGTCGTACTCGCGGCGGGCAACCTCGCGGTCGCGGCTGCTCTCGCCGCAGCCTGACTGCCCCGGGCGACCTCAGCTCGTCGGAGCGAGACACCCGCACCGGTGCAGTCCGGTCGCGAAGGCATCCAGCGCTGCCCGTGCCCGACCGGTCACCGCGACCCGGTCGGCCAGCACCGCGAAGACCAGCTGCCGGCCGTCCTGGTCCACGAGCGTGCCGGCGAGGGTGCTGACACCGGTCAGCGTCCCCGTCTTCGCCCGCACGACGCCAGCCGCGCCGTTTGCGCCAAAGCGGTCAGACAACGTCCCGGTGAAGCCGGCCACGGGCAGGCCGGTGAGCACCGCGCGCAGCTCGGGGTGAGCGTCGGAGGCCGTCGCCCGCAGCAGCCCGGCGAGGGTGACGGCCGCGACCCGGTTGTCACGGGAGAGCCCGCTGCCGTCGAGCTGGACGAGCCCTGGAGTCGGCACGCCGAGGGTGGTCAGGACGCCCTGGACGCCCGCAGCGCCGCCCTCGAAACTCGCGGCGTGGCCGGTGGCGCGCCCGACGAGGCGCAGCAGCGCCTCAGCCAGGTCGTTGTCGCTGAGCGTGAGGGTGCGCTCCACCAGCCGCCGCACCGGAGGTGAGAAGACCGCTGCCAGCTGCTGGGACCCCGGAGGCGGCTGCAGGCGCGCAATCGGGCCAGGCGCGACCGTGACCCCCTGCTCCGCGAGCAGCTTGGCGAACGCCTCCCCGGCGGCGACGGCAGGGTCGGGGGCCCGCTTGGACTCCTCGTACTCCCCGGTGGGTGACGGGCCGGACAGCCGGGCTTCGTCGACGGACAGCGCCGACACGCGGGAGACGACACCACCGGTCAGGTAGGTCTGCGGCCACGTCGGCGCCGCGGCTGGACCGGTGAACAGCGAGTCGTCGACCGCGACGCGCACCGGCGCCGCCCCCGCCGAGGAGCTGCTGCTGCCGCTGAGCGCCTTCAGCCGGCTGGCCGTCGCCGCCGCGAGCTGCCGAAGGCTGGCCGGGCGGTCGAGCGCGGCAGGGTGGCGAGGACCCGGGACGCCGCTGCTCGTCCCGGCATCGTCCCCCGTGCCTCGAGCCGTGGCTGCGGGAGTGGGCTCGGCGGTCAACGTGGGGTCGCCGCCACCGACCAGGACCACCGTGCCGTCGGGTGCGAGCTGGACGGTCGTCGCGAGCCGCGTCCCCGGCCCGAGTGCCTCCAGCGCAGCAGCGGTCGTCAGCAGCTTCAGGGTCGAGGCGGGAGTCCGGGGGCGGTCAGCGTCCGCCGAGTACAGCGTCTGCCCCGTCGCCGCGTCGAGGACGGCGAAGCCGGTGCTCGGTCCGAGGCCACCCTCGGCGGCCGTGGCGGCGCCGGTCAGCAGGGCGCGCCCGGCTGCGCTCACCGTCAGCGCCTGCGACGCAGAGGAGGGAAGCGCGGGCAGCACCGCGCCCGCTGTCGGCTCTGCCCCTGCTGTCGGCTCTGCCCCTGTTGTCGGCGCTCCCCGCGACGTGCTGGGGGACGCGTCCGGCGTCGAGCCCGACGCCGAGCCCACCGCCGAGCCCACCGTCGAGCGGGCCTGCCCCGGCGAGTCCCCCTGCACGCGCAGCAGCCAGACGCTGGCCACCACTGCGAGCACGACAACGACGGCGATCAGCGGGGCGAGCAGCGGCGAACGGTGGCGGCGGTAGCGGCGCACGTCGTTCGTCCCTCCCGTCGTCCGGTGCCGGGTCGTCCCATCGGCTGAGCCAGCCGACGCGTCCGCGGGCTACCTGCGAGAGAGTAGGCCGCAGAACCCTGTCCAGAACCATCCGCTCCAGAACCATCCGCTCCAGAACAGAGTCACCCGCCATCATCGGGTACGGGCGAAAGGCGAGTCGTGCACTTCGACGTCACCATCGAGATCCCCAAGGGCCAGCGCAACAAGTACGAGGTCGACCACACCTCCGGGCGCATCCGGCTCGACCGGATGCTGTTCACCTCCACCCGCTACCCCGCCGACTACGGCTTCATCGAGAACACGCTGGGCGAGGACGGCGACCCGCTCGACGCGCTCGTGCTGCTCGAGGAGCCCACCTTTCCGGGGTGCCTGATCGAGTGCCGGGCCATCGGAATGTTCCGGATGCAGGACGAGGCGGGCGGCGACGACAAGGTGCTGTGCGTCCCGGCCAACGACCCGCGCATCGCCTCACTGCAGGACATCCACGACGTGCCCGAGTTCGACCGGCTGGAGATCCAGCACTTCTTCGAGGTCTACAAGGACCTCGAGCCCGGCAAGAGCGTCGAGGGCGCCTCCTGGGTCGGGCGCGCGGAGGCCGAGGCGGAGATCGAGGCGTCCTACAAGCGCCTGCAGGACAGCGGCGGCCACTAGGGGCGTCAGGCGCAGTCGACGTACACGTCGAATCCGTCGACCTCGACGAAGCCCAGCCGCGCATATATCCGGGCGGCCGTGTCGGTGTCGGGGTGCAGGTGGGCGAGCTGGACGCCGTCGGCGAAGCCACGGGCGAGCAGCCAGCTCGACATCGCCGCCGCCACCCCCTGACGGCGCGCATCCGGCAGCACCCCGACTCCTCCGAGGTAGAGCGCCGGTCCCGCTTCCCCGTCCGAGCGCAGCGAGTAGGCGGTCCCCACGGCGCGGCCGTCGACCTCGGCCAGCGCCACCGTGACGCCCGCCGCGGACAGGTGCGGTTCCAGCCACGGCCGCTCGACCGTCGGGTCCTCCTCGAAGGCTGCCGCGTCGACCGCGAGGACCTCAGCCAGGTCGGCGGGTCCGGCTCCTCGGATGCGCAGGCGCGCGGGCGGCGTTCGGGACTCGGGGGTCAGCGACCGGGTCGCGGCCGGCGCGGGGACGAAATCGGGGGCGACCAGCCCCATCAGCCGCTGACGGAACAGCAGGCGGCCATGGGGCCAGGGGGCCGCCGCCGGGACGCGGAGCCCCCACGGCACGCCGCGCTCGGCGAACCACTCCGCCACCGTTGACAGGTCGACGGCGGCGGGGTCCACGACATCACCGCCGTTCCACTGCGGGTGCGGCAGGCCCGAGGCCATCAACCGGACCCCCGGCAGCCGGGCGGCGTCGCCGCCGAGCGG
>JBQCDV010000171.1:0-27537 GCA_051960855.1 Actinomycetales bacterium
AGGTGGGCTTGACCCCGACCGTGCCGGTCACGGCGGCGGGCTGCCGGATCGAGCCACCGGTGTCGGTGCCGATGGCCAGCGGGGCCTCGAAGGCCGCGAGCGAGGCCGACGAACCACCGCCGCTGCCTCCGGGGATGCGGTCGAGGTCCCAGGGGTTGTGGGTGGGGCCGTAGGCGGAGTTCTCCGTCGACGAGCCCATCGCGAACTCGTCCATGTTGGTCTTGCCCAGGATGACGACCCCGGCGTCCTTGAGCCGCCTCGTCACGGTGGCGTCGTAGGGCGGAAGCCATCCTTCGAGCATTCGGGAGCCGCAGGTCGTCGGCACCCCGCGCATGGTGAGGACGTCCTTGAGCGCCAGTGGCACCCCGGCGAGGGGGCCGAGAGGCTCGCCCGCCGAACGGCGCTGGTCCACCGCGCGCGCCGCGGCCAGCGCCGCCTCGCCGTCGACGTGCAGGAAGGCGTGGACCTCAGGGTCCACTGCCGAGATGCGGTCGAGGTGGGCCTGCGTCACCTCCACCGCTGAGACGTCGCCGGCGGCGATGCTGGCGGCCAGTTCGGCTGCGGTCGCGCCGACGAGACCATGGGAGTCGCGCAGCGAACCCGTGGAGGCGGTGCTCGTGTCCGTCATGTCAGGCCTCCTCTCCCAGGATCCGCGGGACCCGGAAGCGGCCGTCCTCCGCCGCGGGAGCCTGGGCGAGGACCTCCTCGCGGGGCAGGCTGGGACGCACCACATCGGGGCGGGTGACGTTCGTCAGGGGCAGGGCGTGGCTGGTCGGAGGGATGTCGCCGGCTGCGACCTCGGCAACGCGCGCGACCGACCCGAGGATGACGTCGAGCTGCGGCGCGAGGTGCTCCAGCTCGTCCTGAGACAGCTCGATGCGCGCGAGCCGGGCCAGCGCGGCGACGTCCTCCGGGGTCAGGGCGGCGGTGGCGTCCACCGCGGCAGGCGGCGCGGTCGCACCGTTCGTCGCTGTTGCTGCTGTCTCAGGGGGCACGACGGGCAGTTTACGGAGTGCGCGTGAGCTCCGGCGCCGCAGCGGAGTCGCCGACGGCCACCAGGCGCGAACGACGTTCGTCGAGCCAGGCGGTCATCGCCTCGGCCGGCATCGGACGCCCGATCAGCCACCCCTGCGCCTCGTCGCAGCCGAGCCCGCAGAGCCGGTGCAGGATGTCGGCGGTCTCGACGCCCTCGGCGACGACCCGGAGGCCGAGCCCGTGGGCGAGACCGACGATCGACCGCACGACCGTGGCCTCCGTCGCCGCCTCCACGCGTGCGACGAAGGACCGGTCGATCTTCACCTCACTCACGGGCAGCTGGGTCAGCAGCGTCAGTGAGCTGTAGCCGGTGCCGAAGTCGTCGAGGCTGACCTTGATGCCGCGGGCGCGCAGCCGGCCGAGGAGCTCGCGGCCGGTCTCGAGGTCCTCCAGGCCCACGCGCTCGGTGATCTCGAGCACCAGCGACTTGGCTGGCAGGGACCAGCGCTCGAGCCCAGCGAACACCCGGTCGGTGAAGCCGGGATCGGCCAGGTCGCGCACGCTGATGTTGACGGCTACCGGCACGGGGATGCCCTGCGACTCCCAGGCGGCGGCCTGTCGGAGAGCCTGCTCGAGGATTGCGTCGGTGAGCCGCGGCATGAGACCGGTGTCCTCGGCCAGCGGGATGAAGTCGTCGGGCATTACGAGGCCACGAGCGGGGTGCATCCAGCGCACGAGGGCCTCGACTCCGGTGATGCGACCGTCGCAGGCGTCGATCTTCGGCTGGAAGTGCAGCACGAGCTCGTCGAGCTCGAGTGCGCGGCGCAGCGTGCCGAGCAAGCCGAGACGCTCGGGTGAGTTGAGGTCCTTCTCCGGCTGGTAGACCTCGACACCCGTCCGGCCGAACTTCGCCAGGTACATGGCTACGTCCGCCCGCTGGTGCAGCTGCTCGACGGTGTCGCCGTGGTCGGGATGCAGCGCGATCCCGATGCTGGCATCCAGGTCGATCATGAGGCCGTCGATGCTGATCGGGTCCGCGATTGCCTCTCGGATCCGGTTGGCGGCCGTCAGCGCCGGCTCGAGCCGGGTGTCGGGCAGCAGGACAGCGAACTCGTCGCCGCCGAGCCGCGCCACCATGTCCTCGTTGCGGAGGGAGGACTCCAGCCGCTCGGCGACCACCTGGAGCACGCGGTCGCCGACGGGATGACCGAGGGTGTCGTTGACCTCCTTGAACCGGTCGAGGTCGAGGAGGAACAGCGCCAGGGCGCCTCCGTTGCGCTCGCTGCTCTGCAGCAGCCGCTCGGCGCGCTCGAGCAGCAGGGCCCGGTTGGCCAGACCGGTGAGCGAGTCGTGCTGGGCCTCCCGCTCACGGGCGAGGCTGATCTCGGCGTTCTTGTAGAAGGCGAGCAGCGGCACCAGGAACAGCGGCAGCAGCGCCGGCGCAGTGCCCATGCAGACGGCGAGCAGCGGCGTGATCAGCAGCAGCGCACCGGTGGCCGCAGCCTGGTAGGCGAGGTCTTCCATCAAGACCGGCCAGAAGCGGTCGCCCTGCATGAGGGCCACGGCCTCGGTCACGGCGGAGTTGTTGACCACGAAGTACGCGACGATCGATGCGACGATCACCGGCAGGTCCGCGATCGCCGGCACATGCGGATGCTGGGGGCTGGCGTGGTAGCCAAAGACCGCGAGCACGCCGGAGGCGGCGGCGAGGCTGATCGTGTACTGACCGATGTTGAACGCGGTGCGGAACCATGCCCGCTTGCGCACGACCCCGGTGACGACCACGCCGATCGCCATGAGCAGCGCGGCAGTGGTGAAGCCGAGGTACAACAGGCCGGCAAAGGCAAACGGCAGCGAGGTCGCGATGCCGGTCGGGTCGCCCAGCCCGGGCAGGAAAAGCGGTCGGACGTCGCCGAACACGACGAGCACGAGCGCCACCCAGAACGCGACCGACGTCAGCAGCAGCGTGAGTCCCGACACGCCCAAACCGACGAGGCCGAGCAGGCCGAGCAGCGCCCCGGAGGCGATGACGGTCGTCAGGTACGCGAGAAACGTGTGCCGGGCGAGCGTGGGCAGGCGGTTGCGCGTGTCGACAGAGCTCACCGCGCTGCCCCTCCTCCACCTAGATCCTCGACCGCGAGTGTGCCGAACATCGGCCGGTAAGGGGCGGAACTTGAGCAAGGGCAACCTCCGCGGTCTCGCGCTAGCCCTCCACAGGCAGGGCCAACGGCGCCGCCGCCTCCGGTCCCTGCTCGAGCAGGACGGTGAACCCGGCCTCGTCCAGGATCGGCCGCTTGAGCTCGACGGCCTTGTCGTACTTGCTGCCCGGGCTGTCCCCCACCACCACGAAGTCGGTCTTGCGGGAGACCGATCCCGACGCCTTCCCACCGCGGGCGAGGATCGCCTCCTTGGCCTCGTCCCGGGAGTAGGACGCCTACGAGGCGGTGACGACGACCGTGAGGCCCTCGAGCGTGCGGGCGACGCCTTCGGCTGGCGCGTCCTCCAGCCGAACGCCGGCGTCGCGCCACCTCTCGACGACTCCTCGGTGCCAGTCGACCTCCCACCATTCGCGCAGCGCACGGGCGATGACAGGCCCGACGCCCTCGACGCCGGCCAGCTCGGTCTCGTCGGCGGCGAAGACCGCGTCGAGGGAGCCGAAGTGCTGGGCGAGGGCGCGGGCGGCCGTGGGCCCCACATGGCGGATGGACAGCGCAACCAGGACGCGCCACAGCGGGCGGTCCTTGGCCTCGTCGAGGTTGCGCAGCAACCGCTCTCCGTTGGCGGTCAGACCGCCGTCTTTGCGACGGAAGAGCGGCACGCGCAGCAGCTGCTCCTCGGTGAGGGAGAAGATGTCCCCCTCGTCGGCGAGGACGCCAGCTTCCAGCAGTGCCTGCGCAGCCTCGTAGCCGAGCACCTCGATGTCGAAGGCACCGCGGCCAGCGACATGGAACACGCGCTCCCGCAGCTGCGAGGGACACGACCGGGTGTTGGGGCATCGAATGTCGGCGTCGCCCTCCCGCTCGTAGGCGAGCGGAGTGCCGCAGGCAGGGCACAGCGTCGGCATCACGAACGCCCGCTCGGTGCCGTCACGCAGCGCCACGACCGGCCCCACGATCTCGGGAATCACGT
Organism: Actinomycetales bacterium; assembly: GCA_051960855.1. Lineage (GTDB taxonomy): Bacteria > Actinomycetota > Actinomycetes > JAJZTN01 > JAJZTN01 > JBQCDV01. The sequence continues at coordinate 4,105 of JBQCDV010000171.1, forward strand.
CACCCGCTTTGCGCACCACGACGGTGTCGCCGATGAGGACGCCCTTGCGCTTGACCTCGCTCGCGTTGTGAAGGGTGGCGAGCTGGACGGTGGAACCGCCCACCTTGACCGGTTCCATGACGCCGAACGGCGTCACTCGACCGGTGCGGCCGACGTTGACGGTGATGTCGAGGAGCCTCGTGTTGGCCTCCTCGGGCGGGTACTTGTAGGCGATGGCCCACCGCGGTGCGCGCGAGGTCGAGCCAAGCCGCCGCTGCAGGCCGATCTGGTCGACCTTCACCACGACTCCGTCGATCTCGTGCTCTACGTCGTGGCGGTGCTCGGCGTAGTGCTCGATGAACCCCAGCACCTCCGGCAGCCCTGAGACGACGCGCGCGCGCTCGCTGACCGGCAGCCCCCATCCCGCCAGCAGGTCGTACGCCTGCGACTGCCGCTGCAGGGGCAGCTGCGCGCCCTCGACACGGCCCAGGCCGTGGCAGACGAGTGCGAGCGGGCGGCTGGCCGTGATGCGCGGGTCCTTCTGGCGAAGAGAACCGGCCGCAGCGCTACGGGGATTGGCGAACGGCGCGCGGCCTGACTCCACCAGCCCGGCGTTGAGCGGCTCGAACTGCTCGACGAGGCAGTACACCTCGCCGCGCACCTCGAGGACAGAGGGGTGCGCGTCACCCTCGAGCCGGTGAGGGACGCCTCGGATGCCCAGGACATTGAGCGTGACGTCCTCACCGGTCCGCCCGTCACCGCGGGTGGCAGCACGCACGAGACGGCCGTCCTCGTAGAGCAGGTTGATGGCCAGTCCGTCGACCTTGAGCTCGCAGAGGTAGTCGAAGCCGACGTCCTCGAGGCCCCGCCGCACCCGCTCGTCCCATGCCCTGAGCTCGTCAGGGCTGAAGACGTTGTCCAGGCTGAGCATGCGCTCGAGGTGGTCGACGGCTTGGAACTCGGTGCTGTACGTGCCCCCCACCGTCTGAGTCGGCGACTCCGGTGTGCGGAGCGCGGGGTACTCCTCCTCGAGCGCCTGCAGGCGTCGCATCAGCGCGTCGTAGTCCGCGTCCGAGATGGTCGGCTGGTCGCGGAGGAAGTACGCCACCCGGGCGGCGTTGATCTCCTCGCTCAAGCGCCCGTGCTCGTGCCGGGCGGCATCCTCGCCGCGACCGCTGCTCACGTCACTCTCCTGTCCGCCGGTCCCGACCAGCTCGATGGTCGCCGGGCTCCACGCCGCGCACCGGCGCGGCGCCGGCCGGTGCATCCTCCAGCAGGCGCTGCATGGCTTCCCGTGCAGCCCGGTAGGCGGTCACCGCCTGCTGCTGGGTGACACCGGCGAGACCGCACGCTGGCGTGAGGACGGCACGCTGGGCCAGCTCGGGAGCGGGCTCCCCCAACACCCGAGCCAGCCGACGCACCGCCTCAGTGCCCGCCACAGCCGCGCCCGGCACAGTTGTCGGTCCCGTGGGGAGAGCGCCGAGAAAGAGCGGCGCCATGCCAGGGCGCGCCGCGTCCCACAGCTCGCCAACCGCATCCAGTGCAGCCGCGTCCAGCACGGAGAGATCGAACGACACCGCATCCGCCCCCGCGTCGCCCAGCAGCGACAGTGGCAGCTGCTGAGCGCAGCAATGCACGACGACCGGGCAGCCCGCGGCGTGAGCGGCGTCGATGACCACGGCGAGGCCGTCGCGAGCGTCCGGCTTCGGGACCTCCCGCAGGCGTCCGAAGCCCGACTGCGTCGGGATGCGACCTGCCAGGACGGCCGGCAGTGACGGCTCGTCGAGCTGCACGACGATATACGCCCCTGGAACTCGTCTGCCGAGGGTTGCCACGACCCCCTCGACTGCCGCTGCCAGCGACTGGGCCAGGTCCCGCACCGCTCCCGGGTCCCCGAGCGCACGCCCACCGCGAGGCAGCTCGACCCCGGCGGCCAGCGTCCAGGGACCTGCGACCGCGACCTTGAGCGGCCCGCGGTAACCGTCGAAGACCTCCTCGACGGCGTCCAGGTCGGCAGCGAGGAAACCGGCTGCTCGGCGCTCATCGCGCCCCGCACGCTCGACCAGCCGCCACCCGCTCGGTTGCAGGTCCACATGCAGGTCGACGAGCAGCCCCGCGGCCCGCCCGATGAGGTCCGCGCCCGGACCCCGCTCAGGCAGCTCAGGCAGGTGCGGAAAATCCGGCAGCTCGTCGGCGACGAGACGCGCAGCCTCCAGAGCGTCGGTCCCAGGCAGACTGCCGACTCCGGTCGCGACGCCGCCTGGCAGGAGCCGGCGTGGCGGCGGTTCTGGCGGCCGTTCTGGCGCTCCGGAGGTCATGGGAGGCACGCTAACGGGTCCCCCTGACAGGGTCATGTGAGGATGCAGGCGTGGAGCATGTCTCGGCCCTCGAAGTCATTCGTCTGACGCTGCATGTCCTGGCCGCAACGATCTGGGTCGGTGGTCAGCTCGTCCTCGCCGCCCTGGTCCCGACGTTGCGCGGCGTCTCCCCTGACGCTCCCGGCGCCGCCGCGCGTGCCTTCCGGCGCGTGGCGTGGGGTGCGTTCGCCGTCCTCGTCGTCACCGGGATCTGGAACGTCGTGGCGGAGCCTGACCTGCGGGACAGCGCGCGGCTACAGGTGAAGTACGCCCTCGTGGTGATCTCCGCCGTCGCGGCTTTCCTCCACGAGCGCGCGAAGACGCGCTCGGCTCTGGCGGCCTGGGGCGGCATCTCCGGTCTGGCCGCCGTCGCAGCCCTCACGGTCGGAGTGTGGCTGGCGGCCTGAGTCGCCGACGCGTCGGGCCCGCTACCGCGATGCGGGGCTGAGCCGCCGCGTCTGGGCGATGGTGGCGCTGCCGATGACGCGGGTGCCGTCGTAGAGGACGACGGCCTGACCCGGAGCCACGCCACGGTGGGACCGTTCGAGCCGCACCCGCACCACCCCGTCCTCGGCGACGGCGACGGCCGGTACCGCCTCGCCATGCGCCCGCACCTGCGCGTCGCAGCGCAGCGCGCCCTGCGGCTGCGGCCCACACCAACGGGGACCGATCCCAGTGATCTCGTCGACGTCGAGCTGCTCCGCGGGCCCCACACGCACCGTCTGCGACACCGGCTCGATGTCGAGCACGTAGCGCGGCTTGCCGTCCTCGGCGGGCACCCCGAGGCGTAGCCCGCGCCGCTGCCCAACGGTGAACTGGTGCGCCCCGGTGTGCTGGCCGACCACGCGCCCGGCCTCGTCGACGATGTCACCTGGCTGCTCGCCAAGTCGCTGGCGCAGCCACCCACCGGTGTCACCATCGGCGATGAAGCAGATGTCGTGACTATCGGGCTTGTCCGCTACTGCGAGCCCGCGGCGCGCAGCCTCGGCTCGCACGTCACCCTTCAGCGAGTCCCCGAGGGGGAACATCGACGCTGCGAGCTGCTCGGCGGTCAGGACACCGAGGACATAGGACTGGTCCTTGCCGTGGTCCACCGCGCGGTGCAGCTCCCGGCCCTCCGGCCCGTCCACGAGCCGCGCGTAGTGACCCGTGCAGACGGCGTCGAAGCCGAGCGCCACCGCCCGGTCCAGCACAGCCGCGAACTTGATCTTCTCGTTGCAGCGCAGACACGGGTTCGGCGTGCGCCCTGCCGCGTACTCGGCCACGAAGTCGTCGACGACGGAGGCGGCGAACTGCTCGGAAAGGTCCCAGACGTAGAAAGGGATCCCGAGGACGTCGGCGGCCCGCCGGGCGTCGTGACTGTCCTCGACGCTGCAGCAGCCCCGCGCGCCGCTCCGGAGGGTCGCAGGGGTGCGGCTCAGGGCCAGATGAACGCCGGTGACCTCATGACCCTCGTCGACAGCGCGAGCCGCGGCGACCGCGGAGTCGACGCCGCCGCTCATGGCGGCGAGGACGCGCATCAGGCCCTCACCGAGACCAGGCCGGCGCGGCGGGCACGCTCGACCGCAGGCGGGAGCGCAGCGACGACCGTGTCGACGTCCTCATCGGTCGACGTCCAGCCGAGAGAGAGCCGCAGGGAGCTGCGAGCAAGGTCCTCAGGCAGCCCCATCGCGAGCAGCACATGGCTGGGTCGGGGGACGCCAGCCGAGCAGGCCGACCCGGTCGAGACCTCCACTCCCCTGGCATCGAGCAGCATGAGGAGGGCGTCGCCCTCACACCCGGGGACGGAGACGTGCAGCAGTCCGGGCAGCCGACCCGCCGGGTCGGGGTCGCCGTTGACGACGAGCTCGGGCACGGCCGCGACCAGCGCAGCGTGCAGGCGTTCGCGCAACCGGGCCAGCTCGCGCCGACGGTCGTCCCTGCGCTCGACCGTCAGCCGCAGTGCCTCGGCGAACGCGACGGCTCCGGCGGTGTCGAGAGTGCCGGAGCGGACGTCCCTCTCCTGACCGCCGCCGTGAAGGACGGGCACCGGCGCAAGATGCCGGGCCAGCACCAAAGCGCCCACTCCGATGGGGCCGCCGATCTTGTGTCCCGTGACGGTCATCGCGTCGAGTCCGCTGGCGGCGAAGTCCACGTCGAGGGCACCGACGGCCTGGACGGCGTCGGAGTGGACCGGAACGCCGAAGCGGTGGGCCGTGGCCGCGATGTCGGCGATCGGCGCGACCGTGCCCACCTCGTTGTTCGCCCACATCACGCTGACCAGCGCGACCGAGTCGGGGTCGCGTTCGATAGCTGCCGCCACCACGTCCGGCGAGACGCGCCCGACGGCGTCCACCGGCAGGACCTCCACCTCGGCGTCTCCAGTGGCCGCGAGCCACTCGGCGGGATCGAGGACGGCGTGGTGCTCGACGGCCCCGACCAGGATCCGCCGGCGGCGAGGATCCTCCGCCTGACGCGCCCAGAAGATCCCCTTGACCGCGAGGTTGTCCGCCTCGGTTCCGCCACTGGTGAAGACGATCTCGCTGGGCCGGGCCCCGAGACTGCGCGCCACGCTCTCGCGGGCCTCCTCGACACGCTTGCGCGCCGCGCGGCCAGAGGCGTGCAAGGACGACGGGTTGCCGGTCACGGCGAGCTCGGCGGTCATCGCGGCGAGGACTTCGGGCAGCAGCGGGGTCGTCGCCGCGTGATCGAGGTACGTCATGGCCCCTCGAGCCTACGCTCCGCTCAGCGCACGCGGCCGACGTCGGCGGCCATCGCCTGGAGGATGACCTCGGCCGGGATCTTGGCGCCGATGCGTGAGAAGTGGATGCCGTCGGGCTGCCTGGCGTCCACGAGCTGTCCGTGGAAGGGGAGCTCGTCGGAGTACTTCCCCGCCACCTGGGTGCGCTGGAACAGGTCGACGTACCGCGCCCCAGGCACGGAGCGGACAGCAGCCACCGCTGCGCGCGCCTGGCTGGCGAAGATCCGCGCCCACTTCGAGGACTCCGGGAACGGCGGGGTCGACCAGTAGACCGGGCGGGCTCCGCCGCCGGACAGAATCGTCGCCACCGCGGCGATGCGGCGCGCGTAGGCACTCTGCCACTGGGGGCTGCCGGCGGCGTAGGCGTGGCCGCCGACAGTGAGGTTCCAGCCGTCGTTGCCGCCCATCACCACGACGACGACGTCCGGTTTGCGTGCCGCGATCTCCTGCTGCGCGTTGACGCTCCAGTCGAAGAAGTCGGGGTTGGTCAGCCCCGTCCCGTTGCGTGGCACGTTCTCGATCTGCACGAGGCCGGCCGCGCTCGTCATCGCCGCCATCTGGAAGCCGACGAAGTCCGAGAGGCTGTCACCCGTCACGAGGACCTTGAGGGGATGACCGGGCGTGGGGTGCCGCCACGGCCCCGTCCCGGCTGGCCCCACGACGACGCCGGGAAGGACAGTCGCGGGAAGGCCAGACGCGGGCAGGCCAGACGCGGGGACAGCCGAGGCAGCGGGGGCGGAGCTCCCAGCCGAAGCTGTGGCCCCCGGAGCCGTCGAGACAGGAGCGGCCGCTCCGTTCGGCGCAGCGTCGCCGCCAGTGGTCGCCCCAGCGCTGACTGGAGCAGACGCGGCAGGGGCAGCCGAGCCATCCGCGTTCGGTCCGTCGGCGAGCTCGTCGAGCCGGCTCGTGGCTCCGTCGCCCGTCTTGCGCTCGTTGCCGAACGCGGCGTCCAGCGCCTCGCTCGGCAGCCGCAAACCGAGAGCACCCGCGACCGCGTCGACGGGATGAGCAACGGCGAGCGTGACGGTCCGGACGGCACCCTCGGGCATGGCCTCGCCGGCCCGGACGAAGGCGTGGGAGTCGAGGAAGGCCGCGGCGACCAGGGCGACCAGCACGACGGCGATCGCCCGGCCGGCCGGCATCCGACCCACCGAGCTCGCCGTCGCCGGGTGCGCGTCGTCGTCGAAGTCCCGCTCGGCCACACGCACGCGGCGGGTCTCCTGCAGCGGGGCCTGCAGCGGGGCCGGCAGAGGATTCGGCAGTGGGGGCGGCAGAGGGGGCGGTGCGGTCATGAGAGCCGAGGTCCTTCAGAAGCGGAAGTAGATGAACGGTGCCACGCCCTGCTCCCCGACGACGGCATTGACGACGAGCACCACGCCGGCGAGAGCCACGCCCTGCCAGACGAGCGGCAGCCGCGCAAACCACTGCTGCGGCACCTCCCACACACGCGCGGGCACGAACTGCGAGCCGAGGGCGGCGGCGACGGTGAGGACGATCCCGACGGACACCAGCGGCGCGGGCCCCGGGTGCGCCAGCCGGCCGAGCAGCTGCAGTGCCGACCCGAGATCGGGCGCGCGGAAGAACACCCAGGCGAGGCAGACGACGTGAAAGGTGAGCGCCCATCGCAGCGCCACCCCTGGGGCCCGAACGCCGCTGTCGGTGGCGGGCGCGGGTGCCATCGCGTCGGCGTGTGGTCGCTGGCGCGGGATGCGGACGGAGCGCAGCAGGGTGCCGGCCGCGCCAAGGGTCGGACGGCCGGTGCCTGACGCCTCGGCACCTGACGCCTCCGCACCCGACGGCTCGGCCGACGACGGCATCAGACCCGACGGCTCCAGACCCGACGGCTCCAGACCCGACGGCGTAGCCGACGACGGCGGGGCGGAGGGACGACGGCGTTCGGAAATCCAGCGCTCGACGGCGAGGCCGCCGCCGTGCAGGGCCCCCCAGATGACGAAGGTCCAGCTGGCGCCGTGCCAGAGACCGCCCAGCACCATCGTCAGCGCGAGGTTGACGTAGGTACGCGCGCGGCCGCGGCGGTTGCCGCCGAGGGAGATGTAGAGGTAGTCGCGCAGCCAGCGCGACAGGGTCATGTGCCACCGCCGCCAGAAGTCCTGCAGGGACAGTGCGGCGTAGGGGCGGTCGAAGTTCTGCGGGAAGCGGAAGCCGAGCAACAGAGCGACGCCGATGGCGATGTCGGTATACGCGCTGAAGTCGCAGTAGATCTGGCCGGCGTAGCCGTAGATCGCGAGCAGCACCTCGGGCGCCGAGTGGGCACCGGGGGCCTCGAAGACAGGGTCGACCAGACGAGTGGCGAGGAGGTCGGCGAACACGACCTTCTTGACCAGGCCGCCGAGGATGAGAAACAGCGCCGCCGTGGCCGGGACGTCGCGGGGGTTGCGCGGCGCGCGCAGCTGCGGCAGGAACTCGCGTGCACGCACGATCGGTCCGGCCACCAGGTGCGGGAAGAACGCCTGGTAGATGGCGAAGTCGACGATCGAGGCAACGTCCGCGCGTCCCCGGCCGACGTCGATGACGTACGACATCGCCTGGAACGTGAAGAAGGAGATCCCGACTGGCAGAGCGATGTGCAGCAGCGGCAGCGGCGCAGCAAGCCCGATCCCGCGCAGCAGGGAGTCGACGGAGTCGACGAAGAAGCCGAGGTACTTGAACACGCCGAGCAGCCCGAGGTCGAGCGCGACCGCCGCGGTCACCCACCGCCGTCGCGCGGCCTCGTCGCCACGGGTGCGGGCAGCCTCGGCCCGAACGGCGGCGAGCTGGTTGCCCACCGTCGAAGCGCCCAGCAGCAGGCAGAAACGCCAGTCAGCCGCGCCGTAGAAGACGTAGGAGGCGGCGAGGACGAAGGGCTTCCACAGCGCCGGCCGTGGCATCAGCAGCCATGAGACCGGCAGGACGACCGCGAAGAACGCGGCGAACTGCACGGTCGGGAAAATCACCGGGACAGGCTAGAAGGCGATTCCCTGCGGTCGCCGGCGATTTCCGCTGCGTGTCGGGTGAGCGGGGTCACCCCTTGCGCTGCTCGACCGCCTCGGCGGTCTGCGGGAGGACCTGCAGCGCGTCGCCGACCACGCCGAAGTCGGCGAGCTCGAAGATGGGTGCCTCAGGGTCCTTGTTGATCGCGACGATCGTCTTGGAGGTCTGCATCCCGGCCCGGTGCTGGATGGCGCCGGAGATGCCGGCCGCGATGTACAGCTGCGGGGAGACGCTCTTGCCGGTCTGGCCGACCTGGTGGGCGTGCGGGTACCAGCCGGCGTCGACCGCGGCGCGGGAGGCGCCGACAGCACCGCCCAAAGCGTCCGCGAGACGCTCCACGAGGGCGAAGTTCGCCGGGCCCTGCAGGCCGCGTCCGCCGGAGACCACGACAGCCGCCTCGGTGAGCTCCGGTCGACCGCTCGCTCCGCGCGGCGTGCGGTCGGTGACCTTGGCGCGCAGGGAGGAGGGCGACCAGGACACCGAGACGTGCTCCTCGGTCGGTTCCGTCGGGGCCGACTCGATGGCCGCGCTGTTGGGCTTGACCGTGATGATCGGGACGCCCTGGGAGACCTTGGAGTGCACGACGTAGCTGCCGGCAAAGACCGACTGCGTCGCGACCAGGTCCGGCGTGAGGTCGACAGCATCGGTGATGACGCCGCTGCCGAGGCGGACCGCGAGCCGCCCGGCGATCTCCTTACCCTCGGGCGTGCTGGTCACGAGCACCGCGGCCGGGTTGGCCGACTGCGCGATCTGGGCGAGCGCGTCCACCTTTGGACCCACGAGGTACTGCGCGGGCTCGTCGCCGTCGACGACGTACACCTTCGTCGCGCCGTGCTCGGCGAGGGCGGACTTCGCCTGCTCGTACCCGGGTCCGGTGTAGACCGCGGCGGGCTCTCCGAGCCGGCGGGCGAGCGTCAGCAGCTCGAGCGTGGGCTTGCGCACGGCGCCGTCCACCGTGTCGACGAGGACGAGGATCTCAGCCATCGGGGTGCTCCTGAGTCTGTCGGTCGAGTGGAAGGTCAGGCGAGCTTCTCGCGCACGAGGAAGTCGACGAGCTGGGCGGCGCCCGTGCCGTCGTCGGTCACGATCGTGCCCTTGCCGCGCGGCGGTCGGGCGGTGATGTCCTCGACGAGCGACCACGCCGAGCTCAGTCCGACCGTCGAGGCGTCGACCCCCAGGTCGGCCAGCGACCACGTCTCCACCGGCTTCTTCTTGGCCGCCATGATCCCCTTGAACGAGGGGTAGCGCGGCTCGTTGATCTGGTCGGTGACCGAGACCAGCGCCGGCAGCGACGCCTCGATCACCTCCGTGGCGGTGTCGCCGTCCCGGCGGATGCGCACCGTGTCCCCGTCGACGGTCACCTCCGCCGCGAACGTCACCTGTGGCAGGTCGAGCCGCTCGGCCAGCATGGCGGGCACGACCGACATCCCGCCGTCGGTCGAGGCCATGCCGCACATGACGAGCCCGACGTCGCCCTCGGCCCGCAGCTTGTCCACGGCAGCGGCCAGCACCGAGCTGGTCGCGACGGCATCGGAGCCGTGCAGGGAGTCGTCGAGCACGTGGTAGCCCCGGTCGGCGCCCATCTGCAGGGCCTTCTTGATCGCGGTCTCAGCCTCGGCAGGACCCATCGTCACGGCGGCAACCTCCCAGTCGCCGCTCTCGGCGAGCTTCAGTGCCTCTTCGACCGCGTACTCGTCCAGCTCCGAGAGCACGCCGTCACCCGTCCGCACGGTGGTGTTGTCGTCTGCGAATGTCCGCGTCGACGCGGCGTCGGGAACGTACTTGACCAGCACGACGAGGGTGCGCGCCATGAGTGAGCCTCCGAGGTCGTCGATCGGCGGTGATCGCGGGACGAGCCGACGTTACCCGCCGGTACGGCGACGGGCGACCTCGGCCCGGGCGTGCTTCGGGTCACATGCTTGGGTAGACAGCGTGACCAGCGCACGCCTCCGAGCCGTCTGCGACCTGTCCATCCCCGCCGTGCGGGAGGGCGCGGGGCGCCACGAGTACGACGGTGTGATCCAGGACCTCTCTCCCGAAGGTGTGCGGTCCGGTCTCGCGCGCCTCCGCGCCGCGAGAGCAGAGGGCAGCGGGAGTGAGCACGCCCCCGAGACGGAGCGCGAGCAGCACGACGAGCGCCACCTGGCGGCGTTCGAGCTGGGGTTGGAGGTCGCGCTCGACGAGCTCGAGCTGCACCGGCGCGACCCCCTGGTGCACGCCGACAACCTGGACCTGGCTTGCTACGACCGCACGTACGCCCCCGCCGAGGAGCGGGCGGCGGCGCGCCGGGAGCACCTGCGACGCTGGCCGGACGCGGTCGACATGGCCGTCGCCTCGCTGGACCGCGTCCCCGCGCCGGTCGCGGAAGCGCTGCTCGGAGCGGTCCGGGGACTGGCCGCCGGCATCTCCGCGGACGACGGGGAGGTCGAGCGCGCCGCCCTGGCGGCCCACGCCCGCTTCGTCGCCCACGTGGAGACAGCCGCCACGTCCGGGCCGCCGGAGATGGCCTTGGGCGAGCAGGGTCTGGCGCGGCTAATGGGGGTCCGCGAGGCGGTCGACCTGGACGTCGGCGCGCTCGCCGCCGCCGCCGAGCGGGAACGCGACCGGCTGCTGGAGCTCCTGCGCGAGGCGTGCGGACGGGTGGACGCCACCCGGGAGCCGGCCGAGGTCGTAGGAGAGCTGCTGCGGGACCACCCTGACATCGAGGGGGTGCTGGCGGAGGCCCGCGAGCAGACCGCCGAAGTGATGGCGTTCACGGCGGAGCACCGGCTGGTGCCCTTCCTCGATGGCGAGTGCCTGGTTGGTCCGGCGCCGGAGAGCCGCTCGTGGGCGATGGCGATGATGACGTGGGCAGCGCCGTACGAGTCCGACGCCCCCTCCTGGTACCACGTGACGCCGCCCGACCCGGCGTGGCCCGCGCACAGCGTCGAGGAGTGGCTGTCCGTCTTCAGCCGCACGACGCTGCCGGCCATCACCGCACATGAGGTGGCGCCGGGCCACTTCTCCCACGGCCGTGCGCTGCGCCGGGCACCTGGTGACGTCCGGCGGACGTTGCAGTCCATGACGTTCGCAGAGGGATGGGCGCACTACGTCGAGGAGGTCATGCTCGAGGAGGGGTTCCGCGACGGTGACGCGCGCTTCGCGGTGGGCGTCGCGCTCGAAGCCCTGGTCCGCGTCACGCGGCTGTCCTCCGCGATCGGGCTCCACACGGGCGCCATGAGCGTCGAGGACGCCACTCAGCGCTTCATGTCCGACGCCTTCCTGGGACGCAGCGCCGCCGAGAGCGAGGCACGTCGCGGCACCTTCGACGCGACCTACGGGCGCTACACGTGGGGCAAGCTCGCGATTCTCGACCTGCGGGACCGAGCCCGGCAGCAGTGGGGGTCGGACTTCTCCCTCCCCCGCTTCCACGCCGCGCTACTCGAGCTGGGCTCGCCACCGCTGGGGCTGCTGCCGGCCGCGCTCGGCTGACGTCCGTCACCGGAAGCGTCCGTCACCGGAAGCGTCCGTCCCGGTAAGACGCGGACGGGCCGGCCCCGAGAAGGGCCGGCCCGTCTGTTTCGTGCCTCGCTCAGGAGGCGTCGGCGCTGGCGAGGGCGTCGGCCTCCAGGTCCTCGCCGGCCCCGGTCGCCGACTGCTCGGGACCGGTCGGGCGCCGGTGGTCGTCCAGGTGCGCCAGGACCCGTCGCCCACTGCTGAGCACGAGCGCCGCGAGGATGGTGGCGCCTCCACCGACCCAGAACGGCACGTGCGGGCTGACCTCCTCACCGAGCTTGCCGGCGAGCCACGGCGCGACGGCGCCGCCGCTGAAGCGGACGAAGCTGTAGGCGGCGGACGCGGTGCCGCGCTCGACGGGAGCCGCGAGCATGACGGCCTCGGTCACGAGGGTGTTGTTGACGCCGAGGAAGAGACCCGCGACCACCACCCCCACGATCAGCACTGCCTTGGTGCCGGTGAAGATGCCCATGACGATCAGGTCGGCGGCGAAGAGCAGCAGGACCGTGATGATGCTCGGCAACGTCCCGAAGCGGGCTTGCAGCCGCGGAGCGACGAAGACCGACGTGACGGCCAGACACACGCCCCAGCCGAAGAAGATGAACCCGATGGCGTGGGCCCCCATCGCGAGCGGGAACGGCGTGTAGGCGAGCAGCGTGAAGAAGCCGAAGTTGTAGAGCAGCGCGGTGATGCCGACAGTCAGCAGCCCGCGGTGGCCCAACGCACGGAAGGGGTCGGCCAGCGAGGTGCGACGCTGTGGCCTGGGCAGCTTCGGCAGCAGCACCGAGGTGGCGATGAACGCGATCGCCATGAGCGCGGCCACGCCGAAGAACGGGTAGCGCCAGCTCACGCCGCCGAGGAACCCACCCACGAGGGGGCCGGTGGCGATGCCGATACCGAGCGCAGCCTCGTAGAGGATGATCGCCTCCGCGACGCCACCGCTGGCGGCACCGACGATCGTGGCCAGGGCAGTGGCGATGAAGAGGGCGTTGCCGAGCCCCCAGCCGGCGCGGAAGCCGACGATCTGACCGACGGTGTTCGACGAGCCCGCCAGCGCGCTGAACAGCACGATCACGGCGAGGCCGATGAGCAGCGTCTTCTTGGGGCCGATGCGGCTCGCGACAGCCCCGGTGACGAGCATCGCGACACCGGTGACGGCCATATAGCTGGTGAAGAGCAGGCTGACCTGTGAGGCCGACGCGTGCAGCTTGTCGGCGATCGGCACGAGGATCGGGTCCACGAGACCGATGCCCATGAAGGCGATGACGCAGGCGAACGCGACCGCCCACACCGCCTTGGGCTGCTGCAGGATGCCGCGTCGTTCGGTCGCGGGTTCGTGTGAGTCCCGAACGGCGGAGCCGTGGTGCGGGTTGGTGGTCACTGGAGGTCTCCGGGAGTGGGAGTGGAAGCCGTGGTGGGGGCGGGAGCGGTGGTGCGGGAGGCCGGGTCCTCGTCGCGGGCGATGGTGAGCAGCCGGTCGAGGACGGGTAGGGCGGACGAGAGCCGGGCACGCTCGGACGCGTCCAGTGCGTCGAGGAGCTGCACGAGGAAGGTGGTGCGCGCGGAGACGACTCGCTCGTAGAAGCGGCGCCCCTCGTCGGTGACGTCGACGAGCACGGCACGGCCGTCGGCCGGGTCGGGCATCCGCGACACCAGCCCCAGCGCCTCGAGCTTGGCGACGCTCTCCGTGATGGAGGGCAGCCGCACGTCCTCGGCCGCGGCCAGAGCGCCCATCCGCAGGGGGCCGCGGGTGGCGAGAGTGGCGACGACCCCGCCCTGCGACATCGTGAGGTCCAGAGTGGGCGTCTCGCGCCGCACGAGCTGGTAGAGCCGGAACAGGGTCGGGCGCAGCGCAGCGGCCAGCTGCTCAGTCTCGACCCGCCCGGGGCTCTCCGAAGATGTTGTCACACGCTAAACAATAGCTTCGGTTGCCTAACTATTCCGCGCCGAAGCCTCGCTGCCCCTCTCGGCGACAGGGTTGGCCGACAGAGTGGGCCGACAGAGTGGGCCGACAGAGTGGCGAGAGCCGTCACCGGCCGCCGAACGTCGGCTTGCGCTTCTCGACGAACGCGCCCATGCCCTCGCTGCGGTCGGCCGTGGCGAACAGCGCAGCGAACTGCTGCCGCTCGATCTCCAGGCCGGTCCCCAGGTCCACCTCGAGGCCGCGGTCGACGCACTCCTTGGCCGCCCGGATCGCGAGAGCCGGTCCCCCGACGAAGGTGGCGGCCCAGTCGCGAGCCGTCGAGAAGACCTGGTCGTCGGCGACGACACGGTCGACGAGCCCGATCTGACAGGCCTCGGCGGCGGGAATGTGGCGGCCGGAGAAGATGAGGTCCTTGGCGCGGGCGGGCCCGACGAGCCGCGAGAGCCGCTGCGTGCCGCCGGCGCCGGGAATGATCCCGAGCAGGATCTCGGGCTGCCCGAGCTTGGCGCTCTCCCCCGCCACCCGGAAGTCCGCGCACAGGGCCAGCTCGCAGCCCCCGCCGAGGGCGTAGCCGGTGATGGCCGCGATGACGGGCTTCGGAATCTGCGCGACGGCCGTGAACGCGGACTGCAGCGCGCCGGACCGAGCGACCATCGCTGCGTAGTCCATCTCGGCCATCTCCTTGATGTCCGCCCCCGCGGCGAACACCTTCTCTCCGCCGTACACCACGACTGCCGCGACGTCATCGCGCGCGGAGGCCGCGGCAGCGGCGGCGCGGATCTCCTCCTGGACTTGGGCGTTCAGCGCGTTCATGGGCGGGCGGTCCAGCCGCATCACGCCAACGCCCTGCTCGACCTCGAGCCGCACCAGATCGCCCACGTCTGCTCCCGCTCCGTCGTTCGTGTCGATGTGGGCAGCGAACCTACCGCGCCGGCTTCCCCCTCTCGCGGCCGAGCCCCGCGCGCTGGGGCAGGATGTCGGGGTGCGCGGACCGGAGCAGATCGACGCGGGGCAGCCGGAGCCGCTGGGGGCGACGTGGGACGGGGTCGGCACGAACGTCGCGGTGTACGCACCTGCCGCGACGGCGGTCGAGCTGTGCGTGCTGGGCGAGCACGACAGCGGACCGCGGCCGACCGAGCACCGGATGCGCCTGCATGGGCCGACCGACGGGGTATGGCACGGCTGGCTGCGGGAGCTGCGCCCTGGGATGCGGTACGGCTTCCGTGCCCACGGCGCCTGGGATCCCTGGTCAGGGCAGCGGCACAACGCCGCGAAGCTGCTGCTCGATCCCTACGCGTGGGCGGTCGACGGGCAGCTGCGTCCCGACCGGGCGGTCCTCGGCCACGAGGGGGCCGACGACCTGACGCGCAGCGACGCGGACTCCTCGCCCTTCGTCCCGCGCAGCGTCGTGGTCGACACCGGCTATGACTGGCAGGGCGACGAGCGGCTTCGCCTGCCGTGGAGCGAGACGGTCGTGTACGAGCTGCACGTGCGCGGGTACACGATGCGGCACCCCGACGTGCCCCCCGAGCTCCGGGGCACCTACGCCGGCCTGGCCCGCCCCGAGGTCCTGGAACCCTTGCGGGACCTGGGCGTCACCGCGCTCGAGCTGCTACCCGTGCAGCAGCACGCGAGCGAGCTCGCGCTGCTCCAGCGAGGGTTGAGGAACTACTGGGGCTACAACCCGATCGCCTTTGGTGCGCCCCACGGCGACTACAGCGCCGCAGGGTCGCGCGGCCAGCAGGTCCGGGAGTTCCGCGACCTCGTGCGCGCGGCTCACCAGCACGGGCTCGAGGTCATCCTGGACGTCGTCTACAACCACACCGCGGAGGCGGGCGAGCACGGGCCGACGCTGTCGTTGCGCGGGCTGGCCAACGAGACGACCTACCGGCTGGACCACGGGCGCCGCTACCAGGACGTGACCGGCTGCGGCAACAGCCTCGACCTGCGTCACCCACCGACGCTGCGTCTCGTCATGGACACCCTGCGGCGCTGGGTCGTCGACTTCCACGTCGACGGCTTCCGGTTCGACCTTGCGACGACCCTGGCCCGCACCGACTCCGGCTTCGACCCGCGCAGCCCCTTCCTGTCGGCGGTCTTCCAAGACCCCGTGCTCCGCCAGGTGAAGCTCATCGCCGAGCCGTGGGATCTCGGACCCTGGGGCTACCAGGTCGGGGCGTTCCCTCCGCCGTGGGCCGAGTGGAACGACCGCTACCGGGATGGGGTCCGGCGCTTCTGGCTCGCCGGTAACCGTCAGCACGACACGGGTGGACACCCCGGTGTGCGCGACCTCGCCTACCGCCTCTCCGGCTCCTCCGACATCTACGGCGAGCGCGGGCGCGGACCGCTCACCAGCGTCAACTTCGTGACGGCGCACGACGGCAGCACCCTGAACGACCTCGTCACCTACGAGCGCAAGCACAACGAGGCCAACGGCGAGGACAACCGCGACGGAGCCGAAGACAACCTCGCCTGGAACCTCGGCGTCGAGGGCGTCACCGACGACCCGGTCATCTCCGAACGGCGCCGTCGACTGCGCGCCGCCGTCCTCGGCACCCTGCTCGTCTCGACCGGCGTCCCGATGCTCACCGCCGGCGACGAGCAAGGCCGGACCCAGCTGGGCAACAACAACGCCTACTGCCAGGACAACGAGGTGTCGTGGGTCAGCTGGGATCCCGACGCGGACGAGCAGTCGCTGCGAGCGATGGTCAGACAGTTCCTGTCACTTCGACGTGAACATCCGGTGCTGCGCCAGTCGTCGTTCTTCACCGGACGTCACCCCGGGGACGAGAGCCTGGCCGACGTGGCGTGGTTCGGCGCCGACGGACAGCTGTTGCAGCACGAGTCGTGGTTCGCCCACGGCACCCGCGTGCTGCAGTGGTGGCTCGCGGGCGACGCGTCTGAGGACGTCGAGGACGAGACGCTGCTCGTCGTCGTGCAGGGAGAGCTCGAGGACCGCGAGGTCACGCTGCCGCCGCCGCCGTGGGGACGCCGCTACCACCTGCTCGCCGACACTTCCTCCGTCGCCTCGCCCTCACTTCGCGTCAGTTCGACGGTTACCGGTGGCGAGGCGACGACCCGACCCGGTCTCTCCGTCGCTGTGTATCGAGCCGAGCGGTGAGCGTGCAGGCGGGTGGCTCGGTCCCCCGTGCTGACCGCGCTGGCGATGTTCGGTGGGCCGCTGGTCCAGCTCGTGTCGAGCCACTTCCTGCTCGCTACGGCTGACCTCGTCCGGCCTCGCAACGCGATCGTCGCGGTCGGGATCACCGCGGGAGTGACGGACCTGCTGCAGACGCTGCCTGGGCTCGCGTGGGGCTGGCGCTTTGCGCTGCTTGCCGTGGGCTACGTCGTCGCCGCCGCCACCTCGGGGACGGTGGTCAGCCTGCTCAGCGACATCGTTCCGTCGGACGCCTTCGTCCTCGGTCGGGCCACGCTCAATATCACCGTCGGAGGGATGCAGGTCCTCGGCAACGCCCTCGGGGCGATCCTGCTGCTCACCCTGACCACCACCCGGTTGTTCCTCCTGTCCGGGGCGCTCAGCATCATCGGTGCCGTGCTGGCGCGCCTGCGCCTGGACGACCGGCCGCCCAGGGCCACGGGACGCGTTGTCCCCGGACCCGGCACGTCAACACGCGTCTGCTGGGGTCGCGTGTGGTCCGGCCCATCTACCTGATGATGTGGGTCCCCAACGGGCTGATCGTGGGGTGCGAGGCGGTCTTCGTGCCCTACGCCGGCCAGCACGCGGGATGGCTGTTCGGCGCTGCCGCGGCCGGCATGTTGGTCGGGGACATCGTCGTCGGCAGATTCGTGCACGACCCGCGTCGCGACCGGCTCGTCATCCCGCTGCGCGTGCTGCTCGCGGCGCCGTTCATCGCCTTCTGGTTGCACCCGCCGCTGTGGCTCGCCTGCCTGCTCGCGGCCCTCGCAGCCAGCGGCTACTCCGCTGCGCTGCCGATCCAGGAACGGCTGGTCGCACACACGCCACCGGAGGCGCGAGGTCAGGTCTTCGGGCTCGCGAGCACCGGCCTGATGCTCGGGCAGGCTGCCGGAGCTCTCGTCGCTGGAACCGTCGCACAGGCCTTGGGCGGGGGCTCGCCAGCGGCGGGGCGCGCCATGCTGGTCATGGCGATCCTCTCCCTGACCGCGACCGCTGCGATCGCGAAGGGTTTTGCCGCGTCCCGTGCCGCTGCTGCACCAACGGAACGGGGGCCCCAGCTGTCGCTGTGACCCCCGCCCAGACGTCCGGTGCTGCTGACTGCTACGGCGTCGCGACCAGCCCGAGCTCGGCGGGAGTGGCCAGCAGGTCGTGCTTGGGCAGGATGCGCACGGTGTACCCGAACGGGCCCGTGCGGTCCAGCTTGAGGTCCACCTCGTAGCGGTGGCGCCCGCCCTCGTAGGTTTCGGCGTGCTGCATCGGCACGGACACCGGGTCGGTCAGCCGGTCGCTCTCGTCGACCTTGCCGTGCACGACCTGGACGGTGACCGAGTCGGGCGAGATGGCGCCGAGGGAGACGAAGGCCCGCAGCGCGACGGAGTCACCCAGCTCGGGGCTGTCGCCGACTCCGGAGGCTTCGACGTGGTCCACCCGCACGCCATGCCAGCCGTTCTGGACCTGCTGCTTCCAGGAGGCCAGCTCCTTGGCTCGCGGATAGCCAGGACCGTCGACGCGACGGGCGGCGAGACCGGCCGGGATGTAGAGCCGCTCCACGTAGTCGCGGACCATCCGGCTCGCGAGGACCTTGGGGCCGAGGGTCGCGAGCGTGTGACGCACCATCGCCAGCCACCGGGCCGGCAGGCCATCCGCGTCGCGGTCATAGAAGCGCGGGGCCACGACCTGCTCGATGAGGTCGTAGAGGGCCGCCGCCTCCAGGTCGTCGCGGTGGTCGGGGTCGCTGACGCCGTCGGCGGTGGGGATGGCCCAGCCGTTCTCGCCGTCGTACCACTCGTCCCACCAGCCGTCGAGCACGCTGAGGTTGAGACCGCCGTTGAGAGCCGCCTTCATCCCGGAGGTGCCACACGCCTCGAGCGGGCGCAGCGGGTTGTTCAGCCAGACATCGGCGAGGTAGAGGCTCTGCGCCATCGCCATGTCGTAGTTGGGCAGGAACGCGATGCGGTGGCGCACCTCGGGGTCGTCGCTGAAGCGGACGAGCTCCTGCACCAGCTTCTTGCCGCCGTCGTCGGCCGGGTGGCTCTTGCCGGCGACGATGATCTGGACCGGCCGCTCCGGGTCGAGCAGCAGGGCCTTGAGCCGCTGCGGGTCCCGGACCATCAGTGTCAGACGCTTGTAGCTCGGGACGCGCCGCGCGAAGCCGATCGTGAGCACGTCGGGGTCGAGGGCGTCGTCGATCCAGCGCAGCTCCGCTGGTGAGGCACCACGCGTCAGCCAGGAGGCCCGCAGCCGGCGCCGGGCCTCCGTGACGAGGTCGCCGCGCAGCTGGTTGCGTACGCGCCAGATCTCATCGAACGGGATGTCCTCGACCGCCTCGAACCCGCGGCCCTGGTGGCCCAGGGGCATGATGCCCTCGCGCTCAGCCAGCTCCAGCACGCGCCGGTCGACCCAGGTCGGGCCGTGCACGCCGTTCGTGATCGAGGTGATCGGCACCTCTGCGGGGTCGAATCCCGGCCAGAGGCCGGCGAACATGTCGCGGCTGACCTCGCCGTGCAGCAGGCTGACGCCGTTGGCACGCTGCGCCAGGCGCAGACCCATGACGGCCATGTTGAAGACGCCGGGGTCACCGCCCTCGTAGCTCTCTGCGCCGAGAGCGAGGATCCGCTCCACAGGCAGTCCGCTGACCGCGTTGTCCCCACCGAAGTGCTGACGCACCAGGTCGATCGCGAACCGGTCGATACCCGCGGGCACCGGCGTGTGCGTGGTGAAGACCGTGCCGGCTCGCACCGCCTCGAGAGCCTCGTCATAGCTCAGGCCCTCGTCGGCGACGAGCTCGCGCATCCGCTCCAGCCCGAGGAAGCCGGCGTGTCCCTCGTTGGTGTGGAACACCTCGGGGGACGGGGCGCCGGTGGCGCGGGCGAAGGTCCGCAGAGCGCGCACACCGCCGATACCGAGCAGCATCTCCTGGTGCAGCCGGTGCTCGCCGCCGCCGCCGTAGAGCCGGTCGGTGACCTGACGGGCCTGGGCGTCGTTGAGCTCGACGTCGGAGTCGAGCAGCAGCAGCGGCACGCGGCCGACCTGGGCGCGCCAGATCTGGGCGTGCAGCTTGCGGCCCCCAGGGAGCCCGACGGTGACGATCGCAGCCGAGCCGTCCGTCGCACGGACGAGGGACAGCGGCAGCCCGTCCGGGTCGAGGACGGGGTAGCGCTCCTGCTGCCAGCCCTCGCGCGACAGCGACTGCTCGAAGTAGCCGCTCTGGTACAGCAGCCCGACACCGATGACGGGGACGCCGAGGTCGCTCGCCGCCTTGAGATGGTCACCGGCCAGGATGCCGAGACCCCCGGAGTACTGCGGCAGGACCGCGGTGATCCCGAACTCGGGCGAGAAGTAGCCGATGGCCCGGGGCCGCTCGTCCTCCGGCAGCGTCTGGAACCAGCGTTCGCCGGTCAGGTAGTCGTGCAGGTCGGCAGCCGCCTCCCGCACCCGCTCGACGAAGCCGCCGTCGGCCGCGAGCTCGTCCAGGCGCGCCGGCCCGACCGCGCCCAGCAGGGCGACAGGGTCGTGCCGCACGTCCTCCCACACTTGCGGGTCGATGCTGGCGAACAGGTCGCGGGACTGGGGGTGCCAGGACCAGCGAAGGTTGAGGGATAGCTCGCCCAGCGGCAGAAGTGGCTCGGGGAGCACCGTGCGGACGGTGAATCGGCGGATCGCTCTCACGTCGGGCGACCCTACCGGCCGTCGCACCGCGCTGTCTGCACCTTGCAGGCGAGTGCAAGATCTTGCGGTCACCTTGAGGGTCGAGGCTTACTCCGCCTCGCTTTGTCTCGGTTTTCGAATTCGCGGCCGCCGCGGGGTGAGATCTTGACGGAACCGGGGGTAGGTTCGCCGTGATGATCGGACGCATCCCCATCACGGACATCGAGCCCGTTGTCGGGCTCGCCGAATGGCCTGCCAAAGCTGTCGTGGGCGAGACCGTTCCTGTCTCGGCCACGGTCTTCCGCGAGGGTCACGACGCGGTCAACGCCAACGTCGTCCTCCGCGGCCCCGACGGCTCCACCGGCCCCTACACCCCTATGACGCCGGCCGGTGCCGGACTCGACCGGTGGACGGCCGAGGTCACACCCGACCGGCAGGGCGCGTGGACCTACACCGTCGAGGCCTGGAGCGACCCCTACGCGACGTGGGCGCACGACGCCGAGATCAAGATCGCGGCGGGAGTGGACGTCGAGCTGATGCTCGAGGAGGGGGCGCGGCTCTTCGAGCGGGCCGCCGCCTCGCCCAGCACCGCCTCCCCCAGCACCGCCTCCCCCAGCACCGCCTCGCCCAGCACCGCCCGCACCTCAAGCAGTGCGAGCCGCCCGTCGGACGACGTTCGGACCCTGACCGAAGCCGCCGCCGCGCTTCGGGACACGTCTCGCCCGGTGGAGGCACGCCTCGCCGCCGGCCTGGACCCGCGCATGCGCGACCTCCTCGTCGCCGACCCGCTACGTGACCTCGTCACGTCGTCGCGGCCGATGCCGCTGTTGGTGGAGCGCGAGCGCGCGCTCTTCAGCGCGTGGTACGAGTTCTTCCCCCGCAGCGAGGGAGCCGCCCCCGACGCCGACGGCGTGGTGCGCCCGGGCAATTTCCGAACGGCGGCTGAGCGGCTCCCCGCCGTCGCCGCCATGGGCTTCGACGTGGTCTACCTGCCGCCCATCCACCCCGTGGGCGAGGCCAACCGCAAGGGACCGAACAACACGCTGACCCCCGGACCCGACGACGTCGGCTCACCCTGGGCGATCGGGTCCCGGCACGGTGGACACGACGCCATCGACCCAGCACTCGGCGACTTCGACGACTTCGACGCCTTCGTCGGGCGGGCCAAGGAGCTGGGGCTCGAGGTGGCCCTCGACCTCGCCCTGCAAGCCGCGCCCGACCATCCGTGGGTCGAGGCGCACCCGGAGTGGTTCACCGTCCTGGCGGACGGGACCATCGCCTACGCCGAGAACCCTCCCAAGAAGTACCAGGACATCTACCCCATCAACTTCGACCGCGACCCGGACGGGATCCGCAACGAGGTGCTGCGGGTGGTCCGCCTCTGGATGAGCCACGGCGTCCGCATCTTCCGCGTGGACAACCCGCACACCAAGCCGGTCGCCTTCTGGGAGTGGCTGATCGGGAAGGTGCACGAGACCGACCCCGACGTCATCTTCCTGGCCGAGGCGTTCACCCGGCCGGCGATGATGCGGATGCTCGGCAAGATCGGCTTCACGCAGTCCTACACCTACTTCACGTGGCGGACCGAGAAGACCGAGATCGAGGAGTACCTGCTCGAGCTCGCCCACGAGACCTCGGCCTACATGCGGCCGAACTTCTGGCCCAACACGCCGGACATCCTCAACGCCTACCTCCAGTACGGCGGTCCCCCGGCGTTCAAGATCCGCGCGACGCTGGCGGCCACCGGTTCTCCCAGCTGGGGGGTCTACTCCGGCTTCGAGCTGTACGAGCACGTCGCGGTGCGACCGGGCAGCGAGGAGTACCTCGACTCCGAGAAGTACCAGCTGCGGCCGCGGCCGTGGGCGGAGTTCGAGCCGGGCGGTCCACGCGAGGGACAGAGCCTGGCCGGCTACCTCACCCGGCTCAACCAGATCCGCCGCGCGCACCCCGCGCTGCAGCAGCTGCGCCACCTGGCGGTCCACGAGACCGAGGGGGACGGCATTCTGTGCTTCAGCAAGCGAAGCAGCGCCGCGGACGACGCCGACGTCGTTCTGGTCTGCCTCAACCTCGACCCGCACGGCACCCGCGAGACCACCGTCCATCTCGACATGCCCGCACTCGGCCTCGCCTGGGACGAGCCGTTCGAGGTGGTCGACGAGATCACCGGTGCGAGCTACACGTGGGGGACGCACAACTACGTCCGGCTGGACCCGTTCGTCGAGCCGGCCCACATCTTCCGCGTCCGGCGCATGCCGCGCGCCTAGGGGAGGTCAGGCGTGAGCGACGTCAGCGACGTCGAGCAGGTGCTCAGCGACGGCGGGCAGTCCGCGGGTGACCCCGGCGCCCCCACCAGCTCCCTGCCGTCCCCCGGCAGCGACCCACTGTGGTTCAAGCGGGCCGTCTTCTACGAGGTCCTCGTCCGGTCCTTCGCCGACTCCAACGGCGACGGCTCAGGCGACCTGCGCGGCCTGACGAGCCGCCTGGACTACCTCGAGTGGCTCGGGGTGGACTGCCTCTGGCTGCCGCCCTTCTACACCTCGCCACTGCGCGACGGCGGCTACGACGTCAGCGACTACCGCGGCGTGCTGCCGGAGTTCGGCACCATCGACGACTTCGCGGTGTTCCTCGAGGCCGCTCACGCGCGAGGGATGCGCGTGATCGTCGACTTCGTCATGAACCACACCTCGGACGCCCACCCGTGGTTCATCGAGTCGAGGACCAACCCCGACGGCCCCTACGGCGACTTCTACGTGTGGAGCGATACCGACGAGGTCTACGAGGACGCCCGCATCATCTTCGTTGACACCGAGACGTCCAACTGGACCTACGACCCGATCCGGAAGCAGTACTACTGGCACCGCTTCTTCAGCCACCAGCCCGACCTCAACTTCGACAACCCTGCGGTGCAGGAGGCCATCCTCGACGCGCTGCGCTTCTGGCTCGAGCTGGGGATCGACGGCTTCCGGCTCGACGCCGTGCCCTACCTCTTCGAACGGGAGGGCACTAACTGCGAGAACCTCCCCGAGACCCACGACTTCCTCAAGCGTGTCCGCAAGGTCGTCGACGACGAGTTCCCTGACCGCGTGCTGCTGTGCGAGGCCAACCAGTGGCCCGCTGACGTCGTTGAGTACTTCGGCGACCC
>JBQCDV010000172.1:0-10962 GCA_051960855.1 Actinomycetales bacterium
AGCCGGCGAGGATCATCGCCAGGATGATGAGCAACCCCAGCACCGCAGCGGCCGCGAACGGCGGCCACCACAGCGCGTCGGGCTCGGGGACGACCTCGGGCTCGACGACCGCGACGGGCACGGGAGCCGGCGTGACGACCACGGGGTGCATGACCGAGCCGCAGCGTACGCAGACAACGGCAGCGGGCTGGTTGAGCTCACGGCACTGCGGGCACGGCAGCGAGGCGAGCGCGGTGCGACCGACGGTGCCGGGAAGCCGACGGTAGGCGCCATCGTCGTCGGTGTCATCCGCGCTGGCCTCGATCCGGCTGCCGGCCCAGAAGAGCGGGAAGTCGCAGGACGGGCAGAAACCAGCGGCGTCACGACGAGACGGCGCCACGAAGGAGACAGCTCCGCAGGCAGGACACGTCACGGCCTCGGGAGCGTCACCCTGACGGGGCAACGCAAGCCGGACCGCCTCATCGTCGACCTCTGCGACAGAGGGGGTCACCTCCCGGTCGTCCGACGCAGCGGGAGCGACGGTCACCGCCGTCTGCTGCTCCGGCAACAACCCCACCACGCCCGCTTTCCCTTGCGTGGGAAGGGAAACAGCGTCGTTCGGGGATGTCGGGGTGGTTGGCTCCTCCGGCATCACGTGACCTCCTCGACCCTCGTGTCGGCGGCGGCCCGCTGTCCGGGAAGCACCACCTCAGCGGGCCACACCCGCCGGCCCTGCACCCACATCTCCACACTGGCGTAGGCGGGCACCTCGTCGCGCACGAGGTCCACGAAGTCCTTCTCGGACAGCCACCCCGTGCTCTCCACCGAGAGCCTCACCCACGACGGCGCATCGACCGACTCGCCTTCGCGCCACACTCCGCCGCTGTCCTCCACGGTCACGGGGCCGCCGGACACCAGCTCGAGGAAACGGCGCAGCCCGCGCTTGGTGCCGCGCCACGCCAGGGTCTCGGCAGCGGTCGCGACCAGGAGGCGCTGCAAAGGTTCGGGCAGCTCCGGCTCGATCGCGTCGAGCCCGATCCAGGCGCCGAGGTAGCGGACCATCGCGGGCGGCGCGACCGTCACATCACCCAGGTGCTCGATGGTGTCGACGTCCTCGAGGATCGTCGAGGCAACGTGCTGGAAGATCGACACGAAGCGGACGAAGAAGTCGTCCTCGACCATCCCGACGGGCAGCTGCTGCAGCAGCCACTGGTCGCGTCTCATCGCACGACGACCTGGTGCGCGGCAGACAGGAAGAGCGAGTCACGAGCCAGCCGAACGACGTCGCGGGCGCTGCCGAGGCGTCGTCCCGTGCGCAGGTCGTATTCGAAGAGCAGGACCTCGTCGACCCGCTCGACGCCGTCAATGGCCTCGAGCATGGCGGCGAGCGTGGCCGAGTTGAGGTCGGTATCGAAGGGCCAGCCGTTGCCGTCCGGGCCACCGACGAGCGGGTTGATGTACCGGGTCAGCAGGTCCTTCGCGCGCTGGGCGATGACGGCCGCGGGCCGGCCGGGGAGGGCGCGCAGCAGCGTGGCGACGCTCAGCCCCTGGTAGAAGGGGGTGCCGACCTCGACGGCCGTGCCCACGAGGCGCCGTTCGTCCAGGTGGTCGCTGATACAGGCCAGCAGCGGTGCGGGGATCGCGAAGTCGTCCAGCCCGTGGTCGGCGACCGGCTTGCGCACCTGCGGGACAACCAGGACGCGAACGGCGCCGCCGGGGGTGGCGGCGGGAAGGCAGCGCGCGCGTGCCACCTCGACGGAGGCTTCGCGCGTCAGCCTCTCGAAGTCCCCAGCGGTCACGGCACGCTGCCCGCTGCGCAGGGTGAGCGGGCCGCGGGCCTTAGCCTCGTCGATCGTCTCGGCGTCGACACCGCCAGAGGCGGCCTGCAGGTTGGTCACCTCGCGGATGAACGGGACGTTGGTGCGCAGGTGGTTGAGCGTCCGGGCGCCCACGTTGCCCACGGTCCCTCCGCCGGTGCGGTAGCCGGTCACGAGGATCTCGGCCCCGTCGGGCGGGATCGCGCCGTGCTGGCGCACGCTGCCGTCTGCGTAGCGGATGCGCGGTCCGAAGTGGATCGCGCCCGTGCTCGAGTCCCACACCACGTGTCGGTCCTGCGGGCCGGAGTCGCTGAAGTCGGCGACCTCCGTCCAGTCGGTCGCGCCGTCGAGGTCGATGACGCGCACCGTCTCGCCCGGACGGCGTGGCAGCACCGGCGTGCGGCCGACCACGAAGATCTGCCCGGGCGCTCCGACGCTGCGGCCCACCGACTCCTGCGACACGAGGGAGGCGTGCTCGGCGGCGACGGTGCCACCTAGCACGACCGCACTCACCCGGCGGATCTGCGGTGAGCTGGCGTAGGTCGCCTGACCGGGGGCCGCCTCAGTGAGCCGCACGCGCAGCCAGAACGCGCGCTGGTCGCCGAGGGTGAGCTGCTCGTGCTGGGCCGGGACGAGGATCGTCACGTCGCCGTCGCGGTTGAGGCCGCCGGTCGTGTCCTCGGCCACCAGGCAGGCCACCCACGCATCCCCCACCCACGCCTCCCACGTCAAAGGTGGGTTGCGGGGATCGACACCGATCCCCTGAGCCGAGGCGTTCAGCGTCAGCCGGAGAGCCTGGCCGGCGCAGGAGTGCTCGAAGCCGAAGAGCAGCGCATCGCCGGGCGTCAGGGTGGGGCTGCGGAAGCAGGTCACCGGAGCGGACTCGTAGCGCAGCTCGTCCCACACGTTGATGACGCGCTCGTCCCCCACGGCCGTCGTCGCCGCGGTCACGAGACGCGGCGGCCGGATCACGAGCTCCTGCGTCGTGGTGAAGACGACGGGCTCGCGCTCGCCGACTGCGTTCGTCCCGACCTCCGTGCCGGCTGGCACGACGACAGCTCGGTCCACGACTGCGGTCAGCCAGAAGGTGACGTCGGCGCGCGCGACCGACGGCGGGAAGGGCTCGATTCCCACGAGGTTCAAGAAGTGCACGAAGAGCTTCTCCGGCACCTGGTTGACGCGGTAGAGCACCATCTCGCTCATCCACGCGAAGAGCTCGATGAGCGCGACACCGGGGTCGGAGACGTTGTGGTTGGTCCACTCCGGGCAGTAGCGCGGGATGAGCCGCTTGGCCTCGTCGACCAGGTCCTGGAACCGGCGGTCGTCGAGGTTGGGCACCGGCAGCGACATCAGTCTTCTCCCCGCGGGATCACGTAGAAGGGGTGCACGAGGTTCCGGCGGTCGTTGGTCGCCTTCACTCGGTAGGTGAGGTGGATGCGGACCAACGAGGCGTCGTCGGCGTCGGGGTGGACCTGCACGTCCTCGACCTCGACGCGCGGTTCCCACTCGCCCACGGCGTCCCGGACGGCCTGTGCCATGAGACCGAGGAGGTTCGCGGTGACAGGCTCGAAGAGCAGGTCCCAGATGCGGCAGCCGAAGCGCGGCCGCATCACGCGCTCACCCGGCGCGGTCTGCAGGACGACGGTGATCGACCGGTCGAGGTCGGGCACGCCATCGGTCAGTTTCAGCGACCCGGTGTGGTCGACGCTCATCGGCCAGCTGAAGCCGCGACCGATGAAGGTCGGGTCGGCCGCGACGGCGCGGTCGGGGCGCAGGGCGGGGACGTTGTCGGCCATGGCTAGTTGATCTGCACCAGGGAGCCCTTGACGGTGAGGACACCGTCGGAGGCGACCTGTGTCGTCGCCGCCCCCTTGAGCTCGGCACTCGCCTGCGCCTGCACCTTGACGTCGGTGCCGGTCAGTTTGGCGTTCACGCCGGCCTTGATCTCGACGTCCATCTGGCCATCGAGCACGATCTTCTGCGCCTTGACGACGATCGAGCCGTCGGTGGCGAAGGTGATGGAGGAGTTGCCGGCCTTGATCGTCAGCTCCTTGCCGCTCGCGGCCTCGATGGTGGTCTTGTCGGCACCGAGGTGCACCGAGGACTCGGCGCCTTTGAGCTTGAGGTCGATGAACTGCTCAGCCGGCTGCGATCCGTCGCCGAGCTCGACGACATGGCCGAGCTTGGACTTCAGCGACCGCTTCTTCTGCTCGCCGCTGACGAGGACGCCCTCGGGCACCTTCTGCTTGCTCCCGAAGAGCCCTCCGAGGACGACCGGTCGCTGCACGTCGCCGTACTCGAAACCGACGAGGACCTCGTCGCCGACCTCCGGGTAGGCCACGAGCCCGTGGTCGTTGCCTGCGCCCGGCAGCGCGACGCGCGCCCAGGCCGTTGACACGCCACTGCCCAGGGACTCGAAGAGGATCTTGACGCGGGCCTGCGCCTCGGGGTCCTCCAGGTTCTGCACGGTCGCCGTACGCAGGGTCGACATGGACAGCGTGTCGGCCGAGTCCTGCTGGAGCAGCGAGGTCAAACCCCGTGCGCGCCGCGGCCCGGAGACGAAGCGAGTCGTGAAGCGCGACGGCCGCAGCACGTGCTCCACGGCGGTGATGGGGTAGGTGCCGGCGAAGCCGCCGGCGCCGTCGACCTGCAGGACGTTGCCGGGCTTGAGCTTGGCGCTGACGAGGACCTCACCGCGCGCGGTGACGGCTCCTTGCGCCCAGCGGTTGATGTGGGCCGTGGCGAGGTCCTTCAGCGCGACGCTGGTCGACGGACCCCCCGTCGCCATCACGACGGAGCTGGACTCGATGCCCTTCACAAAGGCGTCGAGACCGGTGGTCTGTGCAATCGCCTTCGCCGACGAGGTCTGCAGCGTCGTCGTCACGACCTCCTGCGCGCCGCGGTCCCAGCTGTGCAGCTCGACCCCGCTGGGGTGTGCCGCACTTGCCCGCACGTCGAACCAGAGCAGAGTGTCGCTGGACGTGCTCGACCCATCCGAGTAGAAGCTGACGGCCAGAGCCGGCTCGGGGGCGTCCTCCGGCGGCTTCTTGAAGTGGAAGGTGCCGCCCTCGCACCACCAGTCCCAGCCGAGGTGATGGGCGACGCTGTCGATGGCCGCCAGCAGGTTGCCCTGGCGCAGGAAGGCCTTCTGCGGCTCAGAGGTCGCGTCCACCGACGCCGACAGGCCCACGTCGCTGCACGTCTGCGAGACGACGTCGCTGAACTTGATGTCCTCATAGGACTGCGGCTTGGCGACGGCCGCGAGCTTGTAGGCCTTGTCGTGCGCAATGACCGTCACGGTCGGGTGGTCGGTCCCGTCGGCCTCGAAGGCGACACCGGTGACAACACCGTCGAAGAGAGTCCCGCCCGCGTAGAGACTGAGATGGATCGGCGTCCCGACCGTCGGCAGCGCGTTGGAGATGGCGAGGCCTCCATCGCGCATCCGCAAGGTGCACCGACCGACCTCGCACAACCCCAGCTCGATGCGGGCGTCGATCAGGTTCTCGGTCCAGGACGGCTTGTGCGAGCCGTCGACCTGCAGCTCGAGACGCGGCTCCCACCCGGCGATCGACGTCATGGCTCGAGCCGCGGGATGGAGAGCACGGTGCCGGGACGCAGGGCCAGCGGGTCGGCGATGCCATTGGCGTCCGCGAGCGCGCGCCAGCGCGTCGAGTCGCCGTAGTGCTGGGCGGAGATGCGGTCCAGGGTCTCCCCCGGCTGCACGCGGTGCACCCGGTGCGGCCGCGGCGTTCCGGACGTCGGGTTCTGGCGCCCGAAGGCCTGCGAGGGCTCGAACTGCCGCAGCACCAGGTTCATCGTGGCGCGCAGCGGCGTCCCGCTGGACGAGAAGTAGGTGAACGTCAGGTCGAGGTCGTTGACGACCGCCTTGAAGGAGTGCAGGTCGCCCCAGTTGAACGTCACGTAGGGCGGGCGCTGTGTCCGCGTCGCCTCGTCGGTGCCGGGCAGTGACGGGTCGACGTCCATCAGCGCGAGGATTTTGCCGGTGTGGGCGGCGACCGTCGTGCCGACGTCGGTGGTGTCGAAGAACAGCGTCAGCCGCAGCCACCCGCTGCGCGCTCCGGTGTAACGCAGCTTCGGGACGTTGGCGCCGGGCAGCTCGTCGCCGGCCCAGCCGTTGCTGCGTGACACCTGCAGCTGCTCGGGGTTGAACAGGCACGGGACCCGCTCGCCGCCCTCGATTTCGAGGAATGCCTTTTCGGTGCTCACGTCACACCAGCCGGGGCATGTCGCGGCGACCACGTCGTTCGAGGTCGTCGATGATGCGGTCCTCGATCCGGTCGATGACCTCGTCGGCGATCGCGGACAGGACGGCGCGCGAGAGCACGACCTTCTCGATGGACTCCCGGAGAGCCTGTTCCTCGGGCATACCGCCCCCCTCCTCGCCCATCCGACGGACAACGACCGGCACGACCGGCGCTGCCCACCCCTGTCCGCCCGCGTGAGCGACCCTATCCGCCGAAAGCGCGCGCATCAGGCTTTCCGTCGCGCTCGTCAGCGCGGTCGGACCGCCGCCACCGCCTCCGGCGGACGCCGCCGACCCCGAGGCCGTCTCCGCTGAAGCACCGGCGAACGCTCGCCTCACCAGCTCGCTCACCCCTTCGCGCACGCCGGGACCACCGGCAGCGGCGGGGCGAGGCGGCGCGGTCCCGTCGGATCGTGTCATCGACGAACGACGCAGCGTGGGGCTGGCCGTCGGCGCACCCGCGGGCGTCTGACCGGCTGGTCCGCGCATCCCCGGTGGCCGGGCACCACGCGAGCCGGAGGGCGGAGCGACGGGAAGAGAGGTGTGGCCCCCGGCGGCGGGGGACGCGGCAGGAACAGAGGGACTCCACGACCGCTGCGTCCGGCCTCCGGGCGAGACAGCGCCGTTAGTGCCCCCGCTCGTGGACGGAGCCGGGCTGGGCGCGTGCGCGCCGAGATGCGTCGCCCAGACGGTGCGGTCGGCGCGCGGCAAAGCGCCGCCCACCGTCCGTCGTACCCGGATGTCGACGGGCAGTTCGACAGCTCTGCGCAGTGAGGAAAACCGTTGCGCCGCCTCGGTTCCGGCCCCGCGTGGGCTGGCCAGGGGCAGCTGACCGCCCGAGAGATCGGACGATGCCAGCGGAGTTGCTGAGTCGCTAGCGGCGTAACCGGCATAAAACGCGTAAGCGGCTGGCGCTGGGGCTGGCTCGGAGGCGCTCGCGCGCGCCGTCTCGGAGGCTCGTTCCGCGACACCGCTCGCGACGACGGCACGGGACGCCACGGCAGTCGTGCCTGCCGGACCGGGTGAGGCTCCGGGCGTTGTCTCTCGACCGCGCGCGCTGGTCGTCGCGGTCTGGCGGCTCACCGCCGACACCAGCCGGTCCCGTCGGACCTGAGCGAGGGAGCCAGAGACAGGAAGCGACGTGGCGCCGCCCCTTGTGCCGGCACTGCCCGCCGTCACAGCACTGCCGCCTGTCGCGGCACTGCCCCCCGTCGCGGCACTGCCGCCGGTCGCGGCACTGCCCCCCGTCACGGCGCCGCCCCTCGTGCCGGCACTGCCGCCTGTCGCGGCACTGCCCACGACGTCAGCCCCCGCGCCGAACGACGCAGGGCCACTCACCGGCCGGCGGCGAGCGAGCGCGGGGAGGGCGGTCCGCATCTTCGAGGCGGAGACGCCGCTTGCCAAGGCGGCTCCCCTTGCAGCGATATCCGAGACCTGTGCGAGCGAACGACGCAGCGCCTGCCGCCGGCGGGACGTGAGCGCAGCGGAAGCACGTGGCAGGGCGACGGACGCTACCTCGGCTGCTGAGACGTCAGCCGACGAGACGTCACGAGCCGAGACGTCAGGCGCGAAGACCTCGGCGGTACGCGCCGAGACTTCGGCGGCAGGCGCCACACCGGTCGTCCGCCCGGCCGCACTCGGCCGCATCATCGAGGCAGTCGGCCCTCCAGCGACGGCGGCGCCGACACCCCTGTCAGCCGACGTGGGCGTGGCGGCGTCGGGGGCGATGCCTGTGGCGTCCGCGGCCACGTAAGTCCGGCGTACGGAATCGAGGGACCGCAGGAGGCGTCCCACTCCCGCCACCGGCCGGGTGCGGGGCGCAGCGGTGGCTAACGCCTCCGGAGGCACCTCGCTGGGTCGACCACCTGCGCTGGTCCGCGAACCCGTGCCAGCTGTGGCGCCGGCACCCTGCAACGACCCCGCTGGTGACGCAACTGCCGGCACAGCAGCCGACGCAGTTGACGTCGCAGTTGACGTTGCAGCTGACGTCGAAGTTGACGTCGAAGCTGACGTCGCAGTTGACGTCGAAGCTGACGTCGCAGTTAACGTCGAAGTGACGCGAACCCCGGTGGCCGCCGAGGCGCTCTCCGTTGGCCCGCGTTCTGCCGATGTCCGTTCAACCGACGCGCGCTGCACCGCGGCTGGCTCAGTCGGTGCCTTCGGAGCATTCCCCCCAGCGGCACCGCGTTGGACGGCGGGAGCCGCCGCCGACGCGTGAGCGGCAAGCCCGGCCCGGCTGCGTCGGACTGACGCCTGCTGCCGCAGTCGCGCCTGCCGGGTGCCCGGGACAGGCGCACCACGTCCGTGACTGGGAGCGGCAGGAGCAGCCGCCGCAGACTGGCGAGACACCTGCACAGCGCTCCCGGGGACGGCACCGGCGTGAGCCGGGCCGTGCATCACCGTCCCCGGCTGCTGCCCCGGCAGTCCCGGCCCTGCGGACCCACCGGGCCCACCAGCTCCGCCCGACGAAGCACCCCCCGACGAAGCACCGCCCGACGAAGCACCGCCCGACGACGCACCGCCCGACGACGCAGCGGTCGGTGTCGACCGCACCGGAGGCGTCCGCCGCGACTCCAGGTCCCGCTGCATCAGCATCGGACCGACCGCCACGACCTCACGGTGGCGGCGGACAGGGACCGTCGACCCGTGCAGCTGCCCGACGAGGGCTCCCGGCTTGCGGGTGGCCTCTGATGGCACCGACTGCGCGGCCCGGCGCAGCCCGCGGGCCGGCAGGGCGTCCAGCGAGACCTCGGCGACCGGGCGCGGAGTCCACCAACGCGGCGGTCGCATGGTCTCGCCGCGCCGGGCCGGGCGCACGGGAGCGGGACCGGCGAGCATGCGCCGCAGAGACTCGTCGCGGCCGACGCCAGCGGCGAAACGTGTGGTGGAGGTGGCGAGGCTGCCGAGGGCGACGGCCCGGTCAGGGCGCCCGGTTGTCGGGCGCGACCAGCGCAGGGCCAGCGCCCGTCCGAGGGCGGTGCGGTCGCCGGCACCGGCGGCCGGCGGAGTCGCGTAGACGCGGGAGCGGAAGGGCAGGGGCATGAGCCGTCAGCGCGCCTCAGCCGGCATTCGGCGTCTTGGACGTGAAGCCGTGGTGAGCCACCTCGAGCTCCTCCTCGAGCGGGTCGTCCCGGGTGGCGTTGAAATCTGGCCCGGACCACCGCACCGGCCATACGCCCGCCAGTTCCCAGCTGCGCAGTCGAGTACCGCGGCTGTCCACGACCGTCACGGCTCCCGTGGCACGGGTGAGCTTGTTGGAGTTGCCGGCGAAGCCCTCCCCCGACGACTTGCCGACCCAGGCGAAGAGCGCATCACTGTCGGTCACGCCACGCCGGAAGACGAGGTGGGGCCACGACATCCGCCCCGGCAGCTTGTGCACGTAGCCGTTCTGGCCGCCTTCGCGGACTTCCTGGACATCGACGTTGACACGCAGCCCGGTCACTTCCCGGAACACGCCGATCTCGACGCCGTCGACCTCGAAGAGGAAGCGCGAGCTGGTGCTCGGCTCCCCGCCGAGGGCCTGCGCCTCAGGGGGCGTACTCACGGACGGCCTCCCATGCACGCTCATTCATGGACGCGACCGCGCGCACCATGCGCACGCGGTCGAGGTGTTCGAGGTCAAGCAGGTCGTCGAGCGACCAGTGCAGGTGATAGGCGAGATAGGCGATCTCCTGCCAGAGCGCCTCAGCCGGGTACCGCAGCACGAGGCATCACCGACCAGCGGCCGGGATCTCCTCGATGGCGTGCCGACGTGAGGCACGCGGCAGCCCTTCGTACGACGACGCCCCGGCCGACGGCCCCGGAGCGTCCTCCCCCGCGGCGTCCGGCTCGAACGACGCCGCGCCACTGGCAGCGCCGTTCGAACCGTTGCCCGTGTCGGCCGCCACCCGCGCCGGGTCGACCGGCTGCGGGGGCGGCGGGCTGTCCTGCTGAGCCCGCAGCAGCGCCTCGTACTCCTCCTGGTTCCCGAAGTTGATGACTCCGTAGAAGTCCTGGAGGAACGCGAGGTCTGCCGCGAACAACCCCTCGATCTCGTGAGGGGTCACCAGCTCGAGGTCGCCGAGTCGCTCGACGACCCGAGCCAGCACGAGAATCGTCAGCCGGGGGTCGTCCGGGCCCGACACCGTCGGGTCGCGAAGCGGCTCCAGCTCGTCGCGGGCGGTGGCGAGGCGCATCAGACCGTTCCGATGCACCGCGCCGTGCCGGTCGACGTAGCCCCGGGGCAGGACGAACTCGTAGGACGTGCGCACGGAACTACTTCACCCGCTCCAGACGCTCGACCACGAGCGTGATGGTCTCCTTGACGGCCTCACTCGAGTCGACGCTGAGGGCGTCAGTCGAGATCTTGCTGGGCCAGGCGCGGTAGAAGTTGAACCGGCCGATCTCGGCGTTCGTGGTGTCGTAGACGACGACGGAGCCGTTCTTGCGGCCCGCGGAGCGGTCGGAGAGCTTGAGGCCCTTGTCACGCACGTCGTTGAACCACTTCCACATCGCGTCGCTGCTCGCATCGGCCGGAGCCATGCGGGTCAGCTGCAGGTCAGGGGCCTTGGTCTGGGTGCCAAGAGCCTTGATGGTCTGCATGACGCCGTTCTTGCCCACCTGCTGGATGGTGGTGACGTCGACCTCGATGTCGAGGCCGGACACCCCCGAGAGCATGGTGATGACCTGGCCGTCGATCTCGAGGAAGAAGTTCTGCGAGACGAGCGGGTCGTGGGTGATCAGGTCAGCGGCTGGCATTCAAATCCTCCAGAGTTGCGAAGTTGGTCGCTGACAGCCGCTAGCTCGCGGACTGCTTCTGCTGAGCGATGCGGAAGACGACGAACTCCGCAGGCTTGACCGGCGCCAGGCCGACCTCGACGACGAGCTTGCCGGCGTCGATGCTCTCCGGCGGGTTGGTCTCGG
>JBQCDV010000173.1:0-32724 GCA_051960855.1 Actinomycetales bacterium
TCCCCAGGACGTAGGCGGTGATGCCGATGCCGACGCCGAAGACCTGCCCTCCCACGCGGTAGTGGCCGGGGGCGATCACGAGCAGCAGGAGACCGAAGCCGATCAGGTGCAGCAGGAGCACGAAGCCCGCCATGCCTGACAGGGACAGGCGCTCCTGGCGGCTCAGGCCGGCGATCACCCGGCCGACGGCGCCGCCTCGAGAGGGAGCAGTGGAGGGGGCGGACGCGGGGGAGGTCACAGTCACGCGTTCGACGCTAGGACCGCCCTGACGCTGTTGCAAGTCGGTTGCAATAACGATTCGCTTGCCACATGACGAAGGCCCCGGCTGTGCCGGGGCCTTCGTGAGGTGGGCAGGGGCGGGGTCGAACCGCCGACCTTCCGCTTTTCAGGCGGACGCTCGTACCGACTGAGCTACCTGCCCGAGCGCGGACGTCAGCCTAGCGCACCCGCCGAAGCACAGCCGCGACCGTGACGCCCGCCGCCATGCCCAGCGCGAGCCCGCAGCAGTTGGGGCACGGCTTGCCCTCGAACCGCTCGAACCAGGCGAGCTCCCAGTCCGGCGGGAGGCCCAGAGCGGGCACCTCGTAGCCGCAGGTGGTGCAGTGCGTTCCCCTCACGTGCGGAATGCGCTGGACGGCCGCCCCCACGGCATGTCTGACCGCACCTCCGACGCGCTCGGCCAGCGTCCCCCGCTGCGCCGGAATCGCCGGCAGCGTCATTCGTCCTCCCGATGTCGGGTGTCTGCGTCGGATATGTCTGGAGGGACCCCCGGCCCTGCACTCAGGGTGACATTTCCTCAGCGCTACGTGCGGGATTTCCGGCTCTTCGGTCTTGCGCGTGGGGAGGGAGACACCGATAGCGTTTGCATCCCGACGCCATCGGCGTCATTTCTCCGCGTGGGCAGGTCAGAGATGAGACGACAGCGGTTGGCTCCTGCGCCGCCGTCGGCCGTCACGATCCACGACATCGCGCGGGAGGCCGGCGTCTCGACGGCCACCGTCTCGCGCGCGTTGCGCAACCTCCCTAGCGTCGCCACCGAGACGCGGGAGCGGATCCGCCTCATTGCCGAGCGGCACGACTACGTCATCTCGCCGACCGCCTCCCGGCTGGCGAGCGGCAAGGCCGGAAGCATCGGCGTCGTCACGCCCTTCATCGCCCGGTGGTACTTCGCGACGCTGCTCAGCGGAGTGGAGCAGGTGCTGCGGGACTCTGAGCACGACCTGGTGCTGGTGCGCGCGGCGGAGCCGACCACACCCGGGGAACGAGAGCAGGCGCACCGGCACGCGCGCGAGACCGTGCGCCGGCTGCGGGGGCGCGTCGACGCGCTGCTCGTCTTCAGTCTCTCCGTCGACGACCCGCATGTCGCCGCGCTGACTGCGCTGGAGCGGCCGGTGACCCTGGTCGGTCGCTCCGCCGCTGCCGGCGACTGGAGCTCGGTCGGGATCGACGACCGGTTGGGGGCGGCAAAGGCGACTCAGCACCTTCTCAACCTGGGCCACCGACGCATCGGACTGATCGGCGGGCGGGGGCCGAGCTCGCACTTTGCGGTGGAGCGCGACCGGCACGCCGGCTTCGCCGAGACAATGGCCGCCGCGGGGCTGTCGCCGGAGCCGGCTCTGGTGACGCAGGGCGACTTCACGGCCGCGGGGGGCGAGCAGGCGATGTCCGACCTGCTGGCGCTTCCGCAGCCTCCGACCGCCGTCTTCGCCATGAGCGACGAGATGGCCTACGGCGCGCTGCGATCGCTGCGCCGGCACGGCCTCACTCCCGGACGGGACGTCTCGGTGGTTGGCTTTGACGACCAGGACATGTCCGACCTCCTGGAGCTGACGACCGTGGCCCAGCCGGTCGCGCAGCTCGGGATCCTCGCCGCTCGCACGTTGCTGGCTCAGCTCGGCGGCCGGCCAGCGGAACGCGCGCAGACCCTCGCCACGCGCCTCGTCGTTCGACAGTCGACCGGTCCCACGCCACAGCCGCGAGCAGGCGTCGCCCGCCACGACACGCGCCCCGGTGGACGCGACACCACCGCAACCGATACCAAAACGTGACCGCTTTTTCCTCACGGATGCGGGAGGGTGTCTTGCGCGTCGCGCCCGGGGCGGACACGATGGCCAACGTTTACAGTCCCGGACGCAGGACTGGACATAAAAGGGAGAAAGCATGAGCTCACGCTCGAGGAGGGGCGGACTCGCCCTCATCGGCTCAGTTGCCGCCTCGCTGGTGCTGGCTGCCTGCAGCAGCAGCAGCGGCGGTTCCGGCGACGGCGCAACGGCCTCGGCCGCCAGCAACCCGGAGTGCAAGCCCTACTCCGCCTTCCAGGGGCATGCCGGCAAGACCGTCAAGATGTTCGGCTCGATCCTGAGCCCCGAGTCGGACTCGCTGAACAAGTCGTGGGCCGAGTTCTCGAAGTGCACCGGCATCAAGATCGCTTACGAGGGGTCGAACGACTTCGAGTCGCAGCTGCCGGTCCGGGTCCAGGGTGGCAACGCCCCCGACCTCGCGATCATCCCGCAGCCGGGCCTCGTAGCGCGCCTAGCGAACAACGCGAAGCCCGCTCCAAAGTCCGTTGAGGACAACGTCGACAAGTACTGGAACCCCGCGTGGAAGCAGTACGCGACGGTCAACGGGAAGTTCTACGGCGCTCCAATGAGCGCCAACATGAAGTCGCTCGTCTGGTACTCGCCGAAGGCGTTCAAGGACGCGGGCTACACCGTGCCCGAGACCTGGGCGGACATGATGTCGCTGTCCGACAAGATCGCTGCCGCTGGCAAGGTGAAGCCGTGGTGCGGCGGCATTGGCTCCGGCACCGCCACCGGCTGGCCGGCAACCGACTGGCTCGAGGAGATCGTGCTGGGCACCTACGGTGGCCAGACCTACGACGACTGGGTCAGCCACAAGGTGAAGTTCAGCTCGCCTGAGATCACCGACGCAATGAAGACGCTCGACGGCTGGTACCACAACGACAAGTACGTCAACGGCGGCTTCGGCGGTGTGCAGTCGATCGCGACGACGACGTTCCAGGACGCCGGCAAGCCGATTCTCAACGGCCAGTGCTACATGCTGCAGCAGGCGTCGTTCTACGCTGCGCAGTGGCCGCAGGGCACGAACGTTGGCCCGGATGGCGACGTGTGGGCGTTCAAGCTGCCGGCCGTCAAGGACTCGGTGAAGACGCCCGTTGAGGGCGGCGGCGAGTTCCTCGTGGCCTTCAGCGACGACCCGGCCGTCCAGGCCGTACAGACCTACCTGTCCACCCCCGACTGGGCGACCAGCCGCATCAAGGTGGCTCCGGGCTGGGTCTCGGCCAACA
This sequence comes from Actinomycetales bacterium, assembly GCA_051960855.1. GTDB lineage: Bacteria > Actinomycetota > Actinomycetes > JAJZTN01 > JAJZTN01 > JBQCDV01. The sequence goes on from JBQCDV010000173.1 coordinate 3,308, forward strand.
CCGGCGTGGACCAGTCGGTCTACACGACGCCGATCGACCAGCTGTCGGCGAAGTACCTCACCAACAAGGACGCTACGTTCCGGTTCGACGCCTCCGACCTCATGCCGGCCCAGATCGGCGCCGGTGCGGAGTGGAAGGAAATGACCGCGTACTTCGGTTCCGGTCAGTCCATCGAGAAGACGCTGAGCAACATCGACCAGGCGTGGCCGTCCAGCTGACCCGTCAGAACCTCTAGACGCAGCATCTAGACGCAGCATCTAGACAGGGCCGTCGGGAGCCGGGAGTCTTGCTCCCACTCCCGGCGGCTCTGCTGTCTGTTCCGAGTCCTTCGTCTTCTCGCAACTGCCGTCGTCAGCTCCGGAAGGAGTCTTGGTGGGCCAGGTACTCAGCGATGCCGCCCCGAAGCTCGCGCAGATGGTCGCCGCCATCGCCGTCTTCTTCGGCATCCTGCTTCTCATCTTCTTCGCCGCTGCCCGCGCGAAAGGGCGCCTGCAGCGGCCGCTCGTCGCGGTGGTCTTCCTCGGCCCCGCCGTCCTGCTGCTGCTCTTCGGGCTGATCATCCCGGCGATCCGCACGTTCCTGCAGAGCCTGCAGTCCGCCGACGGCTCGCACTACATCGGCGTGGCGAACTACAAGTGGGCCTTCACGTCCTCCGATCAGCAGCGCGTCCTTCTCAACACGGTGCTCTGGATCATCGTCGCCCCGCTGTTCGCGACCGGGTTCGGCCTCGCGCTGGCAGTGCTGACGGACAAGATCAAGCGGGAGTCGCTGGCGAAATCGCTGATCTTCATGCCGATGGCGATCTCGTTCGTCGGCGCCAGCATCATCTGGAAGTTCGTCTACGACTGGAAGACGCCGACGCAGCCGCAGACGGGACTGCTCAGCCAGGTCGTGATGTGGCTCGGCTGGGACAACCCGCCTAACTGGCTGCTGTGGCAGCCCTGGAACAACTTCCTGCTCATGATCATCATGATCTGGGTGGAGACGGGCTTCGCCATGGTCGTCCTCTCTGCGGCGATCAAGGCCATACCGGCCGATGTCAACGAGGCGGCCTCGCTCGACGGTGCCACCGGATGGCGGCTGTTTACGAAGGTCACGGTTCCCATGATCCGCGGCACCATCGTCGTCGTCCTGACCACGATCATGGTCGCGGTCCTCAAGGTCTTCGACATCGTGCGCACCATGACTGGCGGTAACTTCGGGACCAGCGTGCTGGCCAACGAGATGTACTCCCAGTCCTTCGTCCAGGCTGACCCCGGTCGCGGTTCCGCTCTCGCTGTGATCCTCTTCCTGGGGGTCATCCCGCTGATCGTCTACAACATCCGCATCCTCCGGAAGGAGCGGCAGGTCCGATGAGCGAGCTCCGCACTGGCCAGCGCGACACCGGCCCTGACAACGACCCCGCCGCCTCACGAGAGGCTGATCAGCTGGCGCCCGGTGGCGCGACCTCGTCGCCTACCGACACCGAGGTGGCTGTCCCGGTCGGGGGCATGACCACCACGCCCACGGCCGAGGTCACGGGGGCAGCAGGGACGCGTGGCGAGGGCGGCGAGGTCCGCAAGGCCTTCTCCAGCCCAGTGGCGTCGATTCTCGTCCTCATCATGACCGTGCTGTGGACGATCCCGACCTTCGGCCTGCTGGTGACCTCGCTGCGTCCGGCCAAGGACGTCGCCGACAGCGGCTGGTGGACGGTCTTCACGCACCCCAACCTGACGTTCCAGAACTACGCCGACGTCACCCTCAACGGCGGCTACAACGTCCAGGGTGGCCTGCTGCCCTACTTCGTGAACTCCCTGGTCATCTCGATTCCGGCCACGCTGATCCCGCTGGCTATCGCCGCCATGACCGCCTACGCCCTGGCGTGGGTGCGGTTCCGCGGCAGCGACTTCATCTTCTTCACGGTGTTCGCCCTTCAGGTGGTGCCGCTGCAGATGGCCCTGATCCCGTTGCTGCAGTGGTTCGGGCAGTTCCACATCAACGGCTATCCGCGGGTGTGGATCGCGCACACGATGTTCGCCCTCCCGCTGGCGATCTTCCTGCTGCACAACTTCATGTCGCAGCTGCCGAAGGACCTCATGGAGGCCGCGACCGTCGATGGTGCCTCGCAGTTCCTGACCTTCCGCAAGGTCGTGCTGCCACTGTCGACCCCCGCGCTGGCGTCGTTCGCGATCTTCCAGTTCCTCTGGGTCTGGAACGACCTGCTCGTTGCCCTGACCTTCCTGGGTGGCCAGCCGGACGTGGCGCCGGTCAACGCCCGGCTCTCGCAGCTGACCGGATCCCTCGGCAGCAGATGGGAGCTGCTCACCGCCGGAGCATTCGTGTCGATCATCGTGCCGCTGGTCGTGTTCTTCGCCCTCCAGCGGTACTTCGTGCGTGGCCTGCTCGCAGGCTCTGTCAAGGGGTAGTCGCCCTCTCGCACGTCTGACGAGGCCCGCACCGCGTGAACCCACGTCGGTGCGGGCCTCGTGCGCGACTTACGCTGGAGCGTGTCCCTCTCGAACGGCGTCCGCCCGGCCTGGTGGTCGTGGCGTTACGTGGCCGGACTCGCGGCGGTTGCCGCGGTGGTCCTCGTGGCCGCCCTGTACGTAGGCGGCGGCGACTACGAACCCGTCCCTGCCGCACTCGGCGACCCGGGTCCTCTCACCGGGTGGGGCCTGCCTCTGACCCGCCTGCTGGCCGACTCGGCGGCGGTCGTCGCCGTGGGGCTGCTGCTGCTCGCCGCGGTCCTCGTGCCTACCGACCCTGACGACAGGGGCCGTCTGGTGGGGGGTGGAGCGCGTGCCATGCGCACTGTCTCCGCCGCCGCTGGCGTCGCGGCTCTCACCGCCGTCGTCGAGACCGTGCTGACCTTCAGCGACTTCATCGGGACACCGCCGTCGGGCTCGCTGGACCCGGGCTCGCTGTGGTCCTTCGTCACCCAGACCGTGCAGGGCCGGGCACTGTTGGCCCAGGTCCTCCTGCTGGCCGCGGTGGCCGTCGCGGCGCGCGGTGTCGCCCGCAGCGGTGGCGCCCTGGTGCTGCTCGTCGCCGCGGTGCTGGCCGTCGGGATGCCGGCGCTGGCGGGGCACTCGTCGGCCTCTCCCGAGCACATGCTCGCCGTGTCGAGCCTGCTCGTGCACGTCATGGCTGCCAGCCTGTGGATCGGCGGTCTCGGTGCGGTGCTGCTGCTCAGCCGCCGCCCCGCCGCGCCCCTGCCGGTGGCGGTGTCCCGTTTCAGCGCGCTCGCGCTGTGGTGCGCCGTGGCGGTGGCTGCCAGCGGTGTCGCCAATGCCGCGGTCCGGCTGCACTCGCCTGCCGAGCTCGTGACCACCGGCTACGGGGCCCTGCTGACGGGCAAGACGGTCGCCTTCGTGGTGTTGGCGGGCTTCGGGTGGTGGCACCGGAGGGCCAGCCTGCCCGCGCTCGCGTCAGGGGTGCGGGCGGCGTTCGTCAGGCTGGCCACTGTCGAGGTCGCCGTGATGGCGGCCACCATGGGTCTCGCCGTTGGTCTGACCCGAGGCCAGCCGCCGGTTCCCACGAATCTCGCCCCCGACCAGGCCTCCGCGCTTGAGGAGCAGATCGGGACGAGCGTCCCGCCGCACCCGACGCCGGTGTCGCTCGTGCTGGGCTGGCACCTGGACGGCTTCGCCGTGACCGTGATCGCGCTGGCGCTGGCGCTCTACCTGACCGGTGTCCGCCAGCTGCGGCGCCGGGGTGACCGCTGGCCCGTCGGCCGCACGATCGCGTGGGTCCTCGGTCTGCTGGTCGCCTTTCTCGTGACCAACCTCGGCATCGGGTGGTACTCACCGCTGCTGTTCAGCGTCCACATGGTCCAGCACATGGCGCTGAACATGATCGTGCCGATCCTGCTCGTCCTCGGTGCCCCCGTGACCCTCGCGCTGCGGTCGCTGCCCGCCAGGTCAGGGGCCCGAACGGCGCTGCTGCGCGTGCTGCACTCCCGCGTCGTGCAGGTCCTCGCCTTCGCCCCGGTCGCGGCGATCATCTTCCTCGCCAGCCTCTACGGCCTGTACTTCAGCCCGCTGTTCGGCGTACTGATGTCCGACCACTGGGGCCACCTGCTTATGCAGCTGCACTTCGTGCTGGCCGGTGCGCTGTTCTTCTGGGTGCTCATCGGCGTCGACCCCGGTCCGCGGCGTCCGCCGTTCTTCCTGCGCATGGTGCTGCTGTTCGCCACGATCGCCGCGCACGCGTTCTTCTCCATCACCGTGATGGGGGAGACGACGCCGCTGGCGCAGGACTACTACCGCGCCCTCGGCAACCCCTACGGGATCTCGCTGCTGTCCGACCAGCATCTCGGCGGGGCGATCGCGTGGGGCTTCGGCGACGCCCCCGTGCTGCTGGTGCTCGGTGCGCTCTTCGTGCAGTGGATCCGGGAGGAGGAGCGCAAGGGGCGTGCGGCCGACCGGGCTGCCGATCGGGCCGAGCTGCTCGCGGCGCGGGCAGAGGCGGCCGCCGAGGCGAAGCTGGCGGCGATGCGGCAGCAGTCGTCGGAGTAGCGGTCTACCCCGGCCTCTGGGGAACCTCAGTAGCGGTCTCCTCGCGCCTCTGGGGGACCTCAGCTGGGTATAGGCGGATCAATGTCCCCTGGATGTGGCTGAGCCCGTTAGCGCGCTGCCAGCAACGCAATCGGCGCCAGTCAGTGTGACTGGCGCCGATGCTGTGGTTTTCCATGAGCGCTGGCGCTCGAAAGCGACCCCGACGGGACTCGAACCCGCGACCTTCGCCGTGACAGGGCGACGCGCTAACCAACTGCGCTACGGGGCCTTGCGGTGGAACTGGACAACTCTCTCATACGACGCGGATCGCTCCGCCTCGTGCCCCCAACGGGATTCGAACCCGTGCTGCCGCCTTGAAAGGGCGGTGTCCTGGGCCGCTAGACGATGGGGGCGGCAAGCCCCGCTCGTCCACCCTGTGCAGGCTGTCCGGCCGTCGGGGACGTCGGCAAGCATACGGGACGCCTGCGCGAACTCCAAAGCGACGGCTCGAACGGCGTGCAAGGGGCGGGCGTCACTGCGACGGGTGCGGCGAGGCGGGGGCAGCGGCGGGCGCAGAGGCAGGCGCAGAGGCAGGCGCAGAGGCAGGCGCAGAGCTGGGCCCAGCAGCCGGCGCAGAGGGCGCTTGCGAGGGCTGCGTGCCGGACCCCTCGGTCTCGAGCTGCTGCGACCCCTGCGAGTCCTCGCTGGTGGCCAGGTGCCGCTGGATGCTCGCCGACTCCTGGCCGAGACCGCCGAGTCGGATGTCGTCCCAGGCGGCGAGCTGCTTGGTGTCGCGGGCGAAGTAGAGCACTGAGAGCTCGATCGGGTACGGCTTGTCCTTCTCAAGCGCCCGCAGCCCACTGCCGCCGGTCGTGCCTTCGACAAAGAGCCGGGTGCCGTGCGGCAGCTGCTCATCCAGCCGGTGGTGCAAGTGCCCGCTGATCGCCAGGGGTGCCGCGCCGTCGGCCGCACGCGCCATGTCCGGCTCGTGCACGACGATGACGTCGACCGGCTTGCCAGCGGCCTGCAGCGCCGCCGCCTGCTTCTTGAGCGAGGCGCCGACAGACTGCGTCACCAGGTCCGGCTTGTCGTCGGGGCCGGACTTGTCGGGCGTGAAGTTCGGGTCACCAATGCCCAGGAAGCGCAGACCGGCGACGTCGGCGGTGGAGTCGTCGAGGACCTGCACGTTCGGCAGGTCGGAGAGGTAGACCTGTGTCCGGTAGGAGTCATGGTTGCCACGCACCCAGATGTAGGGGACGCCGAGGGTGGCGATGGGGGCGAAGATGTCGTTCTCCGCGTCCAGCCCGTGGTCGCTGATGTCGCCCGCGTCCACGACCGCCTCGACGCCGAACTGGGCGATGGTCGAGCGGATGATGTCGAAGGCCGCCGGGTTGTCGTGGATGTCGGAGACCACGAGGATCCGGATCGTGTCACCACTCGGGGCATATGTCGGCAGGCTCAGCGTCGTGTCGTAGAGGCGGCTCACGTTGGTAACCAGCCGTGCCAGCTGCACGCGGTACTTGCTGAAGTTGCCGACGATGTCTTCGGCGTTGCCGACGAGCGAGGGCGCACTCGTGAGCAGGCCGGTGTAGTGCGGCTCGGCGAGAGCATCGCTGCGCCAGGTCAAGCGTGCACTGCCCGCGCTCGCCGCCAGCAGGACGACTGCGACGCCGGCGCTGATGACAGCCCGGGAAGGCCGGCGGTAGACGACCAGGCCGACCACGAAGGCACCCAGAACGGCGACGCCGGCCGAACGCAGCGCCAGCACGAGCAGGCCGTGCTCGGCATCGGCGAGGACCCGCTTCTCCAGGCCGTTGAGGGAGTTCGGATCATCGAAGATCTGCTTGGCTCGCGCTGGGTCGATCGCGCGCACCTCGACGTTGAGCCGCAGGGGGCCGTCGTGGGTGTCCAGGGTGACCGCTCCCAGCGGCGGGACGCTGAGCACTGTGTCGCCCGTCCAGGACGGCGCCACGGTGGCGGAGGTGACCACCGGGCCGACCTGCGTGGGGACCCGTCCGCCGATGAGCAGGCCGAGCCAGGCGCCGACCGCGGCCACGAGCACGAGGAGCAGCGCCGCGGCCCCATGGCGGAGGACTCGTCGCCGGCCCCAACGCCGGACGGTGCCGGAGGCGGTGGCCCGCCGTGACGGACGCCGTTCGGAAGTCATGTATCGGTCATACCTGGGTGAGGGCAGCGCAAGCAGACGTTTGCGGGAACCTTGGGGGACGCTCTGGCAGCGGGCCCATCAGCGGCCGGAGCAACCGGCCGGAGGAAAGCCCAAGCCTGCGGAAGTGCGGTGGTCGCCTCGCGGCGCAACGCTCGTCGTGGCTCCAGCCGAACGGTAGTCCACGACGGCTCTTCTCAATGGGACCCGGGGACACAGTCCGCACCCCCGCAGGCACCTGACCTAACGGCGCAGGCGGACGAAGGATTCCCGAGCGCGGGGGCGGGCGAAACCGGCGGCGCGCGACCGGCTCGTGACCGGCGGGAAGGTCCAGCTGGAAGGCCAGCTGGGGCCGTCAGCTGGAGCCGTCAGCTGGGGCCGTTCGCGCCGGACACGATCGGCGAGACGGCGACGCGCCCCTGGTCGCACGCCGTGACGTCCACGGTCAGCGTGGTGGTGCGCGCGGCGCCCGGCAGGGTCACCGCCATCCGCTGCGCCGTCGGGCACTGCTGCGAGTCGTCCTCGGGAGCGCGGGTGAAGCCGATCGCGAACGACGCTGCGCCTCCCGGAGCGACCTCGACCGGCTTGGGCGTCAGCGCCGGGAACGTGTAGTCGCCCTCGTGGGTGATCGTGATGGCGGTCTTCGCGCCGGCGGCGGTGCGGAAGGTCACAGCCGGGTAGCCGGTGAGTGTGCAGGCGCTGTCGCCACCGTTGGTGACGACGAAGACGTCCATCTCGTGCCCGGCTCCACCGTCCGTGCCACCTGGGGTCACCGACAACTTGTCGAGAGAGCAGCCGGGGGCCGCCGACGAAGCAGGAGCGCTCGGCGACTGCGTCTCGCTCGCCGCCGCAGAGGTCGCGGCCGCGGAGGTGGTGGTCTCCGCCGCTGGCGCCGCCGTGGTCGGCTCCGGGCTCGCGGGAAGCGCCGGCGCTTGACTGGTCTGCTCCGCAGACGGTGCGGGAGCCGAGGATCCGCAGGCGGCGAGCAGTGGCAGCGCGAGCATGCCAGCCGCGACGGGGACGACGGCGCGAGAGAGCCGCGTGCGGGCGAGGCGTCGGGAGCTGACGTCAGAGCGAGCAGGCACGGCGGGACCTTCCAGACATGGCGATGGGGCAGGACGGGGTCGGGGTGCGGCGACAGCAGCTCCGGCCCCGCGTCGTGAGGCTAGACGAGACATCGACGTGCGCCGGGCGAACCTTGACCAACCGCCTGTCCGATGCCCCTCGTGTAGGGGTGATCTCAACGATTCTGCCTTCTCGGAGCTCAAGAATCCGGCAGGCTGCACCGAGTCTTCAGATGGAAGTCGTCGCAGCGCGCGCCGAAAGTGCTTGTGCAGCAAGGACTTCCACTGATGCACACCGCCGCACGACACGCCTCGGGGGAGGGGCTCGCGCGGTGAGGCGGGTGGACGGCCAGCAGATCGTCTGCCACGCGTGCCCTTGTCGTCGAGGAAACAGAGATCTCTCATGCCCGCGCCGAAGAAGACGCGTCTGATTGTCCTGCTGACTGCGGTGCTGACTCTCATCTCGGGAGTCGCCCACGCCTCGCTCGTCGGACCCGACGTGGCGAAGTACCAGCACTTGTCCGGTTCCATCAACTGGTCCGCCGTGAAGTCCGGCGGCTCGAGCTTCGCCTTCGTGAAGGCCACCGAGGGCACGACCTACACCAACGCCTACTTCGCCAGTGACTGGGCGGCCATGAAGTCCGCTGGGCTCATCCGCGGCGCCTACCACTTCGGCCGTGCGTCGGCGAGCACCGCTGACGCCGCCGCCCAAGCGCGGTACTTCGTCTCCGTCGTCGGGAAGCTGGACCAGCCGAGCGACCTCGCCCCGGTGCTCGACATCGAGACGGACCCTGGCATCAGCAACGCCCAGATGGTGTCGTGGATTGCGAGCTACGTGTCGACGATCCGGCAGCTGACCGGTCGTGACACCATCATCTACACGTACGCGCCGTTCTGGATCAACAGCACGGGCAACAGCACCGCGTTCGCGAACCTGCCGCTGTGGGAGGCGCGCTACTCCAGCTCGGAGCCGGCCCGGATCGGCGGCTGGTCGCACTGGACCTGGTGGCAGTACACGAGCTCCGCGACCGTGTCCGGGATTGCCGGTTCCACCGACATGAGCCGGTTCTACGGCAGCCTCGACCAGCTGCGGTCGCTAGCCAACCTCGACCCGACCGGCGACACGAGCACGAGCGCCGTCACCGGGCCGACGTCCGGCGGTCACGCCGTCCACGGCGACTTCCATCTGGTGCCGTCACCGAACGGCGCGGTCGCCGAAGGGTGGGCCGTCGACACCTACACCAGCGATCCGGTCTGGGTGGCGATGACGGTGGATGGTCGCAAGCTCACGCCCTTCCGCGCCACGCGCAGTACGACGCTGCCGAGTGCCTACTCGTCGCTCGGATCTGGCCACGGGCTGAGCACCTTCGTGCCGATCCCGGCGGGGACTCACCGCGTCTGCCTCGTGGTCGCCTACTACGGCCTTCACGCGGAAGTCACGCCCTCGTGCCACTCCTACAGCCAGGGCGCGGCACCTCGCGGCCGCATCACCTCCGCGGTGCGCAGCGGCAGCAACGTGCACATCACCGGCTGGGTCATCGACCCGCAGTCCTCGTCAGCGCTGCGCGTCAGCAGCCGGGGCACCAACGGTGTCACATACTCGGCGGCGGCAGGCCTGAGCAACGGCAGCGTCATCTCGACCTACCCGCGATGGGGCCGCTACCACGGCTTCTCGCTCTGGGTCCGCGCCACCTCCACAGCCACGCTGTGCGTGACCTCGTCGAACATTGGTGCGGGGTCTGCTGCCAGCATCGGGTGCGTCCGCCGCTGACAGACAGGGATCAGCGGAGGGCGTTTAGCGGGCGGCGTCCGGGCTATCGGTCTGCGTACCCGCACGCGGCGAGATCCGCCGGCCGCGGGCCAGGAGCGACGATGCGACTTCCGCTGCCGCGCGGGCCCCTCAGTTCCGCCGTGCGCGACTACCTCGCGGGCGGCGCGACAGGGCCTCTCGACCACGCCGTCGACGCCTACGCGGACTACGCCGCCTCGGCGACCAGATCGACTGCGGACGTCTGCGGGGACGCCGACCTCCAGCTCGCGCTGGCCATGCTCTACGAGCTGCACTTTGGTGGCTTCGACGACGTCGATGACAGCCGGGAGTGGGACCTGGCGGCAGTCCGCGCGGTGCAGGTGCTCGAGCCCGTCTTCCTCGAAGCCGTGCTGGGCGAAGCCAGCAGCCTGTCTGCGAGCGCTGCCACACCAACGTCGTTCGAAAGCTCGAACGACGTTGCCGCCCAGCTGCAGGCGGTCATCACGGCCGACGACGGGCCGTCGCTGTCTCTCACGCTGATGAAGACCGGCACGCTCGAGACCGTCACCGACTACGTGCGACAGCGGTCGACCTACCAGTTGCGGGAAGCTGACCCGCATACGTTCGCGATCCCGCGGCTGCGCGGTCGCGCGAAGTCCGCTCTGGTGGAGATCCAGCGCGACGAGTACGGCGAGGGACAGCCCGGCGCGCTGCACGCCGACCTCTACGCCGGCATGATGCGCGAGCTCGGGCTCGACACCGAGTACGGCGCCTACTGGGACGAGACGCTGGCGGAGATGTTCGCGGTGCTCAACCTCATGTCCGCGTTCGCCGTCAGCAGGCGCTGGCGCGGCGCGCTCGTCGGCCACCTCGCGGCGTATGAGATGACAAGCTCGATTCCGAGCCGGCGGTTGTCGAACGCGCTGCGCCGGGTCGGCGCCAGCGAGCTGGCGCGGCGGTACTACGACGAGCACGTCGAGGCCGATGCCGTGCACGAGCAGATCGCCGCGCACGACCTCTGCGGCTCGCTGGCGAAGGAGGAGCCGGAACTCGCCGGAGACATCGTGCTGGGCGCCGCCGCCTGTCTTGTCGTGGAGGCGCACTTCGCCACGGCGATGCTGGCCCGGTGGGAGCACGCGGCAGCGGCGTGAGTGGCAGCCGCGCGAGGTCACTCGCGCGCAGCGGCGTGAGTTCACTCGCCGCGTAGGCGGGGGACGGAGGAGCGCTCGTCGCCCCCGGCGGCGCAGAAACCAACCACCTTGTGCGTGCCATCGCAGAAGGGCTTGCTGCCTGACTGCCCGCACCGGCAGAGCGCCACGGTGCTGCGGCCTGGCACGATCTCGCGGCCGTCGGGAGTCTGGATGCGGAAGTCGCCGCGCACGATCAGCGGCCCGTCGGGATAGGGCGTGATCGTCGCACCGCCAGCCGCCGCGGGGTCGGCGGCCAGCGGTGTGACGTTGTCAGCCGGCTCGGGTGAGGCCATCAGAAGCGGTGCGACTCCACGTGGCCACCCAGGGTGGTCCACACGTCGTTGATGTTCTCGTAGGTGCGGTCCTCCGGAAGCTCGTCGAGCTGGCGCATCACGATGTCGGACGCCTCGTTCGCTCGCGCCGTGTCGATGAGCTCGCTGCGGCTGGCCGGCCAGATGTCCTTGCCGAGCACACTCGCCAGCTCACTGCGCTCGGTCACGTCGACCTTCGTCATGCCATCGGGCGTGCCGCCCGTGAGGTCGATGTTGGGGGCGTAGTCGACCTGCGGCTGGTCTTCACCCGGCGCCTGCTGGTCCCGCCACTCCTCGGCGCGCGTGCTCTTGTTGCCCTGCACGAGGCCCTTGGTCTCGTGCTTCATCTCGTCGTCCAGTGCCGGGCCGTGCTTGTTGTCGTGCTCCTCGATCAACGTGTCCTCCTCAAGTCGTGCTCAACCGCGTGTGCGCTCTGCACCTACCCGACGAGGCGACGACAACTCACGAAGAGGCACACCGCGCCTGCTTGAGGTCACAGAGCTCCACCAGCTCGTCCGCGTGGGCCCACGGCCACGTGTGGTCCCGGCCGACAAGGTCCACAGCGACGCCGTCCCCCCGTGCGGCGAGCCGGGTGCACCAGGGGAGGCCCGCGAGGCTGTCCCGCTCTGCCCGGACCACCGTGAGCCGTGCTGCGGCAGGCAGGACAGCGACGGCATCGTCGATCCGGTGAGCCCAGGCGGACAGGGTCGCCAGCGTCAGCCGGACCGGGCCGGAGCGCAGCCAGTCGGGCACCAGCAGCCGCAGCACGTCGAGCCGGGACCGGAGAGTCAGCGAGGCGAAGACGGCTCCAGCGTGCGCCAGCGAGCGGAACCGAGAGTCGAAGGTCGCACCCACGAGCATGACGTGCAGGTCGGCTCCGGCCTCGGTCCCCGCCTCACTGCCCAGCTCGCGCGCGGCCTCGGCCACCACCTGCGCGCCCATGCTGTGACCGACGAGCAGGACGCGGCGGCGTTCGGGGACGGGCTTGCGCCGTTCGGGGATCAGCGCGCGGACGCGCGCAGCGACCGCGCCACCGTAGGCGACCACGTCGCTCGGCACCCCGCGGGACCCGGGCCCGGGCAGCAGGTGCACCTCGGCCCCTGCGGTGGCGAGGGCCTCGGCGCAACCTTGGAGGTAGCGCCGGACGCCCAACCCCGGAACGATGATCACAAGAGGGCCGAGACGTCGGGGCACGGCCGGGCCATACCCGGAGGTTGTCTGTCGGCAATCACGGGCAGGAGGCAGACGTGAGCGAGATCCGGGAGCCGGGTGACCTGGTCCTGCCTGAGTTCGCGACACCGACCGGTGCCGGGGACCCTGCAGGCGCGCGCATCACCTTCATCGGCAACGCGACTGTCCTGATCGAGTGGGGCGGACTGACGCTGCTGACCGACCCCAACTTCCTGCATGCGGGGATGCCGGCGTCGATCGGCTACGGCCTCTTCACGATCCGCACCAAGAACCCGGCCATGTCGATCGACGACCTGCCGCCATTGGACGCGGTCGTCCTGTCTCATCTGCACGGCGACCACTGGGACTCCGTCGCGCGACGGCAGCTGCCCAAGGACCTGCCGATCCTGACGACCAAGCAGGCGGCCAAAAAGGTTGCCAAGCAAGGCTTTCGCGAGGCCGTCGGCATGAGCACCTGGTCGATCCAGCGCATCGTCCGGGGCGACGCCGAGATCGCCATCACCTCGGTGCCGGGCCAGCATGGTCCAGGACCGGTGGCTAAGGCGCTGCCCGATGTCATGGGCTCCGTACTCGACCTGTCGTGGGCGGGGCGGCGGCGGTTGCGCATCTACATCACCGGCGACACCCTGCTGACGAGCGCTGTCGCCGAGGTCTCGGCCACGTTCTCCGACATCGACCTGTGCCTGCTGCACCTGGGCGGGACGAAGCTCGGCCCCGTGCTGCTGACCATGGATGCCGAGCAGGGAGTCGGCGCGCTACGCACGATCCAGCCGCGACGCGCCATCCCCATCCACTACGACGACTACCGCATCTTCACCAGCCCCATCTCCGACTTCGACCGGCTAGCGAAGGAGAACGGCTTCGGCCCGGTGGTGCGCTACCTGGAGCGTGGCGAGACCTACGTCGCAGTCCCCGCCGTCTCGGTGTGAGCCGTTGACTGCAGGCGCCGGCGCTGCAGCCGGAGCAGCCACCTGCCCAGGAATGCCAGAGGGACAAGGACGATCGCGAACGGCAGCACAGCGCCGAGCGCAGTCAGCAGCACCACCGTCATGCTCACGAAGGCGTCCCACCCGCGCTGCAGCCCACCGAGGAAGCCTGTCGGCTCCGGCTTCTCGACTGGTGGCGCGGCGGCCGGCCCGAAGAGCGCCACGCTGATGGTGGCGTAGTCCACCTGCGAACCGAGCGCCTTGCGCTGGGCCTGCATCGACTCCAGCTCCGCCTCACGCTTGGTCAACTCACCCTCGACATTGACGATCTCGCCGACGGTCGTCGCCTTCGCCAGGAGTGCTCGGACGCGGGCGACGCTCGCCTGCATCGTCGCCAGGCGGCTGTCCAGGTCCGCGACCTGCCCCGTCACGTCGCGCTCGCTGCGCCGCACCGACAGCCGCTTGCCCAGCGCACCGAGGTCGGTGATGACCGACTCGAATCGCTCGCCGGGCACCTGCAGCGTCACGCTCGCCTGACTGTCATCAGAGCCGGAGCCGGAGCTGCTCGCGCTGTCCTTCCTGCTGCTCGGCGTGTCGCCCGAGCCCTGCTCGTCAGAGACGAAACCGTAGGCGGCGGAGGCGATCTGCTCGACCTGGCGCATGGCCGCCGGCACGTCGCGCACCTGGAGGGTCAGGCTGGCGGTGCGAATCACCGCCCGGTTCGCGCCCGGCACGACTGTGTCACCACTGCCACTGCCGTCGCTGCTGCCGGAGCTTCCACTGCTGCTACTGCTGCTACTGCTGCCACTGCCGTCGCTGCCGGAGCTGCCAGCACCGGTGGAAGCCTTGCCGGCCGACTCGTCGACACCCATCGCGGGGCCAGCAAAACCACCGCCCGAGGCGGCGTTGCCCCCGCTGTCAGCCGCCACGTCCGGGGCAGAGACACCGCTGGCACCGCTAGAGGTGCCGCTGGAGCTGCCGGAGCTGCTGGAGCAGGAGGCGACGAGGGCGACCAAGGCGACCAGGCTCGCCACCGCCAGAAGCCAGCGCGGCCGGACGAGCCTGCGTCCACGGGACCAGAGACTGGAAGTCATGGCCCTTGGACGCGGCCCGTCCGGCCGCGGTTCCGCCTGTTGTGCCGCTCGAGCTACCGGTTGCCAGAGACCTGCTCGCGAGCCTGCTCCCGCAGGTCGTGCGTGTGCTGCTCGGCTTCGCCGGCGGTGTGCTGCGCGCGTTGGCGGGCTTCGTCCTGCACCGTGCTCGCCGCCTCCTGCGCCGTGCCCTTCACCGACTCCACAGCCTGCTGGGCCGGCTCGCGCAGCTGCTCCTTGACCTCGCTTGCGGACTGCGACAGCTGCTCCTTGACCGGTCCCGCGACCTCCTGGGCCTTGTCCTTCGCGGCCATTGCCGCCTGCTGCTCCTTCGAGCTGCTGGGAATCAGCGAGGACGCCAACCACCCGACCCCGAAGGCGATCAGCCCGGCGGCGAGTGGGTTGCCCTGCGTCTTCTGCGTTGCGGCCTGCGGCGCAGAGGAGACAGCAGAGGACGCCGACTGCGCGACGTCGCTGGCTCGGTCACTCACGGAGTGCGCCGCCGAGCTCGTCGTGGAGGTCACGCTGGACGTGGTGTCGTGGGCGCTGCCCATCACGCGCTCCTTCACTCCTGAGACTGCCCCCTTGGCCCGCTCGACGCGGCGGGACACGACGCGGCTCGGCGACACCTTGTCGGCAAGGGCGTCGACATCCGTGCCGAGCCGGCCCTGGGTCGTCTCGATCTGCTGACGGATGACGTCAGGGTCCTCAGCCATGGGTGCCTCCAGTCCGGCTCGCGCTCGTGGTGGGGTTGGTGGTGGGGGTGGTGGTCGTGCCGCTCGGCGACGTGGGACGGTCGCGGAGGTCGAGCGCCTGCGGCGTCTCCTTGATCGTCTCGATCGTGCGCTCCGGCTTCGGGTGCACCTGACGGAAGGTGCTGCGGCCCTTCGCGAACAGGACCGCGGCGATGATGGCCCAGATGGCTGCGACGATCAGGGCTGCCCACCCGAAGGGCATGACCGCGGCGAGCGCCCCGGTCAGCGCCAGCGAGAGGAACAGGAGCACGAAGTACCCGGCGAGGCCCGCGCCGCTAACCATGCCGGCAGCTTTGCCAGTCTTGGTCGCCTCCTGCGACAGCTCGGCCTTGGCGAGCGCGACCTCCTGGCGGATGAGGGTCGACAGGTCGGAGGCGACCTTGCTCATGAGCTCGCCGACGCTCTGGTTGCTGGACTCGTACTGCGCGCGCGGCTCGTAGCCGGCGTCGGTCTGGTAGGCGGCGCCCGGCTCGAAGGCGGTGGCGCCGGGTCCACCCGAGCCGCCGGCGGGGTCGGCGCCGGCACCGGCGTGCCGTCCGGGATAGCTGCTGCTCACAGTGGCGTCCCTCCCAGCCCGCGCTCCCCGCGGGGTCGGTCACCCACGGGCTCCTCGACGAGGGGGTCGGTCATCCCCGCCGGGGTCAGTCCGGGCTCGGTCAGCGGGGGCACCGCGGTGGAGCGCTCGTCAGTCAGATCGACGACGAGGTCGTCGGTGCCAGGCTCGGTGCGAGGGAGCTCGTCCGTCCCGTAGCCGGGAGTGGCGTAGCCCGCGCTGCCGTAGCCGGGCGTACCGGTCGTACCGGTCGTCACCGGAAGGCGAGAGTCGTTGGGGTTGCCCGCGGCGGTGACGCCGCTGCTGGAGGCATCCTTCGTGCCGCGGAACAGCCGTCCGGCGACGACGCCGGCCAGGGCCGCGCCGAGCAGGAACGTCCCGGGCTTGCGCCGTGCGAAGCCCCGGACTTCCTCGACCAGGTCCTGGGGCTCATGCTGCTCCAACCAGCGAGCAGCGTGGTCGAGTCGCTGCCCGGCCTGCCGAGCGGCGTTGGTGGCAATTCCCTGCTGACCGGAGTGGCCCGCCATGGTCTGCAGCTCCTGGGCGACTGACCGCAGGCCGTCGGCAGCGCGCTGCTTCTGCTGCATCGCCTGCTCCTGGCCCTGGCTCTTGGCCTCGTCCAGGAGGTGCCGAGCCTGGTCGGTCGACTCCTGCATGACCTGCTTGGCCTGGTCCATGGCCGTGCCGGCGACCTGCTGAGCGTCGCCCTTCGCGGTCTGCGCTACGGCCGCTCCGTGCTCCTTGGCGGCCGAAGCGGTTGCGGTGGCAGCGCCGCCGGCTGTGCCGTCGGGAGCACTGCTGCCGGGGGTCGAGGTGACGCCCGGGGTTGTCGTGGTGGTGGGGCTGGTCGTCGAGTCGCTCATCGAAGCGGTCTCCTTGCGTCGGTCGTTGCGGACGCAGCGGAATCCGGGCTCGAGCCGGTCCCGCGAACCCCCCGGTTGTGACCGAACCCCGCGCTGCGAAACCGAAAGCAGGTCAGGAGCAGGCAGGTCAGGAGCAGGCAGGTCAGGAGAAGGCGGGAGTCGTGGCCGTGAGAACGGGAAAGGCAGAACGGGAAGGGCAGAACGCGAAGGGCGCTGAATGCGCGCGTCCATACGTCACGACGAGGAGTCACGCATGCAGATCGACAAGGATCAGATCCTGGACCTGCTCCGCTCGCGCGGGGACAACGAGAAGGCGCAGCAGGCGCAGAAAGAGCTGCCGGACAAGGTCGACCCCGAGCAGCACAAGAACCTGCTCGAGCAGCTGGGCATCAGCCCTCAGGACCTCATCTCCCGCTTCACCGGCGGCGGTGGCCTCGGCGGCCTGCTGGGCGGCTAGCCCTGCGCTACCCCACCGCGGCGATTAGGCTGGCTGCCCCGGCGACGTCTCGCCGGGGTAGGTCAGCCCGATCTGGCGGCGCACCTCGTCCAGCGTCTGCATGATGCGGACGGTCTCGTCCAGGCTCATGACGTCGCTCTCGGTTCGGCCA
This sequence comes from Actinomycetales bacterium, assembly GCA_051960855.1. Classification (GTDB taxonomy): domain Bacteria; phylum Actinomycetota; class Actinomycetes; order JAJZTN01; family JAJZTN01; genus JBQCDV01. The sequence continues at coordinate 20,249 of JBQCDV010000173.1, forward strand.
GCGCGGATGCACGCTGCGACCTCCATGGCCTGGAAGCGCAGCCCATGCTCGTCGACGCGCTGCCACTCCTCGAGCACCTCGCCGTCCCGTGACACGAGACGGAACGTCGTGGGCCGGTACCAGGTGCGGTCGACCTCGATGCGACCCTCGGTGCCGCTGATGACGGCCACGTTCGCGGTGGCGGCGAGTGACGTGGTGGTGAGGACCGCCTGCGCGCCCCCGTCATGCTCGAGCACGACAGAGGTGGTCCCGTCCACGCCGGTGAAGGCCGGAGTCGCGACTGCCCGCACCCGTGTGGGGTCGCCGAGGACCAGCGACGCGAACGACACCGGGTAGATCCCCAGGTCCAGCAGAGCACCCCCGCCGAGCTCGGGCGCGAAGATGCGATGGTCCGGGTCCGGCGCGAACCACTGACCGTGGTCGGCTGTCAGGCACACGAGATCCCCGACTGCGCCGTTCGCCAGGAGCTCGCGCACCCGCACGATGTGCGGCAGAAAGCGCGTCCACATCGCCTCCATGAGGAACAGCCCGCGCGAGCGCGCCTCGTCCACGACCTGCTGCGCCTCGACGGCGTTCAGGGTGAATGGCTTCTCGAGCAGCACATGCTTGCCGGCTCGCAACGCCCGCAGTGCCTCCTGGGCGTGCAGCGGGTGGGGCGTCGCGACGTACACGACGTCGACGTCGGGGTCAGCGACGAGATCGTCGTAACTGCCGTGGCCGTGGACGCCAGGAGGGAGGACGTCCGCATGCTCGGCGAGGAAACGGGCCGCTCCCTCCGCGGACCTGCTGCCCACGGCCGTTACCGTTGCGTCGTCGACCAGGTGCAGGGCGCGCACGAACGACGCCGCGATCCGACCTGTCGAGAGAATGCCCCAGCGCATCGTGTCTGCCACGAGCGCTGAGCGTAGGACAGTCGACGGCGGGACGGTTTTCTCGGTGGCGGGAGTGTGGGGTTGTCGACTGTGAGTGGCGTTTCGCGTGGGCGTGCCCGCGCTGGCGGCCGGGGCCATGACGCGCACGGCACCGGCCCCGCGCTCGTGCTGGCCGCGCTGGGTGTCGTCTTCGGCGACATCGGCACCAGCCCGCTGTACTCGATGCAGACCGTCTTCGCGCTCGACGGCGGCGCGGTGCGCGCCAACGAGACCGACGTCCTCGGGGTCATCTCCCTCGTTGTCTGGTCGGTCACGCTCGTCGTGTCCATCAAGTACGTCTCCGTCGTCATGCGCGCCGACAACGAGGGAGAGGGCGGCGTGATGGCGCTGACCGCCCTCGTGCGTCGTGTCATGCACCGCCCGGTGGTGGGGCGCGCCGGACCGGTGCTCATCCTCGGTGTCCTCGGTGCGTCTCTGTTCTACGGCGACTCGCTGATCACCCCCGCGATCTCGGTGCTGTCGGCTGTCGAGGGTCTGAACGTCGCCGCTCCGGCCCTGTCGCATCTCGTCGTTCCGCTGGCGGTGGTGATCCTCACCGGGCTGTTCGCGGTGCAGCGCTTCGGCACGCACCGCGTCGGCGCGTTCTTTGGGCCGGTGATGGTGCTGTGGTTCACCGCGCTGGCCATTGCCGGTCTCGCCGAGGTCGTGCGCCAGCCCAATGTCCTGCGGGGGCTGCTCCCGACCTACGCTCTCGCGTTCTTTCTCGAGCGCCCCGGCATCGCCTTCATCGCCATGGGTGCGGTCGTCCTGTGCATCACGGGAGCCGAGGCGCTCTACGCCGACATGGGGCACTTCGGTCGGCCGCCGATCCAGCGGGCGTGGTTCCTCGTCGTCTTTCCAGCCCTGACCCTCAACTACCTCGGCCAGGCCGCGCTGATCCTGCGGGACCCAGCGGCCAAGGCGAACCCGTTCTTCCTGCTGCTGCCGGACTGGGCGCGACTGCCCATGGTCATCCTCGCGACGGCCGCCACGGTCATCGCCTCCCAGGCCGTCATCTCCGGCGCGTTCTCGGTGACGCGTCAGGCCGCGCAGCTCCGCCTGCTGCCCCCGCTGCGGGTGCACCAGACCAGCGAGGAGACCGCGGGCCAGGTCTACCTGCCCGGCGTCAACGCCGCGCTCTACGTCGGCGTGCTGCTGCTGGTGCTCGCGTTCGAGTCCTCGACGCGCCTGGCAACCGCGTACGGGATCGCTGTCACCGGAGCCCTGCTCATCGACACCGTGCTGCTGCTCGCCCTGGCGAAGGTGCTGTGGCGGTGGCCCCTGTGGCGCCTGGTGGTGACCGGGGTCGTCTTCCTCGGCGTGGAGGGGACGTTCTTCTTCGGCAACATCGCGAAGGTCTTCCACGGCGGCTGGCTGCCGTTGCTCATCGCCCTCATGGTCTTCACGATCATGACGACGTGGCAGCGCGGCCGGGAGATCGTGACGGCTAACCGCGTGGGCATCGAGGGCCCGATGAGCGAGTTCGTCGCCCGGATCCACGAGGAGCAGGTGCAGCGGGTGCCAGGCGCGGCCGTCTTCCCCCACCCCACCAAGGAGACGACGCCCCTCGCGCTGCGAGCCAACCTCGAGCACAACCATGTCCTGCACGAGCAGGTGGTCATCGTCTCGGCGGTCGCGGAGAACATCCCTCATGTCCGCGGCGAGGGACAGGTGAGCGTCGACGACCTCGGCTACGACGACGACGGCATCGTGCACATCACGATCCGCTACGGCTTCTCCGACGAGCCGCACATCCCGACGGCACTGCGCAACGCCCGCGAGCTGCATCCGGAGCTGCTGCACTTCGACCCCGACGGGGCGTCCTACTTCCTCTCGCGGGCGACCCTGCAGCGCTCGCGGCGCAGTGAGATCCCGAAGTGGCGCGCGGCCCTCTTCACCGCCATCGCCCGCAACGCCGCTAACCCGGCCGACGTCTTCGGGCTCCCCCCGGACCGCACGGTCGTCATGGGCACAGCCGTCGAGGTCTGACTGGGTGCCGCGGCGTTGACGAAAATGATCGTGGAAACTGGGCCGTATCCCTGTCCTGGACTGCTCGGCGCCACTACGTTTGGCACCACGAGGCCCCGCTGTGCATCCCCCGTCGCGGCGGGGCCTCCCCCTGCCCTCCTGCGCCTGCGTCAGAGAATTGCGGCGTCAGAGAATTGCGGCGTCAGCAATTGCGGTGTCGGGGAATTGCGGCGTCAGAGAGCCCCGGCGAGGCCGCGAATGACGTCACCGGCCGGACCCGGTCGCGCACTGCGATAGCCGGTGCCGGCCCACAGGTTCACGTCCTGCTGCCGGCCCTGCCGGGTGGCCGCGCGGCGCAGGTCACGCGTCAGGTGGTGCAGGGCCGGATAGCCGAACGGCGCAGCGGCGGCATAGCGATCGACGAAGGCGTTGCGCAGAGCGCGGGCGGGGCGACCGGTGAAGCAGTGCGTCATCACCGTCTCACGAAGTTCCGGGTCGGCCAGGGCGTCCTTCTGCACCTGCGAGGCGCCGCACTCGTCGGTGCGCAGCAGGAGGGTCCCGACGGCGACGGCCTGCGCACCGGCGGCGAGTAGCGTCGCGACGCCGTTCGGGCCGTCGACTCCTCCAGCCGCGACGAACGGCAGGGTCGACACCGCCCGAAGCTCGGCCACGAGTCCGGAGGTGGGGCGGTCGACGAGTGGACGCGTCGGCTGAGAGGTGCCGCTGTGCGCACCGGCCCGCGGTCCCTGCACCACGACGCCGTCGACTCCGGCCTCTTCCGCCGCCGTCAGTTCGTCCACGTGCGTCACGGTCGCGAGGACGGTCGAGCCAGCTCGCTGGAGGCGCCTCACGTCGGCGGCCCCGGGGATGCCGAAGGTGAAGGACACCACGGGGACGGAATCGCTGACGAGGGCGTCCAGCTTGTCGGCGTAGCAGTCGTCGTCCTCCACCGGCGTCTCGGGCAGGCTCGCGCCCAGCTCCTCGGCCAGTGGGAGCAGCGTCTCCCGGTAGGCGGCGTAGGCCGCAGGGTCGACGCTGAGTCCGTTGGGGACGAAGACGTTGACGCCGAACGAGTCCGTCGACTGGCGCAGCTGGGCGACCTCACCCGTCATCGCCGCCACGGTCTTGTAGCCGGCGGCCAGGAAGGGGAAGCCGCCCGCCTCGGACACGGCTGCTGCGAGGGCGACGGTCGAGGGACCGCCGGCCATGGGCGCGGCCACGATCGGCAGCTGTGAGGGGAGAAGCGCCGGGATCCGGGGAGAGGTCACAGGGCCATGCTGCCGCAGCCTCTGCACCGGCCGACGCGGCGTTCTCCGTTGTGGCTGTGCAGGATGTCTACGCCTCGCCCGCGACAACGACGTCCATGGGAGCTCTTGCGATGACCGCCGTGCCCGTCCAGACCCACGCCACCACGGACGTGGAGCTCCTGCGGTCGATCTCGCAGCGGGTGCTGTGGCTCTCGACGGCGATCGTCGATGCGGCCAACCGGGGACGGCCCAACAGCAGCGGCGTCAAGGTCGGTGGGCACCAGGCGTCATCGGCGTCGATGGTCGACCTGATGGTGGCGCTGTGGTTCCACTCGCTGCGGCAGGAGGACAGAGTCTCGGTTAAGCCGCACGCCTCGCCGGTGTTGCACGCTATCAACTACCTGCTCGGCGACCTCGATCCGAAGTACCTGACGACGCTGCGCGCCAAGGGCGGGCTGCAGAGCTACCCGAGCCGGCTGAAGGACCCCGACACCGTCGACTTCTCCACCGGCTCGGTCGGGATCGGTGCGACCGCGGCGCTGTGGGCCGCGATGGCCCATCGGTACCTGAAGTCGCACTTCCCCGAGGTGGCCACGGCCGGACGCTTCATCAGCCTCGTCGGTGACGCCGAGCTCGACGAGGGCGCCATCTGGGAGGCCGTCGCCGACCCCCAGGTGGCCTCGCTGGGGGAGCTGCTCTGGGTCGTCGACCTCAACCGCCAGTCTCTCGACCGGGTCGTGCCCGACATCCAGATCGCTCGTCTGCAGGGGATGTTCACCGCTGCGGGATGGGAGGTCATCACGCTGAAGTGGGGACGGCTGATCTCCGAGCTGTTCGACCGGCCCGGCGGCGACGAGCTGCGGCGTCGGCTGGAGGACATGCCCAACGAGGAGTACCAGCGGATGCTGCGCGTGCGACCGGACGAGGTCGGCGAGCGTGTCCTCGCCGGGCAGTCGTCACCGGTACTGCGCGACCTCGTGGAGTCGCTCGAGCCCGCGCAGCTCGCCGCCGCCGTCCGGGACCTCGGTGGCCACGACCTGGGCCTGCTGACCGACACCTTCGACTCCGTGGACGACCACCGGCCCACCGTGGTCTTCGCCTACACGGTCAAGGGCAGGGGCCTGGCGACGGAGGCCCACCCCAACAACCACTCCGCGCTGCTGACCGAGGAGCAGCTCCGGCAGCTGGCGGACTTCTCCGGGGTCAGCGCAGCGGACCCGTGGCAGACCTTCGCCCCAGGGTCGCCGGAGGCCGAGCTGTGCCGCGCTCGGGGGGCGACGCTGCGGCGTTCCGTGATGGGCACGACGCCGCCGGTGAAGGTGCCCACCTCGCTCGGTCACGCCCACCGCAAGCCCGGCTCGACCCAGGCCGCGCTTGGTCGGCTGCTCGCCGACCTGGTCCGGGACGCACCCGAAGCCGCCGCCCGCGTCGTGACCTGCAGCCCCGACGTCGCCTCGTCGACCAATCTCGGCGGCTGGATCAACAAGACCGGCGTGTGGTCGGTGAGGAAGCGGCGGGACTGGTTCGCGGACGACGCCGAGCGGGTGCTGCGGTGGGCGGAGTCAGAGACGGGGCAGCACGTCGAGCTCGGCATCGCGGAGACCAACTTGGTGGGGCTGCTCGGCGAGCTCGGCACCACGTGGTCGCGGTGGGGGGAGCGGCTGATCCCCGTGGCCACGCTCTACGACCCCTTCGTCGGCCGGGCGCTGGAGCCGTGGTCCTACGGGATGTACGCCGGGGGACAGTCGATCCTCGTCGGCACCCCCTCCGGTGTCACCCTCGCCCCCGAGGGCGGCGCCCACCAGTCGATCACCACGCCGTCCATCGGCCTCGAGCAGCCGAGCTGTATCGCCTGGGAACCGGCCTTCGCCCAGGACCTGGAGTGGTGCTTCCTGCACGCGATGAGCCTCGTCGGCATCCCTGGCGGCACGTCGTCCTACTTCCGGTTGTCGACCCGTCCCATCGACCCGCAGCTCGCGCGGCTGCCCGAGGACCCCGTCCTTCTCGAACGCCGCCGTCGCCAGGCTGTGGCCGGTGGGTACCGGCTGAGCTCGCACCCGGCTGGTCAGGACGACGTCACGCTCGTCGTGGTCGGAGCGGTCGTCCCTGAGGCCGTGTCAGCGGCGGAAGTGCTTGCCGCGCAAGGAATTGCGGTGGGCATCGTCTGCTTGACGAGCGCCGACTTGATCTTCCGCTCATTCCAGCAACGCGGGTCACGCGACCGTGGCCAGGGCGGCTCGATCCTGGACGAACTCTTCCCGCCGGAGACACCCGCTCCGCTGGTCACCGTGCAGGATGGGCATCCCCACACCCTGGCCTTCCTTGCCGGAGCACGGGGTGACCGGATCAAGTGCCTGGGAGTCACAGACTTCGGGCAGTCGACGAGCGTGGACGAGGCCTACGCCCTGCACGGGATCGACACCACGGCGATCGTCGACGCGGCGCTTGGCCTGCTGGGCAGATAGGCACTCTGCCTGCTGGGCAGGTACGCGCTCGGCCTGCTGGTGGCCAACTGGCTCGTCGGGGCGGCTGGTTGGTGGGCCCCGTGGGACTCGAACCCACAACCCGCGGATTAAAAGTCCGCTGCTCTGCCCATTGAGCTAGAGGCCCGGGCGCGAGGCCCGTGCCGTCAGCCTAGGGCAACGGAGGCTGCGAGCCCGGCGCCGTGGCCAGGACCCTGCCGCAGGGGACGCCGAGGGAAAGCTGGACGCCGTCAGGACTGCAGCTCGGCCTCGAGCAGCGCGAGAGTGACGTCCTCGTCAGGGGCCGCCGCTGGTGCAGGGACCACCACGACAGGGGTCTTCGCGTGCTTGAGGCAGGCGACCGCTGTAGAGCCGAGCATGCCGAACCCGATCCGCCGGTGCGCTCCAACGACGAGCAGAGTCGCTCCTGCGCTGGCCTGTGTCAGTGCTCGTGACGCGGAGGCGTCACAAACGGTGGCGGTGGTGACTGCTGCGTCGAGGTCGGCGGGCAGGAGCGCCCTCGCCTCGTCGAGCAGCTCACGGGCCGCCTTGTCCAGCTCGTCGAGCGACAGCGCGCTGAATCCCGCCGTGCCGAAGCCGTAAGCGACCTCCGCCGCGGGTGAGTACACGGACACGAGGTCGAGCGCGCAGCCCGTCAGCCGTGACTGCGCGGCGGCCCACCGCAGAGCGGCCGTGGACGCCTCGCTGCCGTCAATTCCGATGACGATGCGGCCCCTGGACCGTGAGTGTCCCGTGGTGGTGCTGGTTGTGGTCATGACTGCCATCTCCCTTCACTCCCACTCTGCGCCGCCAGCGCTCGGCCGGATTACCGACGAAGGTCCCGCCTTGCCTCGACCTCCTTCCTGTCTGGAGATTCGTTGGTTCCCGGCACGGTTTTGCCTCCGGCGGCTATCTCCCAGGCGTCTCCAAGGATCGGTGGCGAGATTCGGGAGGTCCCCGTTCCCCTGGCTACCCCTGGAGCTCTCACATGACCGCTCACCGCTGGCCCTCGCGCATCGTCGGGGCGCTGCTTGCTCTTGCCGTCGCACTCATCCACGTTGTCGACCAAGGCGGCCTGCCCGGCAGCAAGACCCCGCCTTACGTCCAGGTCGGGTACTGGCTGCTCGAGCTGACCGGGGTCGTCGTCGCGATCGCCCTGCTCACTCCGGCGCGCCGGCACATGCGCGGTAGCTGGCTGCTCGCCGGTGGCGTGGGGCTCGGGCCCCTCGTCGGGTACGTGCTCTCCCGCTCCACCGGGCTGCCGCACTACGCCGATGACAAGGGCGCCTGGCTGGAGCCGCTCGGCGTGGTGAGCCTCGTCGTCGAGGTCTTGCTCGTCCTGCTCGCTATTGCGGCACTGCGCTCGGAGCCGATGGTCGACACGGATGAGGCCGACCTCGCGTCGGCACGGCGGTGAGGTCGGCCGGCTGAGGAACTAGCGGCCACAATGCCCTCGTGGAGCATCCCGCCCTGCTGCTCGTAGAGGACGACCGCGAGCTTGCCGTCCTGCTCGAGACCCTCCTGAGCGAGGAAGGGTACGCGGTCGAGTGGGCCCCTGACGGGCAGCGGGGGCTGCACCTCGGGCTCGCCCGCGAGTTCGACCTGTTCGTGATCGACCGCGGGCTGCCCGCGGTTGAGGGCGTCGACCTGCTGCGCCGCCTGCGACAGTCCGGGCGAACGGCGCCCGCACTCATCCTGTCCGCGCGCGGCACGGTCGCCGACCGGGTCGAAGGTCTCGACGCGGGAGCGGAGGACTACCTGGTCAAGCCCTTCGACGTCGAGGAGCTGCTCGCCCGCCTGCGCGCGTTACGACGCCGCCACCACGACGACTCCGCGATGGTGAGTCTGGGGGACGGCGCGCGGCTCGACGTCGGGAGCCAGGCCGTCGCCTGCGCCGACGGGTCGACAGTGGCGCTGTCTGCCCGGGAGACGCGACTGCTGGAGGTCCTCGCCCGCGCACCGCGCCGTGTCTTCTCCCGGGATGAGCTTCTCGACCGTGTCTTCGACGACGCGGAGTCCGAGGCCGTCGTCGAGACCTACGTCCACTACGTCCGCCGCAAGCTGGGACGCGGCGTGGTGCGGACCGTGCGCGGACTCGGCTACACCCTGGGACGGCTGTGAGCCGACGCCCTGGTCCCGCGCCCGCCGCCAGCTCAACGTGGCTGTCGGCGACGGATGCCGCACTGCTGCGCCGCAGCACCAGACGCTTGGCCCTCCAGACGGCTGCCCTGGTCGCCCTGGTCGTCGTTGTGCTGCTCGCTGTCGTCGCGGTGCTGAGCCTGCGGCAGCAGCTGCAGTCGACCGACTCCCTGCTGCGCCGCGCCGTCGCCACCGCTGACGATGTGGTCGACCCGCCCGCCGGCACGTGGCTCGCAATTCGCCAGCAGAAGGGCTGGTCGACCTCCCCGGGCCTGCCGCCGTCCTTCCCCGTCCCGTCGATGCTCTCGCCCGCTGCCGTCGCAGGGCGCTACGCCAACGTCGAGGTGAGGGAACAGCGGTTCCGGGTCTACGAGCAGGCCCGCGACGGACACGTCGTCGCGGCGATCACCGACGTCTCTCGCCAGCGCGAGGAGCAGGGTAGGACCATCGTCACTCTCGGGCTGGTCGGCCTGGTCGGTCTGCTGCTGTCGGGGGTGCTCGGACGCGTGCTCGCCAGACGGGCGGTGGCACCACTGGTGGAGGCGCTGACGCTGCAACGGCAGTTCGTCGCCGACGCCAGCCACGAGCTGCGCGCTCCGCTCACCGTGCTGTCGACGCGGGTGCAGCTGCTCGCCCGGTCTCTCCGCAGCTCTGGTCAGCCAGGCGTCTCGCCTCGCGCGCAGGCCGAGGCTGAGGCCGTGTCTCGTGACACCGCCCGCCTCGTGGACACCGTGGAGGACCTGATGCTGTCCGCGGAGCCACGTGACCCCAGCGCCTGGCGGCGGCTGGAGCTTCAGGAGCTGGCACGCGAGGTAGTCGAGGCGGTACGGGGTCATGCGACGTCGGCTGGTGTCGAGCTACGGCTCGTCCCCGGCACTCCTGCCGTCGTCCTAGGCGCTGACATCGCCCTGCGCCGCGCCTTGCTTGCGCTGCTCGACAACGCTGTGACGCACACGCCGAGCGGAGGGAGCGTCACTGTGACGATTGGCCACGGCGAGACGAGCGGTCGAGGGCCTCGCAATGCTGTGGGGCGGCAGCACGCGGGCAGCGTTCACGTCGATGTGACGGATACCGGCAGCGGGATCAATGCCGCGAACGACGACGACATCTTCCGGCGGTTCCACTCGGGAGATGCGCGCGCGGGGCGACGGTCCTACGGCCTCGGACTCTCGCTCGCCCAGTCTGTTGCCCATCGGCACGACGGCGACCTGCGTGTCGAGCGGACGGGGGCGGACGGGACGACGTTCCGGCTGGTGTTGCCCGCCGCACCGTGAAATGAGGCGCAGAAGCGCCGGCGGCAGCCACCGCCGGCGCTTCCGGGCTGTCTACCAGATCTGGACGCGCTGCTCCGGGCTGAGCCAGAGCGCGTCGGCTGGCTGCACGTCGAAGGCGTCGTAGAACTCATCCAGGTTGCGGACGACCTGGTTGCACCGGAACTCCGCCGGGGAGTGAGGGTCGACCTGCAGGCGCCGCGCGGCCTCCTCGGGGCGGATCGACGTGCGCCAGGCCACGGCCCAGCCGAGGAAGAGCCGCTGCCACCCCGTCAGGCCGTCGATGACCGGCGGCTCGCTGCCGTCGAGGGAGATGCGATAGGCCTTGTAGGCGATGCCGAGCCCCCCGAGGTCGCCGATGTTCTCGCCGATCGTGAGGCTGCCGTTGACGTGCTGCCCTGGCGTCTCGGCCGGCTCGAGGGCGTCGTACTGCGCAATCAAGGCGCGCGTCTTCTCCTCGAACCGTTCACGGTCGGCCTCGGTCCACCAGTCCCGCAGGTTGCCGTCGCCGTCGTAGCGCGAGCCCTGGTCGTCGAAGCCGTGCCCGATCTCGTGGCCGATGACGGCTCCGATGGCGCCGTAGTTGACCGCGTCGTCGGCGGCGACGTCGAAGAACGGCGGCTGCAGGATGCCGGCCGGGAAGACGATCTCGTTGGCGGTGGGGTTGTAGTAGGCGTTGACGGTCGGAGGCGTCATGAACCACTCGCCCTTGTCGACCGGCTTGCCGAGCTTGTCCAGCATCCGGTTCATCTCGAACGCCGTGGAGCGCTTGACGTTGCCGACGAGGTCGTCGCGCCGGATCTCCAGCCCCGAGTAGTCGCGCCACTGGTCGGGGTAGCCGATCTTCGGCGTGAACTTCGACAGCTTCTCCAGGGCTCGCGCCCGAGTGTCCTCGCCCATCCAGTCCAACGCGCTGATGCTCTCGCGGTAGGCCTCGAGCAGGTTGGCGACGAGCTGCTCCATGCGCGACTTGGCCGCCGGCGGGAAGTGCAGCGCGACGTAGTACTGCGCGACCGACTCGCCGAGGGCGCCGTCGACCAGGGCGACGGCCCTCTTCCAGCGTGCCCGCAGCTCCTGGGCGCCGGTCAGCGTGCGCCCGTAGAAGTCGAAGTTGGCGGAGACGAGGTCGTGGCTCAGGTATGGGGCCGCTGCCGACACCAGGTGGTAGGTGAGCCAGTGCCGCCACGCGGGCAGCTCGGCATCGACGAGCAGGTCGCCGAGGGCGGCGAAGAACGACGGCTGGGCGACGATGACCTCGTCGAGGATCGTGGCGTCAGCTCCGAAGCCGTCCAGCCAGGTCTGCCACGGGATGCCCGGCGACTGCTGAGTCAGCTCCTCGCGGGTCAGCAGGTTGTAGGTGGCGCGAGCGTCCCGGTTGCGCACGCGGTCCCAGTGCAGTGCTGCAATGCGGGTCTCGAGGTCCAGCACCTGCCCAGCCGCGGCGGACGCCTCGTCGCCGTCCATCCCGACGAGCCCGAGCATCCGGGCGACGTGGCCGACGTAGGCCTCGCGCAGCGGTGCGAAGCCCTCCTCGCGGTAGTAGGCCTCGTCCGGCAGGCCGAGGCCGCCCTGGTAGAGGTGGCTGGCGTAGCGCTCCGAGTTCTCTGCGTCCGTCGACACGTAGTAGGCGAACGCGCCGCCGACTCCTTGACGCTGAAGCTCACCGAGCAGCCGCACGAACGTCGTCACGTCCTCGACGTCGGCGACCCGCGAGAGGTCCGAGCGGATGGGCTCGATGCCGAGGGCCTCCACGCGCTCCTCGTCGAGGAAGCTGGCGTAGAGGTCGCCGATCTGCTGCCGCTGCTGGGTGGTGCCGATCGCTGCCACGTGAGCGCCGAGGTCGCTCGCCGTGTCGCCGTCGGCCAGAGCCGCGCAGATGTCCCGCAGCTGCTGCTCCGACTGGTCGCGGAGGCTGGCAAAGGCACCGTCGACGGCGCGGTCGGCGGGGATCGGGTGCCGCTCCATCAAAGTCTGGTTGGCGTGGCGGTACAGGTCGTCCTGAGGCCGGATCCCGGCGCAGAACGTGCTGATGTCGAGGCCGCTGGGCAGGTGCGCCGGGGCACCGGAGAGGTCCGCTGTCACCGCGTCAGCATACGTGCGCACCGCCGTGTCGGCCCGGCCCGCGAGGCGCCCCTACGCCGGTTTGAGCAGGTCCTGCTGCAGCACCGTCTCGAGGCCCAGAGTCCGGTATCCCGCCTCCTCGAACAGCACCGTCACCCGGTCCGGGTCGCTCTCGTAGCCCATGACGACGCCCGGGCCGAAGCTGTCGTGCCGCACCCGCGACTGCACCGGAAACGGCCGGTCCACCTCGCCGGCTGCCTCCTCGTAGGCGCTGCCCCGTGCGCAGTTGTCGCAGTTGCCGCACGGCTCGGGCAGCTCCTCGCCGAAGTAGGACAGGAGGAACTGCCGGCGGCACCCGTCGGTCTCGGCGTAGCCGCGCATCATCTCGACCCGGCTCCGGTCCAGGCGGCGCCGTGC
>JBQCDV010000174.1:0-7394 GCA_051960855.1 Actinomycetales bacterium
CGGTGGCCTCGGAGACAGCCGTGATCATCTTCGCGCCGTGGCGGATGATGCCCTGCCGTTCGACCTCGCTGCCGATCATGAAGCCGGGGACGTCGGCGAGATAGACCAGCGGGACGTTGAAGGCGTCGGCGAGCCAGATGAACCGGGCGGCCTTGTCAGCGGAGTCGGTGAAGAGGACGCCGCCCTTGACCGCGCTGTTGTTCGCGAGGATCGCGACGGGGCGACCCTCGAGCCGCCCGAATCCGGTCACGAGCTCGGGTGCGAAGAGCGGCTTGACCTCGAAAAAGGAGTCCTCGTCCACCAGCGCATCGATGGCGTCGTGGACGTCGAAGGGCATCGACTCCCGCTCGGGCACGAGTTCGTCGTCGAAGTCCCGGACCGGCGGCAGCGCCTCGGTCTCCGGCGGGTCCTCCCGCCAGCAGGTCGGCAGGTAGGAGAAGTAGTGCTTCGCCTGCTCGATGGCGTCGACATCGTCGACGGCGAGGTTGTCCCCGCAGCCGGAGACGGTGCAGTGCATGCGCGCCCCGCCCATCTCCTCGAGCGAGACCCGCTCCCCCACGACCATCTCGGCCATCCGTGGACTGCCGAGGTACATGCTCGCGTTGCCCTCGACCATGAACACGACGTCACAGAAGGCCGGGATGTAGGCGCCGCCGGCAGCTGATGGTCCGAAGAGGCAGCAGATCTGCGGCACCCGGCCGGAGAGCGCGACCTGGTTGTGGAAGATCCGGCCGGCGCCCCGGCGCCCGGGGAAGAGCTCGACCTGGTCGGTGATGCGTGCTCCGGCTGAGTCGACGAACCAGAAGATCGCGAGCTCCTCGCGCAGCGCCATCTCGGTCGCCCGCACGATCTTCTCGACGGTGCGAGCGCCCCACGAGCCGGCCTTCACCGTCGGGTCGTTGGCGACGACGATGGCCGGACGTCCCTCGACGAGGCCGCGACCGGTGACCACCCCGTCCGCCGGCAGCCCGGAGGCTAGGGCGTTGGCCAGCTGACCGTCCTCGACGAAGGTCCCCTCGTCGATCAGCAGGGCGATGCGCTCGCGGACGTAGAGCTTGCTCTGCTTCTCCAGCTTCGCCGCCGCGCTCTCTGAGGGCGCGAGCGTGCGCTGGTGTGCCTGCTCGATCGCCGTCCTGTCACTCAACGGGAAGCCCCAGCCCGCGGGCGATGAGCATGCGCTGCACCTCGCTGGTCCCCTCGCCGATCTCCAGGATCTTGGCGTCGCGGTAGAAGCGCGCGATGGGGTACTCCTCCGTGAAGCCGTAGCCGCCGTGCACCTGAGCGCAGCTTCTCGTCGCGGTGACGGCAGCCTCGGTGGAGTACACCTTGGCGATGCTCGCGGCCTGCTTCACCTGAGCGGCGGGAGCGCCGCTGTCCTTGAGCCACGCGGCCTTGTAGGTCAGCAGCCGCGCGGCCTCGGTCGCGACGGCGATGTCGGCGATCTGGAAGGCGACCCCCTGCTTGCGTCCGATCGGGCCACCGAACGCCTGCCGCTCGTTCGCGTAGCGGGTGGCCATCTCGAGGCACGCCTGCAGGCACCCGGTGGCCAGGGCCGAGATGGCGATGCGGCCGTCGTCGAGCGTGGCGAGGAACTGGGCGAAGCCCTTGCCGCGCTGGCCCAGCAGGTTGCCCTCCGGCACCCGCGCCCCCGTGAAGGTCAGCGGGTGGGTGTCCGAGGCGTGCCACCCGAGCTTGTCGTAGGCCGGCTCGACGGTGAAGCCGGGTGTCCCGTTGGGGACCATGATCGCGCTGACCTCGGCGCGTCCGTCCTCCCGCTCACCGGTGCGGGCCGTCACCGTGACGACAGAGGTGATCGGCGTGCCCGAGTTGGTGATGAACTGCTTGGCGCCGTCGATCACCCACTCGCCGCCCTCGAACCGCGCCTTGGTGCGCGTGGCCCCCGCGTCGCTGCCCGCCTCGGGCTCGGTGAGGCCGAAGCCCGCGAGGGCCCGACCCGCGACGAGGTCGGGAAGCCACTGCTCCTTCTGCTCCTGCGTGCCGAAGGTCAGAATCGGGTTGATGCCGAGTCCCACTCCGGCCTGCAGCGTGATGCCCAGGGACTGGTCGACGCGACCGAGCTCCTCGATGGCCACGCAGAGGCTGGTGAAGTCCGCTCCCGCACCCCCGAACTCCTCGGGAGCGGTCAGGCCGAACAGCCCCAGCTCGCCCATCTGCCGGACCACGTCCACGGGGAAGTGGTGCTCGCGGTCCCACTGCATGGCATGCGGGGCGATCTCGGCCTCCGCGAACTCCCGGACGACCTTGCGGAAGGTCTCGTGCTCCTCGGACAACCCGAAGCTCATGGTGGCGGCCCCTCGCTGCTTGCGCTTACCTTTACGTCAACGTCAGCGTCGACGACGTCAGGGTAGGACGAGCGCCCGCAGGAGGCCACCCCCGTGGAAGCCGGTTCCGCCGACGGCACCCCTGGTGACGACGTCTGGTCGATCACCCGGGTGGCCGAGGAGTTCGACGTCACGCTGCGGACGCTGCGGTTCTACGAGCACGAGGGGCTCATCTCCCCCGAGCGCCGCGGCACGACGCGGCTCTTCCACCCGCGCGACCGGGTCCGCCTCGCGCTGGTGCTGCGAGGCAAGCGGCTGGGCTTCTCGCTCACCGAGATCGCGCACATCGTGGGCATGTACGACGCCGAGCCGGGCGAGGTCGGTCAGCTGCGGTACCTGCTCGAGCAGATCGACAAGCGGCGAGGCGAGCTCGAGCAGCGCCGTTCGGATATCGAGGCCACGCTCGCCGAGCTCGACGACGTCGAGCGGCGGGTACGCCAGGACCTCCGGCGGCTCACGCGGGCCGGCGCCGGGCAGAGGCGGTCGGGGACGCCACCCCGGCGGCGGGCCTCCTAGACTTCGCGACGATCACCGACGAGAGCATGCGGGAGCGCAACGTGACGACTGAGACGCACCGGACGATCCGCAAGGTCCTCGTGGCCAACCGAGGCGAGATCGCCGTGCGGGTCATCCGGGCCGCGCGCGACGCCGGCAAGACCAGCGTCGCGATCTACGCCGACCAGGACCGCGACGCGCTGCACGTGCGGCTCGCGGACGAGGCCTACGCCCTCGACGGCGCCACGCCCGCGGACACGTATCTCAACATCGAGAAGATCCTCGACGTCGCCGCGCGGTCCGGCGCGGACGCCGTGCACCCCGGCTACGGATTCCTCTCCGAGAACGCCGCCTTCGCCCAGGCGGTGCTCGACGCCGGGCTGGTCTGGATCGGACCGCCGCCGAGCGCTATCGACGCTCTCGGCGACAAGGTCAAGGCCCGTCACATCGCCGAGAAGGTCGGCGCGCCCCTGGTCGCTGGCACCCCCGACCCCGTCGCCGGTGCGGACGAGGTCGTCGCCTTCGCCCAGCAGCACGGCGTCCCCGTCGCGATCAAGGCTGCCTACGGCGGCGGCGGCCGTGGCCTGAAGGTGGCCCGCACGATCGAGGAGATCCCCGAGCTCTTCGACAGCGCGGTGCGCGAGGCGGTCTCCGCCTTCGGACGGGGCGAGTGCTTCGTCGAGCGCTACCTCGACCAGCCGCGGCATGTCGAGACCCAGTGCCTCGCCGACCAGCACGGCAACGTCGTCGTGGTCTCCACCCGCGACTGCTCGCTGCAGCGGCGGCACCAGAAGCTCGTCGAGGAGGCGCCGGCGCCGTTCCTCACCGACGCCCAGGTCGAGCAGCTGTACTCGGCGAGCAAGGCGATCCTCCGCGAGGCCGGCTACGTCGGCGCGGGGACGTGCGAGTTCCTCGTCGGGCAGGACGGCACGATCTCGTTCCTCGAGGTCAACACCCGCCTGCAGGTCGAGCACCCGGTGTCCGAGGAGGTCGCTGGGGTCGACCTGGTGCGGGAGATGTTCCGGATCGCCGAGGGCGAGGAGCTCGGCTACGACGACCCGGAGCTGCGGGGCCACTCCATCGAGTTCCGCATCAACGCCGAGGACGCCGGTCGCAACTTCCTGCCCGCCCCCGGCACCCTGACCGTCTGGCGCCCCCCGAGCGGCCCCGGTGTCCGGGTGGACTCCGGCTACGAGGCCGGCGAGACCGTGCCGGGTGCCTTCGACTCCCTCATCGCCAAGCTCGTCATCACCGGCGCCGACCGGCAGCAGGCGCTGGAGCGCAGCCGCCGGGCACTGGCGGAGTTCGTCGTCGAGGGCATGCCGACCGTCATCCCCTTCCACCGGGCGGTCGTCTCCGACCCGGCTTTCGCCGGCGAGGACGGCTTCGGCGTCTACACCCGCTGGATCGAGACCGAGTGGGACAACACTGTCGAGCCCTACGCCGGCCCCGTCGGCGAGGCGGCCGAGACCGGCGAGCGCGAGCGCGTCGTCGTCGAGGTTGGCGGCAAGCGGCTCGAGGTCGTCCTGCCCGTCGGCCTCGGCGCTGGTGCCGCCCGCCCGAACGCCGCTGCCGGTGGCTCGGCCCGGCGCCCGGCTCGCCGCTCCGGCAGGGGCGGCGCCGGAGCCGCCGCCGCGAGCGGGGACAGCCTGACCTCGCCGATGCAGGGCACCATCGTGAAGCTGGCGGTCGAGGACGGCGCCACCGTCGCCGCCGGCGACCTGGTCGTCGTGCTCGAGGCCATGAAGATGGAGCAGCCGATCACGGCGCACAAGCCCGGCACCGTGACCGGTCTGACGGCGTCGGTGGGAACCACCGTCACCGCCGGCGCCGTTCTCTGTGAGATCAAGGACGCGTGACCGGCGGTTGTCGGCTGCGCACGCCACTGACAGCGCCGTTCAGGCTTGACGCGCGCGACGACGGCTAGGGAGCCCTCATGGAGTTCGTGCTGCTGGCCCTCGTCGTGTTCGCGGTCGTCGCGTTCATCTCCAGCCAACGGTCGAAGCGCCGCCAGCAGGAGGAGCTCCAGCAGCGCGTCGACGCCGTGAAGTCCGTCGCCTCTGAGGACGTGACGCGGCTCGGCGAGGAGGTCAGCGGGCTCGACCTCGAAGTCGGCGGCCGCCCGATGGACGAGGGACTGCGGCAGGACTACCAGCGGGCGCTGGACGCCTACGACCACGCCAAGGCCGCCCTCGATGCCGTCCGCGTGCCGGATGACATCAAGCAGGTGACCGCGGCGGTCGAGGACGGCCGCTACGCCGCTGCCTGCGTGCGCGCCCGCGTCAACGGTCAGCCGCTGCCGCAGCGCCGGCCGCCGTGCTTCTTCAACCCCGCCCACGGCCCCTCCGTGGAGGACGTCGAGTGGGCGCCAGCCGGCGGTCAACCCCGACCGGTGCCCGTCTGTGCCGCCGACGCTGAGCGTGTCCGGGCCGGCGCCGAGCCGGCCAGCCGGCAGGTGCTCGTCGGTGGGCAGCGCCGTCCCTACTGGGAGGCCGGTCCCGACTACGCCCCCTGGGCTCGCGGCTACTACGGCGGCTACCAGACCTCCGGACTGCTGCCCGGGGTGTTGATGGGCGCGCTGATCGGCACCAGCTTCGGCGGGTGGGGCATGGGACCGTTCGGCATGGGCGGATGGGGTCCCGGGATCGGTGCGATGGGCTACGACGGCGGTTACGACGCCGGCTATGACGCGGGCTACGACGCCGGGCAGGACAGCGGCGACGGAGCGGACGGCAGCGACGGCGGGGACGGCGGAGACTACGGCGACGGCGGCTACGACCAGAGTTTCGACTCGGGCAACGACTTCGGCGGCTTCGGCCCCGACAGTGGCGGCTTCGACGTCGGAGGCGGCGGCGACTGGGGTGGCGGGGACTTCGGAGGCGGCGACTTCGGCGGCGGCGGGGACTGGTAGGTCGACGGGGAGCGGACCCCGGGCCGCTACTGCCGGGCGCCGTGCAGCACTCGGGCGGCCTCCGCGACCGAGCCGCTCATCGAGGGGTACACGGTGAAGCCGGACGCCACCTGGTCGACCGTCAGCGACAGCTGGACAGCCAGCGCCACCGGGTAGATCAGCTCGCTCGCCCGCGGGGCCACGACGACCCCGCCGACGACGATGCCCGTCCCGGGCCGCGCGAACAGCTTGACGAAGCCGTCCCGCACGCCCTGCATCTTGGCTCGGGCGTTGGTCGCCAACGGCAGCTTGACGCAACGGGCATCGATCCGTCCCTCCTCCACGTCGACCTGGCTGACGCCGACGGTGGCGATCTCGGGGTCGGTGAAGACGTTGCTGGACACCGAGGCCAGGTCGATGGGCGACACGGCGTCGCCGAGGGCGTGGTACATCGCGATGCGGCCCTGCATGGCGGCGACGCTGGCCAGCATCAGGACCCCCGTGCAGTCACCGGCTGCGTAGACGCCGCGGGACGTGGTGCGCGAGACCCGGTCGACCGCCACGTAGCCGCCGTCCCGCAGCTGCACGCCAGCCTCCTCGAGGCCGATGCCCGCGGTGTTGGGCACCGAGCCGACCGCGAGCAGGCAGTGCGAGCCCTCCACGACGCGCCCGTCGGACAGGGCGACGGCCACACCGTCGGCGGTCCTGGTCACCCCCGCCGCACGCGACCGGCTGAGCACCGTCATCCCGCGCCGCCGGAAGACGTCCTCCAGCACGGCGGCCGCGTCCTCGTCCTCTCCTGGCAGCACCCGGTCCCGGGAGGACACCAGCACGACGTCGGCGCCGAGGGCGTTGTAGGCCGACGCGAACTCGGCGCCGGTCACACCGGAGCCCACGACGATGAGCCGCTCCGGCAGCTCCTCCAGGTCATAGACCTGGGTCCACGTCAAGATGCGTTCCCCGTCGGGCTCAGCTCCGGGCAGCACGCGGGGACTCGCGCCCGTGGCGACCAGCACGACGTCGGCGTCGACCGCCGCGCCGGCGTCTCGGCCGTCCTCGACGACGACCCGCTCCGGCCCGTCCAGGCGTCCGCAGCCGTCGAGCAGTCGGACGCCCTCACGCTCCAGCCGCGCGGAGATGTCCTGTGACTGCCGGTGCGCGAGGCGCTTGACCCGCTCGTTGACGGAGGCGAGGTCGACGCCGACGCTCCCACCGCTCTCCCCAGGCAGCCGCACCCCGAGCTCGTGTGAGGCGCCGGCGACCGACACGACCTCAGCGGTGGCGATCAGTGTCTTGCTCGGCACGCAGTCGGTGACGACGGCCGAGCCGCCAATGCCGTCGCGGTCGATGACGGTCACGTCGGCTCCGAGCTGCGAGGCGACCAGCGCCGCCTCATAGCCGCCCGGGCCGCCTCCGACGATGGCGATGCGTGGGGACGTCACGCGCCCCATTCTCGGGGACGCCGTCTACTCTCTCGCGCATGGCCCTCTACGCCGCCTACGCGACGAACATGGACCCCGACCAGATGTCGCGCCGCGCGCCCCACTCCCCACAGGCGGGCACGGGGTGGCTGCTGGGCTGGCGGCTCACCTTCGGCGGCGAGGACCTCGGCTGGGAGGGGGCCCTGGCGACGGTCGTGGAGGACCCGTTCGAGCAGACGTTCGTCG
>JBQCDV010000175.1:0-10028 GCA_051960855.1 Actinomycetales bacterium
GCGGCGGCAGCCTCCTTGAGGGCGAGCGCACCGGCGGTCTGGAAGGCCATGTCGCTGGAGTCGACGGAGTGGGCCTTGCCGTCGACGAGGGTGACCCGCAGGTCGACGACCGGGTAGCCCGCCAGGACTCCGCGCTCCATCTGAGCGCGCACGCCTTTTTCGACGCTCGGGATGAACTGCCGCGGCACGGCTCCTCCGACCACCTTGTCGACAAACTCGAAGCCAGACCCTGACGGCAGCGGCTCCACCTCGAGGTCGCAGACCGCGAACTGCCCGTGACCACCGGACTGCTTGACGTGCCGGCCGTGTCCCTTCGCGGGCCCCGCAAAGGTCTCGCGCAGTGACACCCGCAGCGGCACCGAGTCCACGGCGACGCCGTAGCGCGAGCGCAGCCGGTCCAGCAGCACGTCCACGTGGGCCTCACCCATGGTCCACAGCACCAGTTGGCCCGTCTCGGCGTTGGTCTCCAGCCGCAGCGTCGGGTCCTCGGCGACGAGCCGCGAGAGGCCCTGGCCCAGCTTGTCCTCGTCGGCCTTGCTGTGCGCGACGATCGCGACCGGGAGCAGGGGGTCGGGCATGACCCACGGCTCGACGAGCATCGGGTGGTCCTTGTCCGACAGGGTGTCGCCGGTCTCGGCACGGGTCAGCTTGGCCACCGCGACGATGTCCCCTGCGCACGCCTCCTTGATCGGACGCTGGGTCTTGCCGAGGGGGCAGGACAGCGACCCCACACGCTCGTCGACGTCGTGGTCCTCGTGGCCCTGCCCGTGCCGCTGGCCCTGCTCCGGCTCCGGCGCGAAGTGGCCGCTCACGTGCACCGTCGCGTCCGGTCGCAGCGTCCCGCTGAAGATCCGCACCAGGCTGATGCGCCCGACGTACGGGTCGGACGTGGTCTTGACGACCTCCGCCACCAGCGGACCCGCCGGGTCGCACGAGAGAGGTCCACGCGGGTCGCCGTTCGGGGAGGTCACCGCCGGGAGCGGGTGCTCCAGAGGCGAGGGGAAGCACTGCGTCATGACCTCCAGCAGCTCGGTCAGCCCGACGCCGGCGGGGGCGACGACCGGCAGCACGGGGTAGAAGGAGCCACGGGCGACGGCCTTCTCGAGGTCCTCGATGAGCACCTTGAGCTCGATGTCCTCGCCGCCGAGATAGCGGTCCATGAGGGTCTCGTCTTCGCTCTCGGCGATGATCCCCTCGATCAGCGCGTTGCGGGCGTCGGTGACGAGCTCGAGGTGCTCCGGGTCGGCCGCCCGCTGCTGCCGACCGCCGTCGCTGTAGTCGGCGATCTGCTGCGACAGCAGGCCCAAGACACCGGCGACCGAGCCGTTGTCGGCGTGCACCGGCAGATAGAGCGGCAGCACCCCGTCGCCGAAGACCCGCTGCGCGATCGCCACCATGTCGTCGAAGTCCGCCCGCCCCGCGTCGAGCTTCGACACCACGACCGCCCGCGGCATCCCGACCGCGGCGCACTCCTCCCACAGCAGCTGCGTCGACGCGTCCACACCGTCGGCGGCCGACACCACAAACAAGGCCGCGTCCGCCGCGCGCAGCCCGGCCCGCAGGTCACCGACGAAGTCCGCGTAGCCCGGCGTGTCGAGCAGGTTCACCTTGACCCCGTCGCTGACCAGCGGTGCGACCGACAGTCCGACGGACCGCTGCTGACGCACCTCTGCCTCGTCGAAGTCCGACACCGTCGTCCCGTCCTCCACCCGACCGGGACGGGGGATCGTCCCCGTCGCGGCGAGCAGGGCCTCGACCAACGTCGTCTTGCCGGCTCCGGAGTGCCCGACGAGGACGACGTTGCGTACGTGGCCGGGCGTGGTGGGGGTGGCGGGGGCGTCCATAGCGAGAGCCTCCACCCGTCGCACCGGGGGACACAAGACCCGAAGGTCACGCGCGTCCGGAACCCTCGGCCCCGCGCCAACTAGGCTGTCGGCCCGTGCTCAACCGCTACGCCCGTGCCCTCTTCACCGCGATCTTCACGCCGATCGCGCGCGGGCTGCTGCGGCTCGGGGTGGGGCCCGACGTCGTCACGCTGGTGGGGACGCTCGGGGTGGTCGCCGGCGCGCTGATCTTCTACCCGCAGGGCAAGTTCTTCTGGGGCACGGTCGTCATCACGCTGTTCGTCTTCTCCGACCTCATCGACGGCACGATGGCGCGGATGACGGGCCGCTCCAGCAACTGGGGGGCGTTCCTCGACTCCACCCTGGACCGGGTCGGTGACGCCGCTGTCTTCGGCGGCCTCGCCATGTGGTTCGCCGGCCGCGGCGACAACCTGCTGCTGTGCGCGCTGTGCATCTGGTGCCTCGCCCTCGGCGGTGTCGTGCCCTACGCCAAGGCCCGGGCCGAGAGCCTGGGCATGACCGCCAACGTCGGGATCGCCGAGCGCGCCGACCGCCTCGTGCTGATCCTGGTGTGCACCGGACTGTCGGACCTGCCCGTCATCCCGGTGCCCTACGTCCAGCCGCTCGCGCTGTGGATCCTCGCGGTGGCCAGCCCGATCACCGTCGTTCAGCGGATGCTCACCGTGCGGCGCCAGGCGCTGGCCGCGGCCGCTCCCCGCACGACGTGAAGGACGCCCTGGTCCTGCGGGCGTTCACCCTCGGTTGGGCCCTGGTCCGCCGGCTGCCCGAGCCGGTGGTGACCCTCGCCTTCCGCCTGGGCGCCGACCTGGCGTGGGGGCGGCGCGGTGGGGGAGTGCGGCAGTACGAGGCCAACCTGCGCCGCATCCGACCCGACGCCGACGAGCGTGAGCTGCGGCAGCTGAGCCGGGCCGGGATGCGCTCCTACCTCCGCTACTGGAGTGAAGTCTTCCGGCTGCCCGACTGGAGCCCCGAGCGGATCCGAACGGCGTTCGTGCTGGTGCACGAGGAGCGCATGTGGGAGCACCTACGGGCAGGGAACGGCCTCGTTGTGGCTCTGCCGCACATGGCCAACTGGGACCTGGCCGGAGCGTGGGCGGCGACCGTCGGTGCTCCCGTGTCGACCGTCGCCGAGCGCCTCAAGCCGGAGGAGCTCTACGACCGCTTCCTGAGCTACCGCACCGCGCTGGGGATGGAGATCTTCCCGCTCACCGGCGGTGGCGACGTGCTGCGCGACCTCGTGGACCGGGTCCGTGCCGGCCGCATGGTGCCGCTGCTGGCCGACCGTGACATTCGGGCCAGCGGAGTCGAGGTCCGCTTCGTCGGCGAGACCATCACGATGCCGCCCGGCCCGGCACTGCTCGCGCTGCAGACCGGGGCGCCCCTCGTGCCCGTGACGCAGTGGTACGACGGCGACCGCAGCGTGCTGGAGTTCGGGCTTCCCGTGACCGTGCCCGACAGCGGCACGACGCGTGCCAAGGTCGCGGTCATGCTGCAGCAGGTCGCCGACGTCTTCGAGGCCGGCATCCGGGCGCACCCGGAGGACTGGCACATGCTGCAGCCGATCTTCGCCTCCGATGTCACCGCCCGCCGCGCGCAGCGCACCGGGACTGGCGAGCCGTCGTGAGGATCGGCATCGTCTGCCCCTACTCCTTCGACGTGCCCGGGGGCGTGCAGTTCCACGTCCGCGACCTCGCCGAGCACCTGCTCGAGCGCGACCACGACGTCAGCGTCCTCATCCCCGCAGACGACGACGCGGAGCTGCCGAGCTACGTCGTTCCGGCCGGTCGTGCCGTGCCCGTGCCCTACAACGGCTCGGTGGCGCGGCTGTCGTTCGGTCCGCTGTCGGCGGCTCGCGTGCGCAAGTGGCTGGGGGAGGGCGGCTTCGACGTCCTGCACGTGCACGAACCGGCCTCGCCGAGCCTCTCCCTGCTCGCCTGCTGGGCCGCCAATGGGCCGACCGTGGGCACCTTCCACACCTCGATCACCCGCTCGCGCGCGATGGTCGCGGCCTACCCCATCCTCATCCCGACGCTGGACAAGCTGTCTGCCCGGATCGCGGTCTCCGAAGACGCCCGCCGCACCCTCGTCGACCACCTCGGCGGGGATGCCGTCGTCATCCCCAACGGGGTCTACGTCGACCGGTTCGCCGCGGCGCGCCCCCGACCGGAATGGCGCGGCGGAGACGGCGACATGGGCGGCACCCTCGGCTTCATCGGCCGGCTCGACGAGCCCCGCAAGGGGCTGCCGACGCTGCTCGGCGCCCTCGAGCACATCGTCGAACGTCGCCCGCACGTCCGGCTGCTCGTCGCCGGCCGCGGCGACGCGGAGGAGGCCCTCGAGAAGGCCTCGCCCGCTGTCCGGGAGGCCGTGCACTACCTCGGTCAGGTGAGCGAGGCGGACAAGGCGGCCCTGCTGGCGACGGTCGACGCCTATGTCGCCCCCAACCTGGGCGGCGAGAGCTTCGGCATCATCCTGGTGGAGGCGATGGCCGCCGGTGCCCCCGTCGTGGCCAGTGACCTGTCGGCCTTCCGTCGGGTGCTGGACGACGGGGCGCTGGGACGGCTCTTCCCGACCGGCGACGAGCGGGCTCTGGCTGACACCCTCCTGGACCTGCTCTCCGACGACGCCGAGCGGGCGCGCCTGCGGGCGGCAGGGTCGGACGGCGTTCGTCGATATGACTGGTCGGTCGTGGCCGACGACGTGCTGGCGGTCTACGAGACCGTCACCCACGGGCAGGAGCCGGTGCGCGAGGCGCCCGCGAGACCGGGGGGTGGCTGGCGAGCCCGGGTCACGCGAGGACTGGAGTCGGTGACGCGCGCCGGCAGCGGCGACCGGGGCCAGCCGTGAGCCCGAGATGAGCCCGAGATGAGCCCGAGATGAGCATGGGACCGGTGTGGACGGTCGTCGCCGTCCTCGTCCTGCTGGTGCTGGCGTGGTACCTGTCGTTCACCGCGAGCCGGCTCGACCGCCTGCACGCCCGGGTGGAGTCCACCCGCGACGCGCTCGACGCCCAGCTGGTCCGACGGGCGGCGCTGGCTCAGGAGCTGGCGACCAGCGGGCTGCTGGACCCGGCCAGCTCGATGCTTGTCGCGGGGGCAGCCTCCGAGGCGCTCAACGACAACGACACTCAGCAGCCGGCCCAGCGCGAAGCCGAGGAGTCAGCCCTGTCCCGCTGCCTGCGTGAGGCGCTGGAGCCGGACGACGTGGTGTCGGAGGTGGCCGCCGTACCGTCCGGGCACCAGCTGCTCGTGGAGCTCGGGGCGGCGTGCCGCCGGGTGGAGATGGCACGGCGCTTCCACAACGACGCCGTGACGGCTACTCGTGCGGTGCGGCGCAAGCGGGTGGTGCGGTGGCTCCGGCTGGCCGGGCATGCGCCGCTGCCGGTGACGTTCGAGATGGACGACGAGGCGCCGGCGCGGCTGCCTCGCTGATCGGGGTCCCCACGGCGTCAGCGGACGGAGACGGTCCGCCCCTCCGGCACCATCAGCACCCACACCTGCCCGGGCGCGAACACCGCTGGCTGCCCGCCGACCGTCCACGCCGTCGGGGCGCCGGCGGATGGCCGCGACCACCGGGCCTGGTAGGCCTTGCCGTCACGCAGCACCAGCCCGGTGCCGGACCCGACGGTCTGCGCGTACGGCACGGGGGTGCGCGCGGCGTCACGACGGCCGAGGGTGCGCTCGTCGACGTACTGCACGAGCACGGTCGCGGGATGCAGGGCGACACCGGCGGCCGTGCGCTCAGTGCCACCGTCGACGGCGATGCCCCAGTGCTTGCCCGAGGCCTGCCAGGTCGCGCTCACCGTCGCCAGCGGCCACCGTGCGGTCACCGACGAGACAGCGGAGCCACCCGCCGGGGCAGCAGTAGCGAAGGTCCATCCCATGTCCTTGGCCTTGGCGGCACCGGGTGCGTAGGACAGCAGCTGCGGCGCGTTGCCGACCACGTTGTACGGGGCATGCCCGCGGCTCGCGTCACGGCGGTAGCCCCGGCCGGCGTCGAAGGACAGCAGCTTCATCCCCGACGACCGCAGCATCGGCACGACCGCGGTGTCGCTGCCGGAGTAGGCGAGGGCGACCTTGCCGTACTGAGCCAGCAGCTGCACGTCGGTCTCGCGCGCGCTCCGGACCGGTCCGACCTTGGCCGGCACATGCGAGGAGAACAGCGCGAGGATGCGCGTCAGTCCGCCCTCCACCATCTCGACGTAGACGACGTCCGCGCTGTCCAGCCCGATGGGAGGCCGCTCCGGCCGCGTGTTGCCGATCTTGACGGCGAGGACCGGTGCGAGGGATGTGACCGGCAGTCCTGTCAGCGGGCTGGTCAGGCCGG
The DNA here is from genome assembly GCA_051960855.1 of Actinomycetales bacterium. GTDB lineage: Bacteria > Actinomycetota > Actinomycetes > JAJZTN01 > JAJZTN01 > JBQCDV01. Next base: position 6,192 of record JBQCDV010000175.1, read on the forward strand.
TCGCGGTCGTGCTGGCTGCTGCTGTGCTGGGTGCCGCACTGCTCGTCGACGGGGCCGGTGCCGCCGAGGAGGACTTCACCGCGACCGGTTTCGGCGAGGCGCCCGAACAGGCGCTCAGACCCGTCGCCGCCACGAGCGCGAACGCCGTTGCTGTCAACGCCCGTCGACGGTTGCCAGGAACGCGGGACGACGGCGAGCGGAGCGGTGCGGTCACGACGTTCGACCGTAGGCGACGCCGCGCCTGGACTACGGCATTTCCCGACGATTGGCGACGTGCCTCACAGCGGTGCACGCGGCAGCGCCCCGGTCTCAGCCCACCTCGCCGTCCCCCCGCTCGCCGCTGCCGTCAGCGTCCGTCGGGTCCCCCGTCGCTGCGGCTCGCGGCTGCCGTCGTCCGTCTGTCGCTGTCCCCGCCACTCGCCGCTGCCGTCGTCCTCCTGTCGCTGTCCCCGCCACTCGCCGCTGCCGTCGTCCGCCGCCTCCCCGTTCCTGCTGCTCGTGTGAACGCTGGTGGCTGTTGGGCAGCCAGGAGTGCGCACGCGAGCGGCGGAAGTGGCGGGGGCGCCGCAAGGGGAGGTGGCGGGAGGGCGCGGAGGTGGCGGGGAGACCGAGCGGGGGTGGGGGGCGAGCTGGGCAGCAGAGGTGGTGGGTGGCGCCGCTCCTGCGGCTCGTGTGAACGCTGGTGGCGGTAGGGGAGCCAGGAGTGCGCACGCGAGCGGGGGAAGTGGCGCGGGCAGGAATGCGCGCCGCCGCCGCAGCGCTGACATCTCCGAACGCCGCTGTCGCCCGTGACCGTCGCGCGTCGGCTGCCCGTCGGGCCGCTCGCGACGTGAGAGCAGTCCACTTGCCTCCCTACCATGGGAGCAGCGCCAGCTTCCCCCACCGCCCCCTCGCGAGGAACCGATGAGCGACATCCAGTCCGACACCAGCGTCAGCAACGCCTCCAACGGCGCCGTCACGGGCACGGCCCGCGTCAAGCGCGGCATGGCCGAGATGCTCAAGGGCGGTGTGATCATGGACGTGGTCACGCCGGAGCAGGCGAAGATCGCCGAGGACGCTGGCGCCGTCGCCGTCATGGCCCTCGAGCGGGTGCCGGCGGACATCCGTGCCCAGGGTGGGGTGTCCCGGATGAGCGACCCGGACATGATCGACGGCATCATCAGCGCCGTCTCGATCCCGGTGATGGCCAAGGCCCGGATCGGTCACTTCGTCGAGGCGCAGGTCCTTCAGAGCCTGGGTGTCGACTACATCGACGAGTCCGAGGTCCTGACCCCCGCGGACTACACCAACCACATCGACAAGTGGAAGTTCACCGTTCCCTTCGTCTGCGGTGCCACCAACCTCGGCGAGGCACTGCGCCGCATCACCGAGGGTGCGGCGATGATCCGCTCCAAGGGCGAGGCCGGCACCGGCGACGTCTCCAACGCGACCACCCACATGCGCACGATTCGCGCCGAGATCCGCCGGCTCACCTCGATGTCAGAGGACGAGCTCTACGTCGCGGCCAAGGAGCTGCAGGCGCCCTACGCCCTCGTCCAGGAGGTCGCCGAGCTCGGCAAGCTCCCGGTCGTGCTCTTCACCGCCGGCGGCATCGCGACCCCGGCCGACGCCGCCATGATGATGCAGCTGGGTGCGGACGGCGTCTTCGTCGGCTCGGGGATCTTCAAGTCCGGCAACCCGGCTCAGCGCGCCGCTGCCATCGTCAAGGCCACGACCTTCTACGACGACCCCGACGTCATCGCCAAGGTCTCGCGCGGTCTCGGCGAGGCGATGGTCGGCATCAACGTCGAGGAGATCCCGCAGCCGCACCGCCTGGCCGAGCGGGGCTGGTGAACCACCACCTCTGACCCCGCCCAGGCTCACCGCGTGACGTTGACAACGCTGCGCGCCTGACCTCCCGCAGCCGCCGCATCCGGTAGACAACCGGAGCGGCGGCTGCGGCGTCTAGGGGGGCGTGATGGGCACCAGAACGCGGAGCGAGCGCGAACGTGAGGACGTCGCGCGCGACCTCTTTCACGCGTTCTACCCGCAGCTGGCTGGGTGGGTCGCACGCCTGGTCGGCGACCGGGAGACGGCGCACGACATCGCCACGGAAGCCTTCACCCGGCTGCTCACTCAGCGCGACGAGGTCGCCGAGCCGCGGGCCTGGCTCTACGCCACCTCGGCCAATCTCGTGCGCGACCACTGGCGCAAGCTCGAGCGCGAACGCCGCGCCTACTCCCGCACCGCCGCGTCCGGCCTCGCCAGCGACGCGGACGCCGACGACCTCGACCTCGCGACCCGAACGACGGTGCGCGGGCTGGTCGAGGCGCTTCCTGACCGTCTCCGGGAGCCGGTGCTGCTCCACTACTTCGCCGACCTGCCGATCTCGCAGGTCGCGACCCTTCTCGGCAAGGCCGAGGGGACCATCAAGCGTGCGCTCTTCGACGCGCGCGCACTCATGGCCGCGTCCTTGCAGGAGGTCCGATGAGCGGCGAGCGCGATCTCGATGACGTCGAACGCATCTTCCGGGAGGAACGTGTGGACCCGCTGTCGCCCGAGCCCGGCACCTACGAGCGCATCGTGACGGAGGCCCGCCGTCGGCGGCGGCGTTCGTCAGGGGGTCGCTGGGTGGCCGCGGCCGCCGCAGTGGTCGTCGCGGGAGGCGCGGGTGTCGCCTACGGCGTGCTCAACGGCGGCGACCCCGGCGACTCGACGATCACGCCCGCGCAGACGTCGAGCTCGTCGGTCAGCTCGCACACCAACTCGGGCCCGACCGGCCCGACGGGCTCGACGACCTCGCCGAGCGACAGCATCTCGACCACCGCGCCCGCTGCGACGCCGATCCCGGCCGACTTCTCGCCGGTCGATGTCAGCACTGCCGCGCGCGGGAGGCTCTACGTCCTCGGCACGACCGCGTGTGCCAGCGGCTCGTGCGGGATCTCCCTGGCGACGACGGACGACGACGGCGCGACCTGGCACGGTGTCCCGACACCGCAGGGGCTGGGCTGGACCACGCAGGTGCGCGAGGTCCGCTTCGCCGGGCAGGACGGCTGGCTGGCCGGCGACGAGCTCTGGTCGACCCATGACGGCGGCCAGACCTGGCAGCAGGTCGACGTCGCCGGCCAGCAGGTGCTGACCCTGGAGAGCGACGGCAGCTCGGTCTACGCCGTGGTGGGTGACTGCGCGAAGCCGGCGTCGGACGGCACGCGGACCTGCCAGACACCGCGGGTGCTCTCGGCCACCAACAACTCTGATGACTTCCACCAGGTGGACGGCTTCGGGCTGCCGGACAAGGTGGTCTCCGCGCGGCTGCTCTTCGGAGCGGGCGGTGTCGGCACGATCACGGTCGGCGCCGGCGCGCAGCAGCAGGTGTGGTGGCGACCCGCGGCCGACGCCTCGTGGAAGCCGCTCCCGGCCAACCCGTGCCCAGGTGGCTCCGGCAACGGCTCGGACCTGTCCGGTCGCACCCCCACTGCGGTGCTGCCTGCCGCGGGGCAGCGGATCCTCGTCGCCTTCTGCGGTGACCCGGCGGCGGGCAATGTGGCGTACACGGTCCGCGAGTCGACCGACGGGACGACGTGGGACACGACCGGTCAGCGGCTGCGGATCGGCAACGGCGACACCACGTTCGCGGCGGCGACCGGCGCGGAACTGGCCGTGACGATGGACTCGCCGGATCTCGGGCAGGCCTTCGAGGTCAGCCACGATCACGGTGCGACGTGGACCGACGCCGGACGCGCGGCAGCAGTGCCACAGACCAAGCCTCAGTCGGTGGTGGCCGCCGGCGCGCGCCGCTACTTCGTGACCTCGCAGGCCCCAGTGCTGTGGGTCAGCGACGACGCGGGCCGCACCTGG
>JBQCDV010000176.1:0-3264 GCA_051960855.1 Actinomycetales bacterium
ACCTCGCCGGCATCAAGCGCATCCTCGAGCTCGAGGATCAGGTGGCGGCACTTCAGGCGCGGTTGACCGAACTGAGGGCGGAAGTAGAGACAATGGTTGCCATGACCGAGCAGCGCGTGGCCGTCGCCCGCCGGGAGGCGCATGCGGGCTACCGTCGCGAGCTCGTGCCACTGCCGCCGGCGGCACCGTCGTCGGTCGTGCTGTGGCGTGCCACCACCCAGGAGGGCCAGTGACTGATCTCGACGGGCGCGACGGCACCAACGGATACGGCGCTGATGGAGCCGGCACGAGCGCCGATGACCTCGCCTCGACGCTGATCCGTTTCGTGCGCGCCCTCGACCCGCTGGCCCAGGAGGTGCTTGACCGGACCCGCGGTCAGGTCTCTCTCGTCCAGATGCGGGCCCTTCGAGCTCTCGCTGATGGCCCGGCCTCGGTCCGGGAGCTGGCCAATCTCGTCGGCAACCACGAGTCGACCGTGAGCCGACTTGTCGACCGGCTGCAGACCGCCGGGTACGTCGAGCGCTCCACGGGAGAGGTCGACAAGCGGGTCGTCCAGGTGTCGCTGACCCTCGAGGGGCGACGCCTGCTCGACTCCGCCACCAAGCATCGCCGGGCTGTGATGTCCGAGCTCGCTGCCGCCGTGGCTCCCGAGGAGCGCGACGACGTGGCCGCCGTCCTGACGCGGCTGCAGTCGCTGCTGCAGCACCAGTAGCGGCCGCTGCTCCCTCAGCCGGCGGCCGCAGCGGTCTCGGGCAGTCGCACGCCGAAGCCGACCACGGCCAAGCGCAGCAACACCGGTCCCCGGCGGAGTAGGTCGCCGATCTTGGCCGTGCTGAGGCGCTCCAGCTCACCCAGCCGCTGCTCGAAGGCGGCGCTGCCGGTCTGGCGGGCTGAGTGCAGGCTCAGGGTGTTGTGCCACACCTTCCGCCGGGACTCGGCGAGGAAGCGCCCCACGGCGGCTCGATTCACGGGAGTGAGCAGCCGGTCTAGCGCCGTTCGGGCTGGTCCGCCTGCAGCCTCCAGCGCGGCGTCCTCCCGCGCGATCCGCCGCAGCAGCACCTCGTCGATGCGGTCGTGGTCCCGGCTGCGGGAGGCCAGCCGCACGGGGTCATCGAACACCTCGGGCGGCAGCACCGCGAGCAGAGCCTGAGGCAGGTCGAAGTTGATGTGGGCGTTCATCCCGAGCAGGACATGCGCGACCGGATGCATAGTCACGTCGGCCTCGAACGCCGCTCGCCACGGTCCCGTCGCGTGCTCGCCCGCCGCGAGTGCCTCGAGGTAGAGGTCGGCAAAGACGACGTCCCACTCCTCCACCCACTCCGGGTCCTCGAAGAACCCTGGTTCGCGCAGGGCGTCCGCCACCGCCTGCGTGGTGCGGGTGTAGGTGCCGTGGAAGTGCCGACGGACGTCACCGGCCGCGTCAAGACGTCGCTGGGTGGCGGCCATCTCGGTGAGCAGACTCTCGATCGTGCGGGACGCCACTGCTCTGTCGTACTGCACCCGCCGTGGACCTGCACGCCGAGCGGTAGGTCGGACGCGCCTCTCGTGTGTGCGTTCCTGGTTGTCCTACGACCACAGGCGTCCACGCGAGGCCGGGATCAGGGCCGACGGACAGGCTGCCGGCGACGGTGGGGTGCGTGGCGGCGGCGTTCGCGTCTGCGTTGTCTCCGGAGCTGCGCTTGGCACCCGCTCGCCGTGTGGTGAGGGGCGCGGGGGCGGAGGCGGGGGGCCTCGCCCGGCCCTCGCCCACGCCTCCGCCAGCCCTCGGCCAGCCCTCGCCCACGCCTCTGCCAGCCCTCGGCCAGCCTGATCTACCAGCCCTCGGTCAGCCTCAGCCAGCCCTCGGCCAGCCCTCGCCCGCGCCTCTACCAGCCCCCGCGGACAGCCCCGTCGCGTGTGCGTTCCTGGTCGTCCCACGACCACAGCTGTACACGCGAGACCGCCATCAGGGCATGAGGCCGGGTGGGATGCGGCGGCGGGCAATAGTTGAGCGGAACAGACTCAACTCTGCTCGCGTTGAACCAGTCGGAGGCATCAGGAGTGACAACTGGGCACATTCGTCGCGGGGGACTCCCCTCATCGGGGCGCGGCCGGCCTTCATGGGCCCTAGTCGTCACCGCCTGCTGACCCCCATGCTGACTACCGACACCCTGACGACCGACACCTCATGACGACCGTGCACTCGAGGAGAGACGCCACCGCCCCATGGACCAACTGAAGCTGACCACGAAGTGCCAGGAGGCCCTCGCGGACGCCGTGCGGCGAGCCGCGGGTGCCGGGCATCCGCACGTCGAGCCGATCCACCTGCTGCTCGCTCTGCTGGAGCAGCCCGACGGCATCGCCGTGCCGCTGCTCGAGGCCGCCGGCGCCGACGTCGCCACGATCCGACGGCGCAGCGCCGACCTGCTGTCCCGGCTGCCCAGTGCCAGCGGCGCCACCGTCAGCGCGCCCGGCCTGTCGCGCCCGAGCTACACGGTGCTGCAGCATGCGGGGGAGCGGGCGACGGAGATGGGCGACGAGTTCGTCTCCACCGAGCACCTCGTCGCGGCCCTTGCCGGCAGCGAGGGCGGATCCTCCGGCGTCGGCCCGCTGCTGCGTGACGCAGGCGCCACGCCCGAGTCGGTCCTCGCGGCCTTCCCCAAGGTCCGCGGCAACCGCCGCGTCACCAATGACAACCCCGAGGCCAGTTACCAGGCGCTCGAGAAGTACGGCGTCGACCTCACCGAGCGCGCCCGCAGTGGCGAGCTCGACCCGGTCATCGGGCGCGACGCCGAGATCCGCCGGGTCATCCAGGTGCTGTCGCGCCGCACCAAGAACAACCCCGTCCTCATCGGCGAGCCCGGTGTCGGCAAGACCGGGGTGGTCGAGGGTCTGGCTCAGCGCATCGTCGCCGGCGACGTGCCGGAGTCCCTGCGCGGCAAGCGCCTGATCTCCCTCGACCTCGGAGCGATGGTCGCGGGGGCGAAGTTCCGCGGCGAGTTCGAGGAGCGGCTCAAGGCCGTGCTGGAGGAGATCAAGGACTCCGACGGTCAGGTCGTGACCTTCATCGACGAGCTGCACACCGTCGTCGGCGCGGGCGCGACCGGCGACGGCGCGATGGACGCCGGCAACATGCTCAAGCCGATGCTCGCGCGCGGCGAGCTCCGCGTCGTCGGCGCCACGACGCTCGACGAGTATCGCCAGCATGTCGAGAAGGACGCTGCACTCGAGCGCCGCTTCCAGCCGATTTTCGTCGGCGAGCCGTCGGTAGCGGATACGATCGCG
>JBQCDV010000177.1:0-9279 GCA_051960855.1 Actinomycetales bacterium
TTCGCCTCTTCCAGCGGCATGGCATCGCCAGAGCGGGCGGCAGCCCGCGCCGACGGCCGGCCCTGAGCCTCGACGCGGGACAGACCGCGCTGGAGGGACTCGGCGTAGATCTCGTCGGGGTCCAGGCGACGCAGCTCCTCGGCCAGGCACTCCGCGAGGCTGCGCCGCGGGAGAGCGATGCGCCGGTCCGGCTGACCAGGCTGCACGAGCGTGGCGACGTTGCCGTCGGGACGGACGAGGTCGATCGGACCGGAGCGTCGCTCGAGTCGGACGCTGAGCAAGCCGGTGCCGGCCTTGCCGCGGGCGCGGGTCACCGGGCACTTCAGGCAGGCAGCCAGCCAGGCGGCCAGCAGGTCGGTGCTGGGGGAGTCGGAGGCGCCCACGACGGTCGCCTTGGTGATCCGCTCGTACGGTGGCTGATCGAGAGCCGCCGCCAGCAGGCCGCGCCACAGGGTGGTGCGGGTCCACGCGAGGTCGGTGTCACCGGGACGGTAGGAGTCGCGCCGCGCCTCGAGGGCCTTCAGCGGGTGCCGGGCCTCGGCGGCGTCGGTGATCCGGCGCGTGCCCATACGGCCGATGGGGTCGTCGGCCGGCACCTTGGGCGCGGCTCCCGGCCACCAGACGACGATGGGGGCATCCGGCAGCAGCAGCGGCACGAGCACCGAGTCGCCGTGGTCGACGAGCTTGCCGTAGAGCCGCAGCGAGACGACCTCGCTCGCGCCGGCGTCGCCGCCGACGCGCACCTGGGCGTCCAGACGGGCGGCTCCGCGCGGGTTGGCCCGGATGAGAGCCAGTACACGGCAGGGGTGCTCGCGGCTTGCGTCGTTGGCGGCGCCGATCGCCTGCTCGGCGTTGTCCTCGTCGGCGACGATGATCAGCGTGAGCACACGGCTGAGCGCGACGGCGCCGCCGGACTCGCGGATGTCGACCAGGGCCTTGCTGACGGCTGCGGTCGTCGTCGCGGGCAGGTCGATGATCACGGACGCCTCCAGACCCGACCGTCGCGGGCCATCATCTCGTCAGCGCTTCGAGGTCCCCAGGTCCCGGCCGGATAGGGGTCAGGCTGCTTGTTCTGCTTGGCCCAGAAGGCCTCGATCGGGTCGAGAATCTCCCACGACAGCTCGACCTCGCGGTGCCGGGGGAATAGCGGCGGGTCCCCGACGAGCACGTCGAGGATGAGGCGCTCGTAGGCCTCCGGCGAGGACTCCGTGAAGGCGGAGCCGTAGCCAAAGTCCATGTTGACGTCGCGCACCTCCATCGCGGTGCCGGGCACCTTCGAGCCGAAGCGCATGGTGACGCCCTCGTCCGGCTGCACCCGGATGACGATGGCGTTCTGCCCGAGCTCCTCGGTCGCGGTCTTGCCGAAGGGAAGGTGCGGGGCAGGCTTGAACACCACCGCGATCTCGGTGACGCGGCGGCCGAGCCGCTTACCGGTGCGCAGATAGAAGGGGACGCCAGCCCAGCGCCGCGTCTCCACGAAGAGCTTCACCGCGGCGTACGTCTCGGTCTTGGAGTCGTCGGGGATGCCCTCCTCCTCGAGGAACCCCTTGACGGGCACGTTGCCCTGCCATCCCGCGGTGTACTGCCCACGCGCGGTGTGCAGGCCGAGGTCGGCCGGGAGACGGACCGCCGAGAGGACCTTCTCCTTCTCCGAGCGGAGGTCGCCGGCGTCGAACGACACCGGCTCCTCCATCGCGGTCAGCGCCAGCAGCTGGAGGAGGTGGTTCTGGATGACGTCGCGCGCGGCGCCGATGCCGTCGTAGTAACCGGCCCGGCCGCCGATGCCGATGTCCTCGGCCATCGTGATCTGCACGTGGTCGACGTAGTTGGAGTTCCAGATCGGCTCGAAGAGCTGGTTGGCGAAGCGCATCGCCAACAGGTTCTGCACGGTCTCCTTGCCCAGGTAGTGGTCGATCCGGAAGATCGAGTCGTGGGGGAAGACCTGCTCCACGACGCGGTTGAGCTCCTGGGCGCTCTTCAGGTCGTGTCCGAAGGGCTTCTCGATGACGACGCGGCGCCACTGGTCGCCGTTCTGGGCCGACAGCCCGCTGCGAGCCAGCTGCTCGCACACCACCGGAAACGCCCACGGGGGGATCGACAGGTAGAAGGCGTGGTTGCCCCCCGTGCCGCGCACCCGGTCGAGGTCGGAGATGGTGGCCGCGAGCTGCTGAAAGGCCTGCTCGTCGTCGAAGTTGCCCGGCACGAACCGGAACCCTTCGGCCAGCTGCTGCCAGACCGACTCCCGGAACGGCGTCCGGGCGTGCTCGCGCACCGCGTCGTAGACGATCTTGCCGAAGTCCTGGTCGGCCCAGTCGCGACGGGCGAACCCAACGAGCGCGAAGCCGGGAGGCAGCAGACCCCGGTTGGCGAGGTCGTAGACGGCCGGCATCAGCTTCTTGCGGGCGAGGTCACCGGTGACGCCGAAGATGACCAGGCCACACGGGCCGGCGATGCGCGCGAGCCGCTTGTCGCGGGGGTCGCGCAGCGGGTTGGCCGACTCTCGGGCGGCCGAGCCAGCAAGGCTCACAGGTCAACCTCTCTCACTTGAGGACGTCCAGCAGTCGCGGGACCCCGGTCGCGCGGTCGGTCAGGTGCAGCCGCAGGACGGGACGCCCGTGCTGGGCGAGCACGTCGGCGTCGCCCTGCGCCTGAGCGGCGATGACCTCCCCGAAGCTGAACGGCCGGTCGGGGATGGGCAGGTCCTCCCGCGGGGCGCCCGTGATCTGCAGGTAGACGCCGGTCGCTGGGCCGCCCTTGTGGTACTGCCCGGTGGAGTGCAGGAAGCGTGGGCCCCACCCGAAGGTCACCGGCCGGCCGGTGCGACGCGCCAGGCCTTCGCGCACCTGCGCCAGGTCGGCGTCCGCGTCCCGGTCGAGGTAGGCCATGACGGCGAGGTAGCCGCGGTCGTCGGGCTGCTGGGCGAGCTGTCGAAGGAGCGCGTCGACGGCGCCGGCCAGGTCGGTGACACCCTCGAGCAGACCCGGCGTCCCTCGGACCTCGATCCCGTCATCGACGAACGCCGCTGCCGTCGGCTCGGGTCGGTTGTCCAGCAGGCCGCGTGCCGCGGCCTTGGCGCTCTCCACGTCGGGCTGGTCGAACGGGTTGATGCCCAGCGGGATCCCGGCGACCGCGGTGGCGGTCTCCCACAGCAGCAGCAGCGCACCCAGCGAGCCGGAGACCGCCACCTCTGCCTCGCCCAGGCCCGACGCGTCGGAGGCGTCGCCCACGAGGCGCACCACAAGGACGTCGTTCGGGGGAGAGGCGACCTCCAGGGAGTCCGGGCTGGCGACGACGACGGGCAGGACGCCCCGGCCGTGCTTCCCGGTGGACTCCGCCAGCAGCTGCTCGGTCCAGTCGCCGAGGCCGACGACGCCGGAGCCGGTGTCGACGAGCACGATCTTGTCGCGCAGCGGCTGCGTCGCGCCGAGGGCGGCACCCAGCTGCAGTGCGGGATTGTCGGGGGAGTCGGCGGCGAGGTCGGGCATGACAGCCGCGGCGTCGTCGAGCAGCTGCTGGATGTCGGCCCCAGCCAGCCCGCTGGGGACCAGGCCGAAGGCCGTCAGTGCGCTGTAGCGCCCACCGACGTGCGGGTCGGCGGTGAAGACCTCGTAGCCGGCCTCGGTCGCCGAGGACTCCAGGCCCGAGCCGGGGTCGGTGACGGCCACGATGCGGCCGCGTGGGTCGATGCCGGCGTCGCGGAAGGCCTGCTCGTAGGCGCGGCGCTGGGAGTCGGTCTCGAGTGTGGAGCCGCTCTTGCTCGACACCACCACGACCGAGCGCTCGAGCCGGTCGGCCAGCGCTGCCCGCACATAGTCAGGGTCGGTGCTGTCGAGGACGGTCAGCTCGACCCTGGCGGTGCGTGTGATGACCTCCGGTGCGAGCGAGGAGCCGCCCATGCCGCAGAGCACCACGTGGTCCACGCCCTCGCTGCGCAGCCGGTCACGCAACTCGATGATGCGCGGGACGAGGGACTGGGAGGTCTTGGGCAGCATCGTCCAGGCCAGACGGATGCTCGCCTCAGACTGCGCCTCCTCGCCCCAGAGGTTCGCGTCGCCCTCGGCGAGGCGGGAGGCGACCCGCTGCTCGACGAAACCCGGCACCACACGCTCGGCGGCCTGCTGCGCCGCGCCGCCCAAGCTGACGGCCAGGGAGCTCCCGCTCACTTGCCCATCCGCCCCTTCGCCGCATCCAGCTCGCCGCGGACGCCGTCGAGCAGCTCCTGCCAGGAGGCCTCAAACTTCTCGACGCCCTCGCGCTCGAGCTGGTCGGTCACGTCGGTCATGTCGACGCCGGCGGACTCCAGCCGCGAGAACACCTGCTTGGCGTCCTCGTACTGCGTGGTCACGGTGTCGCCGCGCACCTCGCCGTGGTCAGCGAAGGCCTGCAGGGTCGCCTCCGGCATCGTGTTGACGGTGTCAGGGGCGACCAGGTCGACGACGTAGCGGGTGTCCTCGTAGCTCGGGTCCTTGACGCCCGTCGAAGCCCACAGCGGACGCTGCACGTGAGCGCCCTTGGCCTCCAGCGCCTTCCATCGGTCGGAGGAGAACACCTCCTGGTAGGCCTCGTAGGCCAGCCGGGCGTTGGCGATCGCCGCGGCACCCCGCAGCGACTGGGCCTCGTCGTTGCCGATCTTCTCGAGACGCTTGTCGACCTCGGTGTCGACGCGGGAGACGAAGAACGAGGCGACGGAAAGGATCGTCGACAGGTCGTGCCCGGCCTCCTGGGCCTGCTCCAGGCCGGTGAGGTAGGCGTCCATCACCTCGCGGTAGCGGTCCAGGCTGAAGATCAGGGTGACGTTCACGCTGATGCCGCGCGACAGCGTCTTGGTGATCGCCGGCAGCCCCTCCTTGGTGGCAGGGATCTTGATGAACAGGTTGGGCCGGTCGACCAGCCACCACAGGGCCGCTGCCTCCGCGCCGGTGCGGTCGGCGTCGTGGGCGAGGCGCGGGTCGACCTCGATCGAGACGCGGCCGTCGACGCCGTTCCTGCGCTCGTAGACCGGCCTGAGCACGTCGGCCGCCCAGCGCACGTCGAAGGTGGTCAGCGCGCGGACCGCCTCCTCCAGGTCGACGCCGCGCAGCGCGAGGTCGTCGACCTGCTCCTGGTAGGCCTCGCCCTCGCTGAGCGCCTTCTGGAAGATCGTCGGGTTGGTGGTCACGCCGACGACGGAGCGGGTGTCGACCAGCTCCTGCAGGTTGCCGGTCGCCAGGCGCTCGCGGCTGAGGTCGTCCAGCCACACGGAGACGCCTTGCTGGGACAGCTGCGCCAGCCGGTCGGAGTTCTGGTTGCTCATGGTCTCGTCTCCTCTGTCACAGACTGGGTCAGACGCTGGCGTCGCCGTGGCGGGCGGCGGCGCTGCCGCTCGCACTCGTCGAGGCTCGGCTGTCGCCGGTCGCGGCGGCGATGCTCTCCTTGGCCGCGGCGACGACGTGGTCCGCGGTGAAGCCGAACTCGCGGTAGAGGTCCTGGTAGTCAGCCGACGCGCCGAAGTGCTCGAGCGACACCGACCGCCCCGCGTCGCCGACGACATCGCGCCAGCCCTGGGCGATCCCGGCCTCGACCGAGACGCGAGCGCGGACCGACGGCGGCAGGACACTGTCGCGGTAGGCCTGGTCCTGCTCGGCGAACCACTCGAAGCACGGCATCGACACCACGCGGGCGCGCACGCCCTCGCCGGCGAGCTGCTCGGCCGCCGCCACGGCGATCTGCACCTCCGAGCCAGTCCCGACCAGAACGACGTCCGGGTCGCCCTCGCCGTCGGCGTCCTGCAGGACGTAGGCGCCGCGGGCGACGCCCTCTGCCGGGGCGAAGCCACTGCTGCGGTCGAAGACGGGGAGGTTCTGCCGGCTGAGGATCAGCCCGGCCGGGCGGTCGGTGTGCTCGAGGATGGTCCGCCACGCGACGACGGTCTCGTTGGCGTCCGCGGGCCGGACGACGTCGAGCCCCGGGATGGCCCGCAGCGCTGCGAGGTGCTCGACGGGCTGGTGGGTGGGCCCGTCTTCGCCCAGCCCGATGGAGTCGTGGGTCCAGACGTAGGTGACCGGCAGCTTCATCAGCGCCGCGAGGCGGACGGCGGGGCGCATGTAGTCGGAGAAGACCAGGAAGGTGCCGCCGTAGGGGCGCGTGCCGCCGTGGAGTGCGATCCCGTTGAGGATCGAGCCCATCGCGTGCTCGCGGATTCCGAAGTGCAGGACCCGGCCGTACCAGGTGCCCGGGAAGGCCTTGGTGCTGCGGTCGGGGGGCAGGAACGACGGCTCGCCCTCAGGAGTCGTCAGGTTGGACTCGGCCAGGTCGGCCGAGCCGCCCCAGAGCTCCGGCAGGTGCGGCGCGATCGCGGTCAGGACCTCGCCACTGGCCTTGCGGGTGGCGACGTCCTTGCCGGGCGCGAACGTCGGCAGCGCGTCGGTCCAGCCGTCGGGCAGCGTCCGAGTGCGCATGCGCTCGTAGAGGGCGACCCGGTCACCCGCGCCGGACTTCCACTCCTGGAAGCGCTTGTCCCACTGCTGGTGCAGCTCACGGCCGCGCTGCTGCAGGCCGCGGACGTGCTCGAGGACGTCGTCGGCGACGGCGAAGGTCGCCTCCGGGTCCATGCCCATGACCTTCTTGGTCGCTGCGATCTCCTCGTCACCCACGGCGGAGCCGTGGATCTTGCCGCTGTTCTGCTTGCCGGGGGAGGGCCAGCCGATGATGGTCTTGAGGACGATGAAGGAGGGCTTACCGGTCTCGGCCTTCGCTGCCTCGATCGCGTCGTACAGCGCTTGGACGTCCTCGCTGTAACTGGTGCCGCCGTTGGTCCAGTCGACCGTCTGCACGTGCCAGCCGTAGGCCTCGTAGCGCTTCGCGGTGTCCTCCGACAGTGCGATGTCGGTGTTGTCCTCGATCGAGATGCGGTTGGAGTCGTAGATCACGACGAGGTTGCCCAGCTGCTGCGTCCCAGCCAGCGAGCTCGCCTCGCTCGTGACACCTTCCTCGATGTCACCGTCCGAGGCGATCACGTAGATGTGGTGGTCGAAGGGGCTCTCGCCGGGGGCCGCGTCGGGGTCGAACAGGCCGCGCTCGCGGCGGCTGGCCATCGCCATGCCCACCGCGTTGGACAAGCCCTGGCCCAACGGCCCCGTGGTCACCTCGACGCCCTTGGTGTGGCCGTGCTCCGGGTGGCCCGGGGTGAGGCTGCCCCACTTGCGGAGGGACTTCAGGTCGTCCAGCTGCAGCAGGCCGGCGAAGTAGAGCTGGATGTAGAGGGTGAGGCTGCTGTGCCCGGCCGACAGCACGAAGCGGTCACGTCCCGCCCAGTCCGGGTCGTTGGGGTCGTAGGCCATCACGCGCTGCCAGAGCAGGTAGGCCGCTGGCGCCAGGCTCATCGCAGTCCCGGGGTGGCCGTTGCCGGCGCGCTGCACGGCGTCCATGGCCAGGGCGCGGACGGTGTCCACGGCGCGTCGGTCGACGTCGGTCCACGCAAGCTTCGTCGCTCCGCTGCCTGTCGTCGCTGTGCCGGACGTGCTGTCGCCGTTGCTCACGGGACGTCTCCTTCGGTTGCTGCTCGAGCGTGTCGAACTCCGTTGTCGAGCGTCCCCAGGTGGTTGCCCGGTGAACCTGCACCGGGGTCCGTAAACCTCGTCGACGCCCGGCGCCGTTCTTGATCGCTAACAGCAGCGAGCCTAGCGACGTTCCCTTCGTCACTTGCCGCCGCCCACGGCCTTCCCACCGACGTCGTCCGCCAGCTGCGGCGATAGAGTCGTCCTGCAGGTTGCGCGGCTCGCTGCCGCCTTCGACGGCTTTCCGATGTCGTGCTTCGAGGTGCTCGTGACAGTTCTGGATCCGCGGTCCACCGACCGTCGGCCGAGCACGTCTGGTCACGACACCCCACCGGCTGTGGCGGGGCCGAGCAGCCCTCCGCTGAGCCGGCGGGACCGTGCCGCCGCCTTCCTCGCCCTCACCAAGCCGCGCATCATCGAGCTGCTGCTCGTCACGACGGTGCCGACGATGGTGCTGGCGGCCCATGGCCTGCCGTCACTGTGGCTGGTGCTGGCCACCCTCATCGGGGGCTCGCTCGCGGCTGGCAGCGCCAACGCTCTCAACTGCTACATCGACCGCGACATCGACCGCGTCATGCACCGCACGGGCAACCGTCCGCTGGTCACCGGCGCGGTGACCCCGGATGAGGCCGTGGCCTTCGGCGCCGTCCTCGGCGCGCTGTCGGTGGTGTGGCTGGCGCTGACGGTCAACGGGCTCTCAGCGCTGCTCGCCTTGCTGGCCAACGTGTTCTACGTGGGCGTCTACACGCTCGGTCTGAAGCGCCGCACCGCCAGCAACATCGTCTGGGGCGGAGCGGCCGGCTGCATGCCGGTGCTGATCGGCTGGTCCGCGGTCACCGGACGGGTGGAGTGGCCGGCCCTGGTGCTCTTCGGCGTCAT
This sequence comes from Actinomycetales bacterium, assembly GCA_051960855.1. GTDB lineage: Bacteria > Actinomycetota > Actinomycetes > JAJZTN01 > JAJZTN01 > JBQCDV01. Next base: position 8,415 of record JBQCDV010000177.1, read on the forward strand.
CTTCTTCTGGACGCCGCCGCACTACTGGCCGCTGTCCCTGCGCTTCCGCGACGACTACGCCACGGCGGGCGTCCCCATGCTTCCGGTCGTGAGCTCCCCGCGCGTCGTCGCGCGCAAGATCGTCGTCTACAGCTGGGTCATGGTCGCGTGCTCGCTGCTGCTGTGGCCGGTGGCACACACGTCGGTCGTCTACCCGGTGCTCGCCGCTGTCGTCGGCGGCGTCTTCCTCGTGGAAGCTCACCGGCTGCAGCGCCGCGCTCGCCAGGCTGACCTTGTCGGCGAGGCGTCCGCTCTCGCCCGGATCCGCCCGATGCGGCTGTTCCACTGGTCGATCACCTACCTGACGCTGCTCTTCCTCGCCGTCGCGATCGACCCGCTGCTGCCGCTGTCGAGCTGGCCCTTCTAGCCCTGCTCAACAGCGCTGCTCAACAGCCCTGGTCGACCTAGCCGGCGCTCAGCGCTCAGGTAGGTTCGCGGCTGCTGCCAGCGCGTCCGCGTCGGTCGCGGTCGGGACGACGGTGTCGAGCACCAAGACCCCATCGCGCCGGAGGTAGACACGCTGCGAGCCCCGCGTCACGTGCTGGCGCTCCAGGCTCAGGCGCCGCCCGTCCGCAGGTCCGTCGACGCCCACGCTCTCGAGCATCGAGATCGTCGAACGCCGCGTCGTCGCCCCCGCCCGGAGCCGCGCCGCGGCCAGCGCGATGGTGACGGCGAGAAGAGCGATCCCCAGGACCCAGCAGGCGGGGGCCGCCGCGACTCCGCCGCCGATCTCGAGCAGCGCGAGGGTCCCGAGGCTCCAGGCCCAGGAGGGTGCCGTGGCCGGGAGACCGGCTGCGCGAGTGACGCGTTGGTCGAGCAGCTCCAT
>JBQCDV010000178.1:0-3485 GCA_051960855.1 Actinomycetales bacterium
GTTCCTCGGTGTCGAGCAGCTGCTGCAGCAGCTCCCGCTGGCGGTCGAGGCTGCGCGCGACCTGCTCGGCCAGCGCACGCCGCTGCTCGCTCTCCCGCTGCACGTCGCGGTAGAGCAGGGTGGCGTCAATGGCGATGGCCGCCCGGCTGGCGAGGTCCTCGGCGAAGGCGACGTCCTCGCGGCTGTACTCGCCGTGTCCCCGCCGGCGATGCAACGCCAGCGTGCCGAGGATGCGGCCGCCGGAGCGCAGGGGGAAGGCGAGATAGGCGCCGACCGGAATCGCCGCCGTCTGAGGGGCGGCACCGGGCGTGACGTGCGCGAGCAGCTCGGGGTCACCGTGGGGGGCGAGGACGGGCCGCCCTGTCTCGACTGCGCGACCGCAGATTCCCACCCCGACGCGCAGCGGCACGGTCTGCAGCATCTGGGTCACCTTGCGTCGCTCCGCGAGGTCGACATGCTGGACGGCGACGACTCGCATCCGCGCGCCGTCGTCCTCGACGAGCCGGACGTCGCAGCACTCGCCGATCTCCTCGACGGCCAGGTCGGCGATCGACTGCGCCACGGCCTCGACGTCGAGTCGAGCGTAGGCGGCGGTGCCCAGGACCCGGGCGAGGGCGCCCTGCTGCCGGGTGGTCCGCTCGCGCTGCTGGTCCACGCGCTGCTGGTTGGTGATGTCCGCGGCGCAGCCGACAGCGCCGACGACTCGCCCGTCGCGCCACAGCGGCGCGAACCGCGCTTCCCACAGTGAAGAGCTGCCCTCGTGACGGGCGTACGCATGCCCTCCGGCGAGGGCGGTCTCCAGGGCGTCGGCGAAGGTGGGCATCTCGGCCCGCAACTGCCCCAGCGAGGAGCCCACGCCGGTCACTCCGCTGCGCTGCACGACAGCGCCGTCCATCAGCAGGCAGGTGCCGGTGGCGTCGTACACGGCGAAGACGACGGGGGACGACGCCAGCACGTCGGGCAGGGCATGCACCGCCTCGACGGCGCCGAGGCCTTCGGCTGCGCGGTCACGCGAGCGGCCGAGGAAGGTCTGCAGCGGCGCCTGCTCGTGCCGCCACCACGTCGAGACGAGGACGAGACCCGACAGGAGGGCGACGACCACGGTCGCGACCTGCAGCAGGCCGCTGCCCTCACCACCGAGCAGATGGACGATGAGCAGGCACAGCAGCGTCAGCGGCGCCAGGGCCGCCACCGCCACGGCAATGATGCGCGCGAGTGACTCTCGGCTGCGCATCGCGCCTCCCTGCTGAAGTCAGCGAGGCACGCAGCCCTGCGCGCTCCGGCCCGCTGTCGCGATCACCTCGGCCTCGAGGGTAGGCGCTGCGACGGGCTCTTCGACAGGCAACGCCGGCGGTGGCGGCATTTCGGTAGCGGCCGCTGGGCCGGTCGCGCCGGTCGCGCCGGTCGGGGACGTCGTGTCGGTCGCGGGGACACGGCGCCGGCGGGCGCCGACGACGGAGCCCAGCAGCACCAGCGGGAACCCGACGAGCATGCCCGCCGTGAGGGGCTCGCCGAGCAGCGCCACGCCGAGCGCGATCGCCACGGCCGGGTTGACGTACGTGATGATCGTCGCGCGGGACGGCCCGACCTCGGCGATCAGTGCGAAGAAGACCACGAACGCCAGGGCCGTGCACACGATGGCGAGCACGGCGAGCGCGGCGAGCGCGCGCGCATCGGGCAGCCGCGCGGGCAGGTGCGTCAGCCCGAAGGGCAGATAGCCGAGCGCGGTGAGGCCGAGCGCGGCGGCGTTCACGCCCATCGCCGGCACGTCGGACAGCCGCCGCGCCACGATCACGGGCCCGGTCGCGTAGCAGACGGCGGTGATGAGGACCTCGATGACCGGGCCCGGGGTGATCTCCCCGGAGCCGAAGTCGAGACCGAGCAGGGCCATGACACCTGCGAACCCGACGACGAGCCCGAGCAGTGCGCGCCGGTCGAGCCGGTCGTCGTGCCCCGTGACGAGAGTGATCACGACGCCGATGAGCGGCACGGTCGCGACGAGCAGGCCAGCGAGCGAGCTGGACAGCCGGGTCTCGGCGTCCGTCAGGAGCAGCCAGGGCACGGCGACCTCGACGACGGCATAGAGGACCAGCCACGGCCAGTGCCGCAGGGCCGCGGCGAGCGCACCGCGGCGCATCGCGAAGGGCAGCAGCACGAGTGCACCCAACGCAGTCCGCGCGAGCACGACGACCGACGGCGACATCTGCTCGACGGCGACACGGATCAACAGGTAGGGGATGCCCCAGATGACCGCCATGGCGGTGAAGAGCAGGGCGCCGCGGCGGCTCACCGGCTGTCCTTTCCTTGTGAACGACGCCGCCCATCCTCCCAGCGCTGGCGGCTTTCCCCCAGTGCCATTTGCGAGCAGGTGGCCACGTCGTCGGGCCCGGACGGGCTCGGATAGTGCGGCTGCATCAGCAGAAGGCGGGACCTTCCGACCCTCTTGGCTCCAGGTTGCGGCAACAGCCTCAGGGTGCTGCGGCGCAGCCCGATAGCAGCAGTGTCAGCTACCCAGGGAGGGGTCATGGCAGCGTTCACTGCCGCATTCGGCAACGCCAAGGTCTCGGCGAAGATCCTCGCCGCGGTCATCATCGCCGCGGTCGCGGCTCTCGTCGTCGGAGTTCTCGGCATCTCGGCGCTGGGGCAGGTGAGCACCAAGGCGCAGGACATCTACGCCCAGGGGTTGCAGCCGCTGAAGGCTCTCGAGGAGCTCAAGCAGGCGGCGCTGCAGACGCGGCTGGACCTGCTGAACCACGCCGTGAGCTCGGATGCGTCGCACATGGCGAAGTACGACGACAAGCTGCGAGCCGACGACGCCGCCTACGACGCGGCGCTGACGGCCTACCAGAAGTTTCCGCAGGACGGCGGGCGCGGCGCGCTCGTCGCGGACATGCAGCAGAACTGGACGTCCTACCGCACGCTGCGGGACACCGTGATGCTGCCGCTGAGCCGCAAGGGGGACGCGAAGGGCTTCGAGACCGCCCGTGACGAGAAGTCGCTGCCGCTGACGAACCAGACCACGGCCGACCTCGGAAAGCTCATCGATATCGAGAGCAAGGACGCGGTCGCGCGGGCTGCGTCGGCCAAGGCGACCTACACCTCCTCGCGCACCCTGGTCATCCTCGTGCTGGTCGCCGGCATCGCGCTGGCTCTCGTCGCAGGCGTCCTCGTGTCGCGTGCGATCGCCCGGCCGTTGAGCCGGGTCAAGGACGTGCTCGGCAAGGTGGCCGACGGCGACCTGCGCGAGACCGTCGACGTCCGCACCCGCGACGAGGTCGGCCAGATGGCCGATGGTCTCAACCGCGCCGTGCTCAGCCTGCGCGAGACCGTGTCCACCCTCGGATCGTCGGCGTCGACCATCGCTGCGTCCTCCCAGCAGCTGTCGGCCATCTCGACTCAGGTCGCGAGCGCGTCCGAGGAGGCCGCGGCCCAGGCCAACGTCGTCAGCGCGGCGGCGGAGCAGGTGTCGCGGAATGTGCAGACGG
>JBQCDV010000179.1:0-6054 GCA_051960855.1 Actinomycetales bacterium
TGCCGCAGCGGTCCCAACAGCAGCAGCACCGGCACGACGAAGCTGAGGCTGTCGCCGATGTAGATCCATGTGAAGGTCTCCGGCCGCGACACCGTGACGACGAGACCGGCGATCATGCCGCCGACACCGATCCCGGCGTTGAGCAGCGTGAAGCTGATCCCGAAGTACCGCTGCCGCTGCGCACTCCCGACGATCTCCGAGACCAGCGACTGGCTCGCGGGCCAGAAGGCTGCGTGCCCCACGCCGATGAGCGCCTGCGCCAGCGCGGCAGACCCCACACCGGCCGCCTGCGACAGCAGCAGCGCGCCGGCGATCTGGGAGATCAGTGCGCAGACCTGGATGCGCCGCGGGCCGACGCGGTCGATGAGCACGCCGATGGGCGCGAGCAGCAGCAGGGCGACAGTCGGCGGGACGGCGGCGAGCAGGCCGACCACGGCGAGGCTGAGGTGGCGGACCTCGTGGAGGTAGACCACGAGGAAAGGCAGGACCAGACCGGTGCCGAGCGCGTCGAGACCGACCCCGCCGAGCAGGACCTTCGCGTCGCGGGGCAGGCCGGGCCGGGGCTCTGGACGGGAGCCGGGCACGGTGGAACCACGCGAGGAGGAGGACATGTCAGAAGAATCTCAGGAAGCACTGACAACATTCCTGCGAATTTCCCGCGCCCCGAGTGATCCCGCCCACGACGTACTGTTGGAGGCGTGACCTCTGCGCTCGTCGTCGGCTTCGACCTGGACATGACGCTGGTCGACAGCCGGCCCGGGATCGCCGCGGTGCACGACCGGCTGTCGGAGGAGACGGGCGTCTACATCGACTCGGCGCTGGCGGTGACGCGGCTGGGGCCGCCACTGGATGTCGAGTACGCCGAGTGGTTCCCGCCGGAGCAGGTGGACGCGGCCATCGACCGCTACCGCGAGCTGTACCCCGACCTCGCCATCGCCCCGACCGTGCCGCTCCCGGGCGCCCGCGAGGCGATCGCCGCCGTTCGGGAGCTCGGCGGTCGCGTGGTCGTGGTGACCGGCAAGCACGAGCCCAACGCCGCCCTCCACCTCGAGCACCTCGGCCTGGACGCCGACGTCCTCGTCGGCAACCTGCACGGGTCGGGCAAGGCGGCCGCGCTGCGTGAGCACGGTGTGGACGTCTATGTCGGCGACCACGTCGGCGACGTCGTCGGCGCCCATCTCGCGGGGGCGGTCGCGGTGACGGTGTCGACGGGGCCCTACACGCAGGCGCAGCTCGCCGACGCCGGTGCCGAGGTGTCCCTGCCGGATCTCACCGGCTTCGCGCCGTGGCTACGCGAGACGGCTGGCGCCTCCCTCGACGACCTGATTCTCGAACGCCGTTGCCAGTTGCTGACCGAGCGCCTCCAGCAGCTGCCCGGCGTCGTCGTCGCCTTCAGCGGAGGAGCTGACTCCGCCTTCCTGCTCGCCGCCGCCGTGCGGGCCCTCGGTCCCGACCGGGTGCTCGCGGCGACGGCGGTGTCACCCAGCCTGGCGGCGACGGAGAGGAGCGACGCTGCGGCGTTCGCGAAGGAGCTCGGGGTCGAGCACGTGCAGCCGGTCACCGACGAGCTGGCCCGCGAGGGCTACCGAGCCAACGCGGGGGACCGCTGCTACTTCTGCAAGAGCGAGCTGCTCGACGTCGTCGGCCCGATCGGCGCCGAGCGGGGCTGGCCGGTCGCCACGGGGACCAATGCCGATGACGCCCGGGCAGGGTTCCGCCCCGGCATCCGCGCTGCCGCCGAGCGGGGTGCGGTCACGCCGCTGCTCGACGCGCGCTTGACCAAGGCGCAGGTGCGCGAGCTCAGTCGGCAGTGGGGCCTGCGGACCTGGGACAAGCCGGCGGCAGCGTGCCTGTCGAGCCGGGTCGCCTACGGCATCTCCATCACCCCGCAGCGGCTGGCGCGCGTGGAGCGGGCCGAGGCGGCTCTCCGAACGGCGCTGGCGGCTGCCGGTCTGCAGGTGCGCGACCTGCGCGTCCGCGACCTCGGCGAGCGGGCCCGGGTGGAGCTCGACGCCGCGCTGCTGGCCCGGGTGTCGCAGGAGCCGGACGTGCTGGAGCAGGTCACGGCCGCGCTTCGGGAGGTCGGGTTCGACGACGCCGAGGTGGACCCGCGCGGCTTCCGGAGCGGATCGATGAACGAGCTGCTGCACGACCCCGAGCGCTACCGCTCGCTCGGCAGCTGGTCCGGCCCGCCGGGCTCGGAAACCCGCTCGGTTGCCCGACGGCCGCCGGGTAGCCTTGACCGGTCCGGCGGGATCCCACCCGCAGCGTTGTCGAGCAGCGTTCCCAACGAGTCCCTCACGAGCACTGGAGTCGACGTGCCTACCGGCAAGGTCAAGTGGTACGACGTGGAGAAGGGCTTCGGCTTCCTCACCAGCGACGAGGGTGACGACGTCTTCGTCCACTCCAGCGCCCTGCCCGCCGGTGCCACGGCCCTCAAGCCCGGCTCGCGCGTCGAGTTCGGTGTCGCCGAGGGGCGCCGGGGCACGCAGGCGCTGCAGGTGCGCGTGCTCGACCCGCTGCCGTCGGTGGCCGCCGCCAACCGCAAGCCGCCGGAGCAGATGACCGTCATCGTCGAGGACCTCATCAAGCTGCTGGACGGCCTCTCGTCGACCTTCCGGCGCGACCGGTGGCCCGACAAGCAGCAGAGCCGCAAGGTCGCGCAGGTGCTGCGCGCCGTCGCCGACGACCTCGAGCAGTAGGGACGTCCATGACGCCACCGCGCACCCGCGCAGCCGCCGCCCCCAAGGCCGACGCCGTCCTGGAGGGCGCGGTCGACCTCGCCCGTGAGGCCGCGCTGCAGGAGGCGGCCCCCGGTGAGGTCGGGGAGCACCTCGGCACGCAGGTCGAGGCCGAGCGCGTCGTCACGCACTTCTTCGCCTGCGACCTCGAGGGCTATGGCGGCTGGCGCTGGTCGGTGACGCTGGCGCGCGCTCCTCGCAGCAAGACTGCGACCGTCGACGAGGTCGTCCTGCTGCCCGGGCCCGACGCGCTCCTGCCGCCGGCGTGGGTCCCCTGGGACCAGCGGGTCCGGCCGGGCGACCTCGGCCCCGGCGACCTGCTGCCCACCGCGCCCGACGACCCGCGGCTCGTGCCGGGCTACGCCGCGACCGGTGACGAGGACGAGGACGCCGTGGCGACCGGCGAGCTCGGTCTCGGCCGTCCCCGGGTGCTGTCCCGTGAGGGGCGCGACGAGGCCGCCGAGCGCTGGTACGACGGGCCAGCTGGCCCTCACGCCCCGGAGGCGGAGGCAGCGGCGGCAGCCCTGCGGTGCGGCAGCTGTGGCTTCCTCACGCTGCTGGCCGGGTCGCTGCGCCAGGTCTTCGGTGTCTGCGCCAACGAGTGGTCGCCCAGTGATGGCCGGGTCGTCTCCTTCGACCACGGCTGCGGCGCCCACTCCGAGACCGTCGTCCCGGTGTCCGCGCAGCACGTGGATCCCCCGATCCTCGACGAGCTGGGCTACGAGACCGTCGCCGTCGACAGGACCGACGAGGCCTGAGCGCCTCCGGCACCGCAGGCCGGCGACGGCATGAGCACTGCTGACCCCTTCGGCACGGCTGGGCTGCGCGCGGCCGTCCTCGACGCCTGGCGTGCCTCACCGGCGCGCTTCCGCGAGGACGCCAACTCCGAGGAGGACCTCGTTGTCGGCGGCTACCGCGACCGGCTCCTGGTCGAGCTCGCCCAGAACGCCGCCGACGCCACCCGCCTCTCCGGCGTACCCGGTCGTCTTCGCGTCGAACTGACGATTTCGCCGTCACCGCAGCTGGTCGTCAGCAACACCGGCGTCCCCCTCGACAGAGCCGGTGTCATCGGCCTGTCGACCCTTCGCGCCTCAGGTAAGCGTCACGGTGACACGATCGGTCGCTTCGGCGTCGGCTTCGCCGCGGTGCTCGCAGTCTCCGACAGCCCCGAGGTGCGGTCCCGCCACGGCGGCGTCCGCTTCTCCCTCGCGGAGTCGGCGGAGCTGGCGCGGTCCCTGCCGGAGCTCGCCCCCGAGCTCGAACGCCGCAGCTTCCGGCCACCCGTCCTCCGCCTGCCGTTCCCCTCCGACGCGGCGCCCGAGGCCGGCTTCGACACCACCGTGGTGCTGCCCCTGCGCGACGCCCACGCGGTCGACGAGGTCATCGCGGCGATCCACCAGGTCGACGAGGCCCTCCTGCTCGTCCTCGAGCCACTGGCCGAGCTGGCCCTGGTGACCCCGTCCGACGACGGCTTCGACGAGCGCCGTCTCAGCATCACCCGGCACGACGATTCCGCCGTTATCGTCACTGCGACCCAAACGACGACCGGAGAGTCGACGCAGGCGTCGACGTCGTGGCTCCTCGAACGGCGCAGCGGGTCCCTCCCACCCGAGCTGGCCGCGACTCTGCCGACCGAGGCGCGTGCGCAGGACCGGTGGGACGTGCTGTGGGCGCTGCCCGACCGGACCGCAGGCGACGGCGGGAGGCGCAGCTTCGCCGTTCATGCTCCGACTGAGACCGACGAGCCGCTGACCCTGCCGGCGCTGCTCGTCGCGTCACTGCCGCTGCAGCCCGACCGTCGGCACGTGCTGCCCGGACCGGTGACCGACCGGGTGATCGAGGAGGCGGCGTCGGCTTACCCCCCGCTCGCTGTGCGGGTGGGTGACCCGATGCTGGTGCCGATGGGATTTACTGCCGGTGCCCTCGACAGCCGCCTCCACGAGCTCGTCCGGGACCTGCTGAGGGGTGCTCGCATCCTCGGCGGTCGCCGGCCCCCGGAGGCGGTGTGGGTGCCCGCGCTGGGAGAGGGCGTCCTCGAACAGCTGCGGCCCCAGCTGCCCGAGCTGGTGGGCCCGCCGTGGTCGCGGGCACCTCGCGCTCTGCGAGCTCTCGAGGTCCCCGAACGCGGGATCGCCGACGTGGTCGACGCTCTCGCATCTGTCCGCGCCGACCCCGAGTGGTGGGGGCACCTCTACTCGCTGCTCGATGCCGACGGTGTCTCCCGTGACGATCTCGGCGCGCTGCCGGTCCCGTTGCTCGACGGCCGGCTGGTGCGCGGTGCTCGCGGTGTCCTGCTGCCCTCGCAGTCGCTGCCCAGCGGAGCCGACCCTGAGCTGTTGGCCGAGCTGTCCCTGCGCGTCGCGCACCCAGCGGCAGTCGCGCCAGCCGGTGCCGGGCGGCTGCTCGCCCGGCTGGGGGCCGTGGAGACCGACGCTTCGGCACTGCTGCACGATCCGGCGGTGGCGGCGGCGCTGTCGCGCGCCGACGACGAAGGTGACGAAGCCGAGCTGCTTCGTCTCGCCCGCTTCGTCCTCGCGCTGCTCGCCGCGTCACCGGCCCTGACCGAGCAGCCCGGCCTGGCGCTCGCCGAGCTGCCCTGGCTGGCCGACCTCGAGCTGCCTGCTGCCGACGGGGAGCTGCGGTTCGCCGACGAGCTCGCCCTGCCGGACTCGCCGCTGCTCCGCCTCGCACCCGACGACCTCGCCGCAGTCGACCTCAACACGCTCGACCTCGACACGCTCGACCTCAACACGCTCGACCTCGACACGATCAGACGCGACGCGTCACGCGAGGCTCTCGTCGCCGCCGGCGTGCGCGACACCTTCCCGGTGGTGCTCGTCCGCGAGCTTCCGGTCGAGGCCGACGAGTCCGAACTTGCTGCTTCCGTCGCCGCTCTCGACGACGTCGCCGGATGGCTGGACTTCTTGGCTGCCGCGTATCCCGGCGCGACGGTGGTGCAGGCACGGGCTCTCGCCGACCTCGATCTGGTGGCCGACGAGGACTGGCCCCTCGCCTTCGAGCTGCTGGGCACCCGGCGCGAGACCCTCGACGCGGTCCTCGCGCCCGCCGAGCTGCAGCTGCCCGACGGCGCCCATGCGACCGCTGCGTCGTACGCGACCTGGTGGCTCAGTCAGCACGCGCTGCTCGCCGGCCGCGCGCCCTCGCGCTGGTCCACCGGCGAGGACGCGCTGCTCGCCGAACTCCTCCCGACCGTCCCTGTCACCCTCGACCCGGCGCTGCAGAGAGCCCTCGGGGTCCGAACGACGCTGTCCGCGCTCCTGTCCGAGCCCGGCGGACCCGAGGCGGTGCTGGA
>JBQCDV010000180.1:0-2902 GCA_051960855.1 Actinomycetales bacterium
AGGTCGCCGTGCTGCCACGCGTAGGCGGTCCCGGTGCGGGGGCTGGGCCGGTCGGTCGTGAGCTTGATGGCACCGACGACGACGTTGACCGCGAGCACACCGAGCGAGGTGACGATCGCCGGCCACCAGCGGCGCCGCCGCCAGCAGACCAGGGCGACCGCGGCGTAGAGCAGCGGCAGGCAGAAGGCGCGCTGACCGATGTGGTCCAGCCACTCCATGACGTGACGGAAGGTGAAGCTGGGGAACCACCGCCACACCTGCAGCTGGTGGATGGCAGTGTCCAGCGGCACCAGCGGCCCGGTGAGCACGCCGACGAGCAGGATGACCGCGAGGATGCCGAGCAGCCAGGTGCTGCCGAGGACCCGCATGAGCCTGGCCAGCTTGCTCTGCGAGTCCGGCCGCACCCGTCGTGGCGCGGAGCCCGCGCCGTCCAGGGGCGGAGCCAGCCTCACGGGAGGGCCGAGAGCAGGTCACCCAGCTGCCGGCGCCGACCGGTGTAGAACGGCACCTCCTCGCGGACGTGGAGACGGGCCCGGGCACCGCGCAGGTGCCGCATCAGGTCGACAATGCGGTGCAGCTCGTCGGCTTCGAAGGCCAGCATCCACTCGTAGTCACCGAGGGCGAAGGACGCCACGGTGTTGGCCCGCACGTCCGGGTAGTCACGGGCCATGTGCCCGTGCTCGGCGAGCATCGCCTTGCGCTCCTCGTCGGGCAGCAGGTACCAGTCGTAGGACCGGACGAAGGGGTAGACCGCCATGTAGGTGCGCGGCTCCTCCTCGGCGAGGAAGGCCGGGATGTGGCTCTTGTTGAACTCCGCCGGCCGGTGCAACGCCATCTGCGACCACACGGGGGTCAGGTGCTGCCCGAACTCGGTGCGCCGCAGCCGCTGGTAGGCCTCCTGCAGGTCGTCGCTGCTCGGGGAGTGCCACCAGACCATGACGTCGGCGTCCGCCCGCAGCCCCGACACCTCGTAGGTGCCGCGGATGACGACGTCCTTGCCGGCGAGCTGCTCGACCAGGGCTTCCAGCTCCCGGGTCATGGCCTCGCGGTCTGCGTCCCCGATCGGTCGCTCCAACTTGAAGACCGACCAGAGGGTGTAGCGGATGACCTGGTTGAGCTCTCGCGCCTTGGGCTTGCTGCGCGTCTCGGTGGAAGCGGCGTCGCTCATGAAGCCATTGTCTCTCCCCCCGGTGTGTGAACTCGCGGCGGAGTCGTCGTGCAACCGGTCACAGCAGGTCGCCGGACGGCCGGCATCCGGCAGGGGCGCCGGACATGGGTCAACAACCGCAACTTGTGAGGCGTCGTGTGTGCAGAACGTGACCCATTTCCGTGGGGGTCGGGCGGCCGCGGGGTCAGGCGGCGGCAGGCAGCGAGGCGGAGACGCGGGCCACCGCCGCGCGGGCCGCACCGATGCAGGCGGGGATGCCGACACCGTCGAGGTAGGCGCCGCAGACCGCGAGGCCCGGCTCCTCGGCCACCGCCGCCCGGATCGCCTCGACCCGGGCGATGTGACCGACCTCGTACTGCGGCAGGCCACCGCCCCACCGGGTCACGCGGGTCTCGACGGCTTCGCCGACACCGGGCACCAGCTCGCGCAGGTCGGCCAGTGCGGCACGGGCCAGGTCGCGGTCTCCGCGCTGCAGCACCGCCTCCTCCCCGTGCCGCCCCACCGACATCCGCAGCAGCGTCAGCCCCTCCGGCGGGTCGTAGAAGCCCCACTTGCTCGAGCTCACCGTCACCGCCTTGACCAGCCGCCCCTCGACCGGCGGCACGAGGAAGCCGCTGCCCAGCTTCCGCAGGGCCGCCGGCTCGACGCGGGCGGCGACCGTCACGAGGCCGACCGACGCGTACTCGATGTCGTGCAGCAGCTCGGCGGCCCGTGGCAGCCGCGGCGCCAGCAGCCGCGAGGCTGGGCGCGCCGGCAGTGCGAGCACGACCGCGTCGGCTTCCAGCAGCTCCGGTGTGCGGGTCTCCCCCACCACCATCTGCCAGGCAGAGCCCGAACGCCGCAGCTCGCGGACCGTCGCGTGCAGCCGCACGTCGACACCGGCGTCGCGCACCCGCTCGGTGAGAATCTCGGCCAGCCGCGCGAGGCCCCCGGGCAGGGACCCGAACGGCGTTGCTGGTGGCTGGCCGGCGTTCCCGGCTGTCGGGCTGGCGGCGCCGGTGGCGGGCCCGGGAGCACTGGGGGATGCACCGGCGGCGGGCCCGGGAGCACTGGGGGATGCACCGGCGGCGGCCGCTGCGGCGGCCCGGGCCTGACGAGCCTGCAGCTCGCGCAGCCCTAGCAGCAGCGAGCCGCCGCCGGTCGCCACCTGCCAGGCCTGCGGCAGGGTCGCCTGCAGCGACAGCCGGTCGGCGTGGCCGGCGTAGACACCGCCGAGGAGTGGCTCGACGAGCCGGTCGACCACGCCGGAGCCCATGCAGCCGCCGACGTACGAGGCGACGCTGACGTCCTGCTCGAGCGGGGCGGCGGGCAGCACCGGGTCGGCCGTGACGCGCCAGGCCTCCAGCGGCGAGAGCACTCCGGACCGGGCCAGGGACACGACATCCGTCGGCACGCCCAGCACCTGGCCGCCCGGCAGGGGCCGGAGGCGCCCGCGGGAGAAGACGCGCGCCCGACTGACGGCGGGGGCGACGACAGCGTCGTTCACGCCGAGGTCGTGCAGCAGCGAGCGGGCCTCGGGTCGCCGGATGAGCAGGGACTCGGCTCCGCTGTCGACCAGCTGGCCGGCGACCTCGGTGCGCTGCAGCTTGCCACCGGTGGCGCCGGAGGCTTCGAGCAGCGTGACCCGCGGCGGACGGGGCAGCCGGCTGAGCTCCCACGCGGCGACCAGGCCGGAGATCCCGCCGCCGACCACGACGACATGAGGCGGCACCACCTGGCCCGGCGTCACGCCGC
>JBQCDV010000181.1:0-8840 GCA_051960855.1 Actinomycetales bacterium
GCGGCGCCGGAAACCTCGCCCTAGTCACGATCGTGGCCGTGGCGGGCAACATGGCCACCAGCACGCAGGGGTTCACTCTCACCGTCACGCCACGGTGACGTCGCTCGCCGCCGGCCCAGTTCGCGGCGGCCGACAAGACCAGCAGATGGCCGTCGTGCCTACTTGGCGCGGCGGGCACGGGGGAATGACCGAGGAGCAGCCGGGGTAGGGGCTTGCCATCCGGCACGCGTCATCAGGGGAGTCGCGTGCCGGAGCCTGCCGTCCCCCGGTCCGAAGGAGCACTCCGTGCGCGCGCTCACCGTCCAACCAGGCACGAAGGGGAGCGTCGAGGTCACCGACGTGCCTGATCCCCAGCGCAAGGACAGCGACCTCCTCATCGAGGGTCTCGCTGTCGGCATCTGCGGCACCGACAAGGAGATCGCCTCCGGCGACTACGGGTGGGCGCCGCCTGGGAACGACCGCCTGGTGCTCGGGCACGAGTCGCTGGGCCGGGTCAAGGAGGCGCCGGAGGGATCCGGCTTCGCCGCAGGGGACCTCGTCGCTGGAGTCGTGCGCCGCCCCGATCCGGTCCCGTGCGGAGCCTGTGCGCATGGCGAGTTCGACATGTGCCGCAATGGCAAGTACACCGAGCGCGGCATCAAGCAGATCGACGGTTTCGCCAGCGAGCTCTGGACGAGCGAGCCCGACTACACCGTGAAGCTTGACGGGCGCCTTGACAAGGTCGGCAACCTCATGGAGCCGACGTCGGTGGTCGCGAAGGCGTGGGAGCAGGTGGAGCGGATCGGCAACCGCGCCTGGTTCGAGCCAAAGACGGTCCTCGTCACTGGCGCCGGGCCCATCGGGCTGCTCGCGGCACTGCTCGGCGTGCAGCGCGGTCTCGACGTCCACGTGCTCGACCAGGTCAAGGACGGGCCGAAGCCTCAGCTCGTGGCCGACCTCGGCGCGACGTACCACTCCGACGGGTTCGAGGCTGCTGTCAAGGCGGCCGGTGAGCCCGACGTCGTCATCGAGGCCACCGGAGTCGCCCAACTCGTCGTCGACGCGATGGCCACGACCGCCTCCTACGGCATCGTCTGTCTCACCGGGGTCTCCTCACTGGGCCGCAAGGTCACCTTCGACGTGGGCGCGGTCAATCGGGACATCGTCCTGGAGAACGACGTTGTCGTCGGTTCCGTCAACGCGAACCTGCGGCACTGGCAGTTGGCCGCGGATGCCCTCGCCAAGGCTGACCTGTCGTGGCTGGAGCGGTTGATCTCCCGCCGTGTCCCGCTGGGCAGCTTCGAGCAGGCCTTCGAGCCGCAGCCGGACGACGTGAAGGTCGTGCTGGAGCTGCAGCAGTAGCGGGGGTCCAGCCGGTGACGGGCTCAGCCAGGACGGGGAGAAGGATGGCCGCGTGAGGATCGAGGACTACGGGCTCCTGGGGGACCTGCACACCGCTGCGCTGGTGGGCCGCGACGGCTCCATCGACTGGTTGTGCCTGCCGCGGTTCGACTCGCCTGCGTGCTTCGCGGCGCTGCTCGGGCACCGTGACAACGGGCGGTGGCTCCTGGCTCCGGCCTCCGGAGGCAGCGCCACCAGGCGTCGCTACCGCGGAGACACGCTGATCCTCGAGCAGGAGTGGGACACCGACGACGGCACCGTCCGCATCATCGACTTCATGCCGCCTCGCGGCACCGCCGCCGACGTCGTTCGGATCGTCGAGGGTGTCAGTGGCCGCGTGCCGATGCGGATGGACCTCGTCCTGCGCTTCGACTACGGCCACCTGGTTCCATGGGTGCGCCGGCACGGCGACGACCTCGTCGCGGTAGCGGGCCCGGACGCGGTGTGGCTGCACACCGACGTGAAGCTGCGCGGGCACGACCTGTCGACCGTGGCGGAGTTCGAGGTCGTGGCCGGCCAGCGGACATCCTTCGTGCTGACTCACAGCCAGAGCTACGAGGGCCGGCCCAAGGCCGCAGAGGCCGAGCAGTCGCTGCGGGACACCGAGGAGTTCTGGACCCAGTGGATCAGCAAGTGTCAGTACGACGGTAAGTGGCAGGACGCCGTCCGTCGGTCGCTGATCCTGATGAAGGCTCTCACCTACGCCCCCACGGGGGGTATCGCCGCCGCCGCGACGACCTCACTGCCCGAGCAGCTGGGCGGCCCGCGCAACTGGGACTACCGCTACTGCTGGCTGCGAGACGCCACCCTGACCCTGCAGGCGCTGATGGGGACGGGCTACACGCGCGAGGCGCAGGCGTGGCGGGAGTGGCTGCTGCGTGCGGTCGCGGGTGACCCCGCCGACCTGCGCATCATGTACGCCCTCGACGGGGCTCGCCGCATCCCGGAGACGACCCTTGACTGGCTCCCGGGTTACGAGGACTCCTTCCCGGTCCGCATCGGCAACGCCGCCTCGGAGCAGTTCCAGCTGGACGTGTGGGGTGAGGTGCTCGACGGCCTGCACGTCGCCCGCGAGCGCGGTCTGGAGCAGGAGGACGCCGCCTGGTCCCTGCAGCGTGCCCTGCTCGACTTCCTCGAGAGCCACTGGGAGGAGCCGGACAACGGCCTCTGGGAGGTGCGGGGACCGCGGCGCCACTTCGTGCACTCCAAGGTGATGGCGTGGGCAGGCGTCGACCGCATGGTCCAGGCGGTAGAGAAATTCGGGCTCGAGGGACCCGTGGACCGCTGGCGCGGGCTGCGGGAGGACATTCACCGCGAGGTGTGCCAAAAGGGCTACGACTCCGACCGCAACACGTTCACGCAGTTCTACGGCTCGCATGGGCTCGACGCTGCCTTGCTGATGATTCCGCGGGTGGGTTTCCTCCCCTGGAGCGACGACCGTGTCATCGGCACGGTCGACGCCGTGGGACGCGAGCTGATGAGAGACGGCTTCCTGCTGCGCTACGACCCCCAGGCAGACGGCGGCGTCGACGGGTTGCCGGGTGACGAAGGAGCGTTTCTGGCGTGCACCTTCTGGTACGCCGACGCACTGCACGGCATCGGGCGTGACGACGAGGCGGTGGAGACCTTCGAGCGCCTGCTGGGACTGCGCAACGACCTCGGCATGCTGAGCGAGGAATGGGATGTGCACGCGCAGCGCCAGCTCGGCAACACCCCGCAGGCGTTCAGCCATCTCGGTCTCGTCAATGCCGCACGGCATCTCAGTGGCACGTGACGCACTCGCATCACCGCTGAAGGGGTCAACGTCTCCTCGACCCCGCCGTCCGCCTGCCGATTCTCCTGAGGGAGGCACGGGGGCACCGACGGCGGAAGGGATCTGGGGTGTCGGGACTGGCCGGGGCTGCTGGCGGCGTGGCTGCCAACGTCACGACGACGATGGAGGCAGCTCACAGCGGGCATGAGGGCGTCGGTGTGTTGCAGGCGGCCCCGGATACGGCGATGTCGTTCGCCGCGGCGTCCCAGGTGGTGCTCGACTACCTCGTCGCGCATGTGCCACTCGGCTACTGGGCGATTACCCGCGTGGCCGACGGCCGGCAGAGCTATCTGAGCCTGGGGGACAACGTCTACGACCTGCAGCGCGGCGGCAGCCACGCGTGGCAGGACTCCTTCTGCCGCTACATGGCCAATGGAACGGCGCCGTCGGTGGCGCCCGACGCACAGTCGGTCCCCGTCTACGCCGCGGCCGGCGTCAACGCCTCCCTGCAGATCGGCGCCTACGCGGGAGCGCCGATCCACGACAGCGACGGGTCTCTGTTCGGCGCGATCTGCGGGCTGGACCCGGAGGTCGCTGGCCCGGAGCTGGTCGACCACAAGGCGGTCATCGACGTCCTGGCCCAGCTCCTCGAGATCGTGCTCGTCGTGGACCGGGCGCGCGAGCACGCCGTCCAGGTCGCGCAGAGCGCCCATGCCGACGGGGTCAGCGACCAGCTCACGGGTGTTCTCAACCAGCGCGGCTGGGAGCTGCTGCTAGCCGCCGAGGAGGAGCATCTGCAGGTCTTCGGCGACCCGGCAGCGGTCGTGGTCGCCACCCTTTCCGACCCGACCGACTCCACCGACCCGACCGACTCGAACAACCCGACCGACCCCATGGCGATCTCCGAGCCTGACGAGCGCGCGCTCGTGACGCTGGCCTGGTGCCTGTCCACGGCCTGCGGACCAGACGCCGCGGTTGCCCGCATCGGTCGCCGCCAGTTCGCGATCGTCGTGCGGCCCGCAACGGCGGCGGATGCCCGGGACTTCGTGGGAAGCGTGAAGCGCGAGCTTGCTACCGCTGGCCTGCGCGCGGGGCTGGCATGGGCGCCGGTCACGCTCGCGGGCGGCTACGACGCTGCGCTGCGGTCCGCGTGCGCCGACCTGGACGCCGCCTGCGGCTAGCAAGAAGCCGGCGTAGGGGCCGCAGCGGTCCTCCGCGGCCTGCTGCTCAGCGCCGCAGCTCGAACCAGGTGGTCGTGCCGCGGCTGGTGCGCTCGCTGCCCCACGCGTCGCTGAGGCTCTCGACGAGCATCAGCCCGCGGCCGCGCTCGGCGGTGGCACTGGTCTGGCCCGCCTCGACCGCCCCGTCGAGACCGGTGTCGCTGACCAGCACGAGCAGGCGCTCGGCGTCGAGGTCGAGCTCCAGCCGCGCGGTGGAGCGGGCGTGGATCAGGGCGTTGGTGACGAGCTCGCTGATGCTGAGGACGGCGATCTCGCGCTGCTCGGCCGCGATGCCCCAGCTGCGCAGCAGGTCGCTGGCCCACCTGCGGGCCTGACCGGGAGCCCGGCTCTCGGCCGGGACCTCGATGGAGGCGATGCGGTGGCGTCCGCCGTCCAGGACGATCGCCAGCACCGCGACGTCGTCCTCGCCCGGGCGCCGCGCGCCCAGCACGCCGGTGCACAGCCCGCGCGGGTCGGTCAGCCACTCCTGCCGCTCCACGAGGTCCCGTAGCCGCTGCAGTCCCTCTCCCAGGTCCTCGCCCGGCACCTCCACCAGGCCGTCGGTGAACAGCAGCAGGCTGTCGCCCTCGGCCAACCGGTGGCGGTGCTGGTGGCGGTCGCCTGGCACGCCCAGCGGTGGCCCTGGGACGACATCGAGGAACGCCGCCCGCACGGGCGGGGCGCCGTCGGCGGCCTCGGGCGTGAGGCGCCGGTGCAGGGGAGCTGGATGTCCGGCCGAGGCCAGGTCGAGCGACCAGCCGGGCCCGTCCGCGGACAGCAGCCCCACGACGGCGGTGACGAAGACCTCCGGGCCGAGGCTGGCCACGAAGGCGTCGAGACCGGCGAGGACAGCGGACGGGCCGGCGCCGCCGAGGGCGAGGACCCGCAGCGCCGCGCGCACCTGGCCCATCACCGCGGCGGCGAGCATGCCGTGCCCGACGACGTCGCCGATGACGACGACGATGTCGCCGTTGTCCCGCTCGAACACGTCGTAGAAGTCGCCGCCGGCGCTGGCTCCCGCGCTCGGCTCGTACCGCGCCGCCACGCTGATGCCCGGCAGCTCGGGCAGCGCCGCGGGCAGCATGCTGCGCTGCAGGGTCTCGCTGTGCTCACGCTGCTCGTCGAAGCGGCGGGCGCGAGCGAGGGCCTGCCCCACCAGTCCGCCGGCGGTGAGCAGCGTCGCGCGCTCGCTGGGTGTGAAGTGGCGGCGGCTCTCGTACCCCAGGCTGAGCGCGCCCAGCAGGGAACCGGCGAACGCCGGCACCGAGGCGACCGACTGCAGGTGGCTGCCGCCAGGCTCGGCCTCGAGCGCCTCGAAGGCGGCCAGGTCGGGCTCGTCGAGCCACAGCGCTGCGCCGCGACGGACGACGCGGGCGCCCGGCAGCGCGGCGTCCGACGGGACGCGGACCCACACCGGCGGCAGGCGGCGGACGGTGGGAAGGGCGACCGCACCGCCCGCCTGGGCGGGGACGCTCGGGGAGTCGGGCAGCTCGGCGGCGTCCACGCGGGAGGCTCGCGCCATCCGCAACGCGTTGCCGTCGCGCAGCACCAGTCGGGCGTGGTCGGCCCCTGTCGACGTGCCGCCGCTCTCGGTCGCCCACCGCAGCGCCTCGATCGCGACGTCGTCGGTGGACAGGGCGCCGGCGAGCCGGGCGGCCAGGTCGGCCAGGCCGGCGAGGGCGGTCTGGGTGGCGGTCGTCTCGACGATCTGCGCGAGCACGGCGATGATCCGGCCGCTGTCGTCGCGGACCGGGGAGTAGGCGCGGGCGAAGCGCACCTCCTCGACGGAGCGGCCGGCCCCCCGAGCGACGGGCAGGCGGGTGTCGCTGTCGACGAAAGGCTCCCCGGTCGCGAACACGCGGTCGACCACGTCGCCGTGTCCGGGCAGTCCCCAGTTCTCCGCGAGAGCGACGGCGGCGGGCTTGCCGAAGGCCGCCGGGTGCTTCGAGCCGAGGGCCCGAGCGTAGGTGTCGTTGTAGACCAGCACGCGCGCAGGACCGATGGCCAAGGCCGAGGCGTGCGGGGAGGCGAGGACGGTCTCGACGACGGCGGCCAACCCGGCCGGCCACGAGCCGCGCTCCCCCAGCGGGGTCCGGCTCCAGTCCGTCTCGGCCAGGAGGTCGTGGACGCGCACAGGGACGTGACGTGCGGTCGCGTGGGGGCTCAGGGGCACGCCCACTCACCTCCTCCGGTCAGGCTGAGGCAGGAACACGTCGTGCCGAGTCAGGCGACCCACAGTAGCCGCTCTTGGACGGACCGTTCGGCTACGAGCCATTCGCGTCCGATGCGCGAGTTGCGATGAGTTGCGCCGTTCGGGCTCTTGGGTCGGGTTGAGCAGGTTGCGCACGGCATCGTCCTCAGGCGATTACCGTGGTGGCGCTCGCCGTCATCGCCAGACCGGAGACCTCTGTGCCCGCGCTCTTGATCGTCGCCCTTGCTGCCGTGCTCGCGATCGCCGGCCTCGTCTGGCTGCTCGGGAGCAATCGGCGCGGCCCTCTCGACGAGGTCGAGCGGTGGTCTCACGCCCGCGAGGTGACGACCCGCTGGTCCCGTGACCCCGACTCGTCGCCGAGCCCGGCGACTCCCGTTGGAGACGTGTCGCAGCGCGGGTCCGACGCGGAGGCGTGACCGCCGCTGCCATCTCTGCCACACTCCCGCTTCAGACGGGATCTTGCTGATCCCTTGGGGCGGGAGGCAGCACATGCGCGGTGGCGGTTTCGTGGTGGCGGCGCCGGGGTCGGCTCCGAGCCTGCCGCGGACGAGCGGGGTCGGTCTCGACGGCAGTCAGGAGTTCGACCTGCGGGTGGTGTCCCGTCCGGCGGGCCAGCAGCACGCCTGCTCCGAGGGGCGCGGTGACACGCTTTGCGGGCTGCCGGTAGCGCAGTTGCATGTCTTCCCCGACCTGGGCTTCCCGGTCGAGGTCGCCAGCACCTGCCGCGTCTGCCTGCGCGCGGTCGGCGGTGCGGTCGCGAGCTGGGGCTCGCTGGCCAGCTGAGGTCAGGCGACCGCCGCCTCCGCTGGAGACGCCTGCTGCAGCAGGTCCAGAGCCGCCGTGATGACCGCCTCGGTCCCGACCCGGTCGACAAAGGTGACCGCGTGCGGGCACGAGATCGCTGTCACCGGCTGGGGTAGGTCGCCGTCGGTGTCGTCCCGGGTGATGTCCCAGCCGCAGACCGGGCAGGTCGTGCGCCAGGACAGCTGCGGACGGTGGCGCGCGCGGGTGACGGGCCCGGCGTTGATGAGGTTGCCCGCCCAGTAGATGCCCACGGTGGGTGTGCCGACTGCGGCCGCCACGTGCAGGGGCCCGGTGTCGTTGGAGACGACCACGCTGGCGCGTGCGAGCAGCCCGACGAGCGCGGGCAGCGACAGCCGGCCGGTGGCGGACAGGGGCGGCGTTCGGGATGCTGCCTGGACCTGCTCGGCCAGGGGAGCCTCGCTGGCCCCGCCGGTGATGACGACCTCCGCGCCGGCCTCGCTCAGCGAGTCCGCCACCGCGGCGAAGCGATCAACCGGCCACCGCCTGCGCACGTCGCTGGCCCCCGGGTGCAGGACGGCCAGCGGCCTGCCGGTGAGCTCGGGAAGTGCTGCCTCGCAGCTGCGCCGATCAGCATCGGTCACGGCGAGGGCTGGGGCGAGCTGCACCGGGGGAGCGCCGACGAGCGCGACCACCTCGAGGAGGCGGTCGACCTCCGACTGGTAGTAGACGTAGGGGACGTAGCGGTCCAGGGGAGGCGCGTCCTCGGCCCGCAGCCCGGCGCTGACGCGAGCGCCGAGACGGCGGACGAAGGGGTTGGAGTAGCGGCCGCCTCCGTGCAGCTGCAGTGCCAGGTCGTAGCCGCGGGCCTGCTGCTCGGCAAAGAAGTCGGCCAGCCGGGTCTCGTCCTCCGACTCACCCGGCCCGGGCTCCGCGACCCCCTGCGAGGGCGGTGCCACGACGACCTCGTCCACCAGGGGCGCGCTGCCATCGGCGGTGGGTCGCCCGGCGAGCAGCTGCCGGTGCCACGCCTTTCCGACGAGCGTGAGGTGGGCGCTGGGATAGGCCGCCCGCAGGGACTCCAGCGCCGGCAGCGCGAAGACCAGGTCGCCGAGTGCGTTGGCCCGGAGGACCGCGATGTGCGAGACGCCCGAGAGGCGGCGCGACTCGACAGCGACCGCGGGGTCGAGGCGGAGCGGTGGTGGCGACGGAGCAGTCACGTCCGGCCCGTACCCGGCGGCGGTGTCCTTACCCGCCGTGCTGCCCGCTGTGCTGCGTGTCGGGATGCGTGTCGTCTCTAGGGTGGCGGCCATGACGACCTTCGCCGCCTCGTGGGTGCGTGCCGCCCACGCGGATGCCTGGGAGCGGCAGGGGCTGCTGCGCCGTCCGCTCGGCGGCGACGCCGCCCGGCTGCCGGGGGTCCGGTTGATGGCCTCGGGCCTGCCGCACCCGCAGTGGAACGGCGGTGATGTCGTGGACCCCGCCGCCGTCGACCTGTCAACGGTGGCGGAGT
>JBQCDV010000182.1:0-2528 GCA_051960855.1 Actinomycetales bacterium
GCTGCACACCACGCGCACCGTCCCGTCGCCGCCGAGGGCCAGCCCCAGGGCGGCGTTGGCCTCCAGCGCGCGTCGAGTCATGGAGTGGCCCGGGTCCTCGGCCGAGGTCTCCAGCCAGAGTGGCTCCCCGCGACCGGCCTCGTCGAGCCGGCGGGTGAGCCACTCGCGGGTAGCCGGGCCGTCGTCGACCTTGGTCGGATTGACGATGACGGCGACCGGCCCTGTCACGTCGCACCGTGCTTGGCCGCGTGACGGGTGGTGCCACCGCCGTGCCGGTGCAAGCCGCCGATCAGGACCACGAGCGAGACCGTCAGCGCCAGGAAGCCGTCGGCTACGCCGGCGAGGACATCGCTGAGGTGGTGCATCCCGCGGTAGAGCCGGGACCAGGCGACCGCGGCGGGGAAGAGCAGGATCAGCCACGCCGCCCACTGCGCGAGTCGGTGGCGCTGGTGCCAGGCGAGGACCAGGGCGAGGGAGGCCGCGAAGGCCGTGGCTGCTCCGACATGACCGCTCGGATAGCTCGACGTCGGAGGAGAGACGTCAAGCTTCGGGACCGGCGGGCGGGTGCGCTTGACGAGCACTGTGCACGCGAGGAACACCGCCGCCTGCGTGGATACCGTCAACGCGACGACAAGTGACTCGAGCCAGCGGTGCAGCACCCAGCGGAGGATGAGGCCTGCGAGGACCACGTACGCGACGATGGCGCCCGTGTCCGCGGCATGGCTGAGCCAGTCGCTGACGGTGTTGCCGAGACCGGTGCGCTCCTGGACGAACCAGCGGTTGACAGCGTTCTCGTCCTGCGCGACCGGGCGCAGCAGGTGCAGGAACACCAGTCCGAAGCCGCCCACGAGGACGAACTGCGCGACCGTGAGACCGACCCACAGCGCCGACTTCCCTGCCAGGGACCGCCGTGCGAAGGCGCCGGTATCGCCGTCGGCGGAGGGTGTCTCGACCTGACCGGTGTCGACCGGGTCGGTCGACGGGATATCTGCCGGCTCGTGCGCCGTCTCCCCTGTGCTGCCGGATCCGGTACTGCTGGCTGCCGAGGGCGACATGGCCACACCTCCGTCGGAGTGATCAAGCACGGCGCTGACGTACCCCCGCCGACGATCAGTCAGGCATCGGACATTTCGCCCAGCGGACGCCGTTCGGGGATGGAATCGGACAGCTGCGCGCGGCGATGCCGAGGAAGGGCGGCGGGGATCGCCTTCAAAGTGGCGGCGACGACGGCGAGAGCGAGGACCCAGCCGCCGACCACGTCGCTGACGTAGTGCACGCCGAGGCCGACGCGGTCGAAGCCGACGAGGAGCACGAGGGCCACACCGGTCACAGTCAGCACCCAGCGCCATGCCAGGCCGACCATCGGGAGCAGGACGACGAGTGCGACCGCGACGGCCAGGCACGAGTTGAGCGCGTGACCGGACGGGAAGCTGTAGCCCGGGGCCGAGGAGACCGGGTCGTCGAGCACCGGTCGGGCGCGGCGCACGACGAGCTTGAGCACCAGGCCGAGGACGCCGCCCACTGTCAGTGCGACGGCGACCCAGAGCGCCACGAGCCGTTCGCGACGCAGCCACAGCCACACGACCAACGCCACGCCCAGGACCCGCAGGACGTCGGGATGCAGCACCTGCTGCACCCAGACGAGAAACGTGACCAGGGCCGGATGCGCTGCGGCGACCGTGTGCAGGGAGTGGGCCACGCCGGTGTCGAGGTGCTCCAGGGGAGGCCACCGCAGCTCCACGGCCAGCAGGATCAGCAGGAACGGTGCCACCACGGCGACGAGGACCAGGACCGCCGCGCCCAGGCGTGCCCAGACGGTCGGAGTGGGTCGGGCCTGCGGGTCGGTCGGAGTGTGGCTGCCCCCAACGCCGTGGGACTGCTGCGGCTCGGGGACCGTGACCGGGTCGGACATGGCGCTGCTCTACCCCGCGGCCGATCTTCCGATGCTGGGGTCTGCTGGACGGCGGGAGCGAAGTCGCCGCCCGCGGTGGGCTGCCGCGGACGGCGAGCGGGGCGGCGGAGCTGCCACGGAGGGCCTTGGGCTGACTCCGGTGCTCGCGTGGACGTTGGTGGTTGTGGGGCAGCCAGGAGTGCACACGCGAGGGGTGGGAGTGGCGGAGGGCGGCGAACGGCGACGTCGTGGCGCGCGTGCTGGCGCTGTCGCGGACGGCGAGCTGTCACGGGCGCGGCTGGGGCTGACTTCGGTGCTCGCGTGGACGCTGGTGGTTGTGATGCAGCCAGGAGTGCACACGCGAGGGGCGGGAGCGGCGGAGGGCGGCGAACGGCGACGTCGTGGCGGCCGTGCTGGCGCTGCCGCGGGCGGCGAGCGGGAGCGGCGGGGCGGGAGCGGCGCGCGGCTGGGGCTGACTTCGGTGCTCGCGTGGACGTTGGTGGTTGTGGGGCAGCCAGGAGTGCACACGCGAGGGGTGGGAGCGGCGACTGGCGGCGGGGGAGCGGCGACTGCCGGTGGCGGGGCGCGTGGCGCGGGGGAGAGGCGGAGAGCGGTGCGGCGCGTGCGGCGGGGCGGG
>JBQCDV010000183.1:0-6340 GCA_051960855.1 Actinomycetales bacterium
GCAGGCGTAGCCGAACATCAGGCCCTGGTCGCCGGCGCCCTGCCGGTCGAGCGGGTCGATCCCCTCACCGGAGCGTGACTCCAGCGCCGCGTCGACGCCCTGCGCGATGTCGGAGGACTGGCTGCCGATGGACACCGAGATGCCACAGGAGGCGCCGTCGAAGCCCTTCTTGGACGAGTCGTAGCCGATTCCCAGAACGACGTCGCGCACCAGCCGTGAGATGTCGGCGTACGCCTTGGTGGTCACCTCGCCGGCGACATGCACGAGGCCGGTGGTGATGAGCGTCTCCACCGCCACGCGGGACTGTCGGTCCTGGCGGAGCAGCTCGTCGAGGATGGCGTCGCTGATCTGGTCGGCGATCTTGTCCGGGTGCCCCTCGGTGACGGACTCGGACGTGAACAGACGTGCGGCCACCGGGGCTCCTTCAGCTGGGCGGGGGAAGCGGTTGGCAGTCTAGCGACGGGCGGTGCAGACGCCTGCCTCGAGGCAAGCAGAGCTCGAGGCAAGCAGGGCCGGCTGTCAGGGCAGCCGGGCAGCGACGGCGTCCCAGATGTCGTGGGCCAGTTCCCGCTTGCTGCGCTTGGGCAGGTCCACCTCGGAGCCATCGGAGCCGAGCAGCACCGCCGCGTTGTCGACGGACTCGAAGGCGCCGCCCGGGCCGACGTCGTTGACGACCAGCAGGTCGCAGCCCTTGCGGGCGAGCTTGGCCCGGCCGAGCTCGACGACTCCCCCGGTGGCGTCGCCGGTCTCGGCGGCGAAGCCGACGATCACAGGGACGGTCACCTGACCGTCGCGCCGGGCCTGGCACAGCTCGGCGAGGGCGTCGGGGTTGGTCTCGAGCTGGATCGGGGCCGGAGCCGCACCGGTCTTCTTGATCTTGGTGTCGCTGACCGACGCCGGGCGGAAGTCGGCCGGAGCGGCGGCCATGACGACCGCATCGACGCCGTCGGCCTCCGCCAGCAGCGCGTCGCGCAGCTCGCGGGTTGTCCCGACGGGCACGACCCGCAGACCGGCGGGGACCGGGACCGACAGGTGAGCGGCCAGCAGAGTCACCTCGGCGCCGCGGGCCACCGCGGCTGCGGCGATCGCGAGGCCCTGTCGCCCCGATGAGCGGTTGCTGAGGTAGCGGACGGGGTCCAGCGGCTCGCGCGTGCCTCCGGCGGAGACGACCACGCGACGGCCTGCCAGATCCTGCAGCGGGCGGCCAGCGGCACGACCGGCGAGGACGGATAGGACGACCTCAAGGATCTGCTCCGGCTCCGGCAGCCGGCCCGGGCCGGCGTCGGCGCCGGTGAGGCGGCCCACGGCGGGGTCGAGGACGATGACGCCGCGGGAGCGCAGCAGCGCGACGTTGGCCCGCGTGGCCGGGTGCAGCCACATCTCGGTGTGCATCGCCGGGGCCATGACCACGGGACACGTGGCGGTCAGCAAGGTGTTGGTGAGCAGGTCGTCGGCCAGCCCGTGCGCGGCGCGCGCCAGCAGGTCGGCTGTCGCAGGTGCGACGACCACCACGTCGGCGGCGCGCCCGATGCGCACGTGCGGCACCGCAGCTGCGTCGTTCCAGACGCTTGTCGAGACGGGGTGGCCGGAGAGGGCCTCCCACGTCGCCGCCCCGACGAAGTGCAGGGCGGACTCGGTCGGCACGACCTGGACGTCGTGCCCGGACTCGGACAGGCCGCGGAGGAGCTCACAGACCTTGTACGCAGCGATGCCCCCGGCCACGCCGAGGACGACGTGCGGGGGCATCGGTGGTGAGACGAGTCGGGAGCGAGCGCTCAGGGCTCGATCGGCTCAGCGGTTAGCAGGCCCTCGTTGATCTCACGCAGCGCGATGGACAGCGGCTTCTCGTGGACGTGGGTCTCGACCAGGGGGCCGACGTACTCGAGCAGGCCCTCACCGAGCTGCGAGTAGTAGGCGCTGATCTGCCGCGCACGCTTGGCGGCGTAGATGACCAGGCTGTACTTGGAGTCGGTCGCCTCGAGGAGCTCGTCGATGGGCGGGTTGGTGATGCCCTCGGGGGAAGCGGTGGTGGCCACGCAGGAGCGCCCTTCAGTCGATCGGGGGGATTCCCATCAAGGCTAGCAGCCGGGCGCAGACTTCCTCGACGGACGAGTTGACGATGACCTCGTCGAACTCCTGCGCGGCGGCCAGCTCCTCACGCGCCTGCGCCAGGCGGCGCTCCTGCACCTCCGGCGGCTCGGTGCCGCGCCCGACCAGCCGGCGCACCAGCTCGTCCCACGACGGCGGCTCGAGGAAGACGAGGTGCGCCTCCGGCATCCGCTGCCGCACCTGGCGCGCGCCGTGGATCTCGATCTCCAGCAGCACCGGGGTGCCCTTGGTCAGCTTGTCGAGCACCGGCTGCCGAGGAGTGCCGTAGCGGTTGCCCGCGAACTCCGCCCACTCCAGCAGGTCCCCGGTCGCGACCAGGTCGTCGAACTGCTCCTGCGTCACGAAGTGGTAGTGGACCCCGTCCACCTCCCCCGGTCGCGGGTGGCGCGTGGTGGCGCTGACGGACAGCCAGACCTGGGGGGCGTTCTCGCGCAGGCGGCGCACCACGGTCGTCTTGCCGACCCCGCTGGGGCCGGACAGGACGGTCAGGCGCGAGGTGCCGGGCGCATTCGCGAACGTCGCTGCCGGCGCTGCCGTGGTGCGGTCGTCCTCCGTCGACGCCCGCTGCTGGCCCACGTGGTCCATCGTGCCAGCAGCGATGGGGCCCGTCTCGACCGGTGTCGTCACTGCTGGGAGAACTCGCGCTCGAGCGCGGCGAGCTGGTTGGCACCGATGCCGCGGACCCGGCGGGTGTCGGCGATGCCCACCCTCGTCATGATCTGGCGAGCCCGCACCTTGCCCACGCCGGGCATGGACTCGAGCAGGGCCGACACCTTCATCTTGCCGATGACGTCGTTGGTCTGGCCGGCCCGGATGACCTCGCCGATGGACGCGCCGGAGTGCTTGAGGCGGTTCTTGACCTCCGCACGCTCCCGGCGCGCTGCGGCGGCCTTCTCGAGGGCAGCGGCGCGTTGCTCAGGGCTCAGCGGTGGAAGTGGCACGCACGGAACCTAATTCCTCGCCCCGCCTGGCACAACAACACCCTCACCCCAACAACCCCTCACCGCCCCAAGGCTGCGGCACATGCGTCACGGGTGCGCTCGAACGCCGCGCGCAGCCCATTCGCCTCCGGTCCCGCCCCGAGGACCTCGCGGCTGACCGACGGCAGGACGCCTGACAGCGCCGTTCCGAAGACGCGGCGCAGATCCTCCGGCCCGGCGCCCTGGGCGCCGATACCGGGGGCGAGGAAGGGCCCGTTGACGGCTGCCAGGTCGACGCCTGCGGCGGCGACGGCGTCGCCGAGGGTCGCTCCCACCACCAGGCCGACGCTGCCGAGCGGGTCAGCTCCCGCGTTGTCGGCGGCGGCGTGGCGCGCGATGGCGGCGGCGACCGACTCCCCCTTCGCGTCGCGCGCGTGCTGCACGTCGGCGCCCTCGGGGTTGCTGGTGAGCGCCAGCACGAAGACGCCGTTGCCATGGGCGGCCGCGGTGTCGAGCAGCGGCCGCAGCGAGCCGTAGCCCAAGAACGGCGAGGCGGTCACGGCGTCGCCGGCGAGCGGCGAGGCCGGATCGAGGTAGGCGGTGGCGTAGGCCTGCACGGTCGAGCCGATGTCCCCGCGCTTCGCGTCGACGATGACGAGGGCGCCGGCGGCTCGGGCGGCGGCGATCGTCTCCTCGAGCACGGCGATCCCGCGCGACCCGTGCCGCTCGAAGAAGGCAGACTGCGGCTTGAGCACCGCCACGTGCGGAGCAAGCGTCTCGACGACGCGAAGGCTGAACTCGCGCAGCCCGTCGACCCCGACCTCGAGGCCCCACTTCTCGAGCAGCCCGTCGTGAGGGTCGACGCCGACGCACAGCGGCCCGCGGGCCGCCATCGCGTCAGCCAGACGCTTACCGAACGGCGCAGCGGGACTGCTCATGTGCCGAAACCTTTCCGTCGTGGTGACGCTTACCGGCGGCGACGAGAACTCGCCGGAGGCTAGGAGTGGTGAGCGACCCCGATGGCGTCGCGGAAGGAGGAGTAGCCGAGCCGTTCGAGCTCGACCGCCAGCTCCTCCTGCACACGCAGCGGCGCCACCGGGTCGCCGAAGGTCGCCGTGCCGACACTGACAGCGGACGCTCCTGCCATCACCAGCTCGAGGGCGTCGCGGCCGGTGCGGATGCCGCCCATACCGAGGATGGGGACCTCCGGCAGAGCCGCGTGGACCTGCCAGATGCACCGCACGGCGACGGGGCGGATGGCCGGGCCGGACAGTCCGCCGGTCAGTCCGGCGAGGGCGGGACGGCGCCGTTCGACGTCGATGACCATGCCGAGCAGCGTGTTGATCATCGCGAGGCCGTCGGCGCCGGCCTCGACGACGCTGCGCGCGATGCTGACGATGTCGGTGACGTCGGGTGAGAGCTTCGCCAGCAGCGGGATGCCGTCGAGGTGCGGGCGCACCGCGGCGACGACGTCGCTGGCCGCCGCAGGGTCGCAGGCGAAGACGAGACCGCGGTTGGCGACGTTCGGGCAGCTGATGTTGACCTCGACAGCGGCGACACCGGGAGCCGCGGCCACGCGTGCGGCGAGCTCGGCGTACTCGTCCACGCTGCCGCCGGCAATCGAGACGACCGCCCGAGCCCCGTGCTCGACCAGCCAGGGCAGGTCGTGCTCGAGGAAAGCGTCGATGCCCGGCCCCTGCAGACCGATGCTGTTGAGCATCCCGCTGGGCGTCTCCGCCATGCGCGGGGTGGCCCGGCCGCTGCGCGGGTTGAGCATGACCGACTTGGTGACGATCCCGCCGAGCTCGGCGACGTCGAAGAACTGGTGCAGCTCGCGTCCGGCCGCAGCGCACCCCGACGCGGTCAGGACCGGCGCGGGCAGGTGGAGCCCGGCCAGCGTCGTCGACAGGTCGACGTTCGGCTTGGGCAGCGGCGCGCGCGGAGCGGGCCGGACCACGGTGAAGTCGGTCATGACTGCCCCCTTCCGGAGTCGCCGTCGGCGCCGGCTGCGGCAGGGGCCCCGACCGTGTCCGGTGGCACGGTGCCGACGTCAGACCAGCGCACCTGGCTGCCATCGAAGACGGGCCCGTCGGTGCACGACCGGACCATGCGCGTCAGCCCGTCGTCACCGACGACCGGCAGCACGCACGTCATGCAGACCCCGATGCCGCAAGCCATCGCCTCCTCGACTGCGCACTGCGCGACGGCACCTCGCTGCTGAGCGATCTCGGTGACCGAGGCCAGCATCGCCATCGGTCCGCAGGCGTAGACGACGTCGGAGTCGGCCCGCTCCATCACCTCCGGCAGCACGTCGGAGACCCAGCCGCGCCGCCCAGCCGACCCGTCGTCGGTCGTCACCGTGACCGTCGCGGCGATGCGCTTGGCGTCCAGTGCCCCGAAGAGCCGCGACTCGGTCGCCGCCCCCAGGACGAAGTCCACGCGACAGCCGCGGGCCCGCAGCGCCTCGGCCAGGGAGAACAGCGGTGCCGACCCGTAGCCGCCGCCCACCAGGACCGCGCGGACCGGGTGCTTCGGCAGCGGGAAGGGACGCCCGAGGGGCCCCACGACGTCGACAGGGTCGTGCGGCCGCAGGGCCGCCAGCCAGTCGGTGCCGGCGCCGTGCACGGACAGGATGATCTCGACCGTGCCGCCGTAGATCCCGCGGTCGGACACGCGGTAGATCGAGAACGACCGGCGCAGCAGCATCGAGGAGCGCGGGCCGCCGACGGCGAGCGCCACGAAGTGGCCCGGAGCCGTCCGCTCCGCGATGCCCGGCGCGACCAGGGTGATGGAGTAGTAGTCCCCGACCCGGCGGACCGACAGCACCTCGCCCTTGACCTGCACCGACCCACTCGTGCGGGGGCGTCCGGTCACGAGGCGGCTCCGACCGCAGCGCTATGCGACAGCGTGCCGTCGGCACCGTTCGCGACGGCGTCCGGCCGCATCGCCGCCGCGTAGTCCTGCAGCGACCGCACCTCGAGGTCGGCTCTCAGCAGCGCCTCGATCCCCTGCACGGCAGCGGACAGGCCCTGGACGGTGGTGATGCAGGGGACGTTCGCCGTCACCGACGCCGTTCGGATCTCGTAGCCGTCGGCGCGGGCGCCGACGCCATGGGGAGTGTTCACGACGATGTCGTACTCCCCCGCGGCGATCCGGTCCACGACCGTCGGCTCACCGTCGGGCCCCGGCCCCTGGGACTGGCGGCGCACTAGGGACACCGGCACGCCCATCCGCTGGAGCACGCCGGCGGTCCCCGATGTCGCGCTGATCTCGAAGCCGAGGTCGGCCAGGCGCTTGACCGGGAAGATCAT
>JBQCDV010000184.1:0-8518 GCA_051960855.1 Actinomycetales bacterium
GGCACCTCTTCGCGCCGGTCGACCCGCCCCTTGACCACGACGACGGCGTCCTCGGCCAGCATGGTGGCTACCAGCTGGTAGGTGGCCGGGAACACCATCACGTCGATCGAGCCCTCGAGGTCCTCGAGGGTGGCGATCGCCCACGGGTTGCCCTGCTTGGTCATCTTGCGCTGCAGACCGGTGACCAGGCCGCCGACCGTGACCACCGCGCCGTCGGGGCGGTCGTCGCTGCCGGTGAGCGAGGAGATCGAGGTGTCCGAGGCGGCGGACAGCACGTGCTCGATGCCGAACAGCGGGTGGTCGGAGACGTAGAGGCCCAGCATCTCGCGCTCGTAGGCCAGCAGGGCCGCCTTCTCCCACTCCCCCACCGGGATCGGCGGACGCGGCGCGACGTCGTCGGCCCCGCCCCCGTCGCCGCCCCCGCCGAACAGGTCGAACTGCCCGATGGCCTCGTTGCGCTTGAGCTCCATCACGGCGTCGATCCGGTCGGCGTGCACGGCCAGCAGGCCGCGCCGGGTGTGCCCGAGCGAGTCGAACGCGCCGGCCTTGATCAGCGACTCGATGGTCTTCTTGTTGCAGACCACCTGCTCGACCTTGTCCAGGAAGTCGTCGAAGTCCGCGAACCGGCCCCGCTCGATGCGGGTCTTGATGACCGACTCGACCACGTTGGCGCCGACGTTGCGGATGGCGTTGAGGCCGAAGCGGATGTCGGTGCCGACCGGGGTGAAGTTGCCGTCGGACTCGTTGACGTCGGGCGGGAGCACCTTGATGCCCATGCGCCGGCACTCGTTGAGGTAGAGCGCGGACTTGTCCTTGTCGTCGCGCACCGAGGTGAGCACCGCGGCCATGTACTCGGCCGGGTAGTTGGCCTTGAGGTAGGCGGTCCAGTAGGAGACCAGGCCGTAGGCGGCCGAGTGGGCCTTGTTGAAGGCGTAGTCGGAGAACGGGACGAGGATGTCCCAGAGCGTCTTGATCGAGGCGTCGGAGAAGCCGTTGGCCTTCATGCCCTCGGAGAAGCCGACGAACTCGGCGTCGAGGACCTCGCGCTTCTTCTTGCCCATGGCGCGGCGCAGCAGGTCGGCCTTGCCGAGCGTGTAGCCGGCGACCTTCTGCGCGATGGCCATGACCTGCTCCTGATAGACGATCAGGCCGTAGGTCGTGTCGAGGATCTCGGCGAGCGGCTCCTCCAGCTCCGGGTGAATCGGAGTGATCGGCTGCTTGCCGTTCTTGCGCAGCGCGTAGTTGGTGTGGCTGTCGGCGCCCATCGGGCCGGGACGGTAGAGGGCGAGGACGGCGGAGATGTCCTCGAAGCTGTCCGGCCGCATCAGCCTGAGCAGCGAGCGCATCGGGCCGCCGTCGAGCTGGAAGACACCCAGGGTGTCGCCACGCCCGAGCAGCTCGTAGGTGGCCGGGTCATCCAGCGGCAGCTGCTCCAGGTCGAGAGCAGGCTTGCCGTTGAGCTCGATGTTCTTGAGCGCATCGTCGAGGATCGTGAGGTTGCGAAGCCCCAGGAAGTCCATCTTGACCAGGCCGAGGGACTCGCAGGTCGGGTAGTCGAACTGCGTGATGACCTGACCGTCCTGCTCCCGTCGCATGATCGGGACCAGGTCGATGAGCGGCTCCGAGCTCATGATCACACCGGCGGCGTGCACCCCCCACTGGCGCTTGAGCCCCTCGAGTCCCCGCGCGGTGTCGACGACGCGGCGCACCTCAGGGTCGGACTCGTACAGCGAGCGGAACTCCCCCGCCTCGGAGTACCGCTTATGCGATGGGTCGAAGATGCCGCCCAGCGGGATGTCCTTGCCCATCACCGCCGGCGGCATCGCCTTGGTGATCTTGTCACCCATCGCGAAGGGGAAGCCGAGCACGCGGGACGCGTCCTTGACGGCCTGCTTGGCCTTGATCGTTCCGTAGGTGACGATCTGCGCCACACGGTCCTCGCCGTAGCGGTCGGTGACGTAACGGATGACCTCGCCACGACGGCGCTCGTCGAAGTCGACATCGAAGTCGGGCATCGACTTGCGCTCGGGGTTGAGGCCGCGCCCGACGAGCAGCCCGCGCTGGAGCGGCTCGAGGGCGGAGATGCGCATCGCGGACGCGCACATCGAGCCCGCACCGGACCCACGGCCCGGGCCGACGCGGATGCCGTTCTCCTTGGCCCAGTTGATGAAGTCTGCGACCACAAGGAAGTAGCCGGCGTAGCCCTTGGAGACGATGACCTCGACCTCGTAGGCCGCCTGCTTGCGGACCTCGTCGGGGACCCCCTGCGGGTAGCGAACGAGGAGCCCCCGCTCGACCTCCTTGACGAACCAGGACTCCTCGTTCTCCCCGTCCGGGCAGGGGAACCGCGGCATGTAGCGGCCCTCGCCCTCGGTGAACGACACGTCGCACCGCTCGGCGATGAGCAGCGTGTTGTCACAGGCCTCGGGGTGCTCCCCCCACAGCAGCCGCATCTCCTCCGAGGACTTGAGGTAGAAGTCCTGTGCGTCGAAGCGGAAGCGGTTGGGGTCGGCGAGCGTCGAGCCGGACTGGACGCACAGCAGCACCTCGTGAGCCGTGGCGTCCTGCGGCGAGGTGTAGTGCAGGTCGTTAGTGGCGACCAGGGGCAGCGCGAGGTCCTTGGCCAGGCGCAGCAGGTCCTCGCGGACCCGCCGCTCGATCCCGAGGCCGTGGTCCATCAGCTCGCAGAAGAAGTTGTCCGCGCCGAAGATGTCGCGGAACTCCGCGGCGGATCGCTTGGCCTCCTCGTACCGCCCGAGCCGCAGCAGCGTCTGCACCTCACCGGACGGGCAGCCGGTCGTGGCGATGATGCCCTTGCCGTAGGTCTGCAGCAGCTCGCGGTCCATGCGCGGCTTGTAGTAGTAGCCCTCAAGGCTCGCGAGCGACGACAGCCGGAAGAGGTTGTGCATCCCCGCCGTGCTCTCGGCGAGCAGCGTCATGTGCGTGTACGCCCCACCGCCGGAGACGTCGTCCTCGCCCCCGTCGCCCCAGCGCACCCGCGTCTTGTCGCTGCGGTGGGTGTGGCCCGGCGTGAGGTAGGCCTCCGTGCCGATGATCGGCTTGACCCCGGCTCCGGTCGCCTGCTTCCAGAAGTCGTAGGCGCCGAAGGTGTTGCCGTGGTCGGTCATCGCCAGCGCGGGCATGCCGAGGCGAGAGGCCTCCGAGAAGAGCTCCTTGAGCCGCGCGGCTCCGTCGAGCATGGAGTACTCGGTGTGCACGTGCAGGTGCACGAACGAGTCGCTCGAGGCCACGACTGCTCCTCTCGGAAGGGGGGATGTCGCCGTTCACGTTAGCCGCCCGGTCCGACAAAGTTCGCCCGTCGCGGCAACGTCCCAGCCCAGTCCGGCGTGTCGTTCCGTCGACCGGCATGATCGCCGAACGGCGCCCACCGGCGCGAGCGTCAGAGCGTCCGGTACATGTGCCGGTGAGGCAGGCCCGCGTCGTCGAAGACCCGCCCGAACGCCGTCCATCCGAGCCGCTCGTAGAAGCCCACCGCGTGCTCCTGCGCCCCCAAGTAGGCGATGCGCAGTCCGGCTTCCCGGGCCGCCGCGGTCAGCGCCTCCACCAGGGCCGCACCGAGCCCGCGCCGACGATGATCAGCGCGGACTGCGATCCGCCCGAGGTGGGCCACCGGGCCGGCGGCGACCTCGAGGCCCTCGAAGCCTGCGGGCTCGGTGACGAGGCGTCCGGTCCCCACCACCTCGTCGCAGCGTCGAACGGCGACGTGCACCGCCGCTGCGTCGTTCGGGTCGATCTCCATCTCGAGGGGCACGCCCTGCTCGAGCACGAACACCTCGTGGCGCAGGGCGAAGACGGCCCGGCGGGTGGTCTCGTCGGTGACGACCTCGGCGACGAGGTGCCCCGGCGACTCTGCTTCAGGCGGCGTCACGCAGCACCTGCAGCGCGTGCGAGAGGTCCTGCGGGTACTCCGAGGTGAGCTCGAGCCACTCCCCCGTCGCCGGGTGCTCGAAGCCGAGTCGGACCGCGTGCAGCCACTGCCGGGTCAGCCCGAGCCTGGCGGCCAGCGTCGGGTCGGCGCCGTAGGTGAGGTCGCCGACACAGGGGTGACGCACCGCTGACATGTGCACCCGGATCTGGTGGGTCCGGCCGGTCTCGAGGTGGATCTCCAGCAGACTGGCCGACGGGAAGGCTTCGAGCGTCTCGTAGTGCGTGACGCTGTCCTTGCCGCCCGCGACCACAGCCCATCGGTAGTCGTGGGTGGGGTGCCGGTCGATGGGTGCGTCGATGGTGCCAGACAGCGGGTCGGGGTGACCCTGGACAACCGCGTGGTAGACCTTCTCGACGGTGCGCTCCTTGAAGGCACGCTTGAGGGCGGTATAGGCGGCCTCGCTCTTGGCCACCGCCATCAGCCCGCTGGTGCCGACGTCGAGGCGGTGCACGATCCCCTGTCGCTCAGCGGCTCCCGAGGTCGAGATCCGGTAGCCGGCCGCGGCTAGACCGCCCACCACGGTGGGTCCGGTCCAGCCCGGGCTCGGATGCGCGGCCACACCGACGGGCTTGTCCACCACGACCACGTGGTCGTCGTCGTAGACGACGTGCAGGCCGGGCACGGGCTCGGCGACGACCTCGACGGCGGGCCGGCCCTCCACGGGGATCTCGACTTCGAGCCACGCGTCGGCGCGTAGCCGGTCGGACTTGCCGACCTCGACGCCGTCGACTCGGACCCGTCCGGCCGCTGCGAGCTCGGCGGCCCGGGTACGGGACACCCCGAACAGCCGGGCGAGTCCGGCGTCCACCCGCTCGCCCTCGAGCCCGTCGGGGACGGGCAGCGTGCGCAGGTCGACGGGTGGCTCAGCCACGGGTGTGACGCCCGTCGAGCTGAAGCCCGAGGAGGCTGTAGACCACCAGGGACAGTCCGGCGAAGACGATTGCGGTGTCGGCGAGGTTGAAGTACGTCGGGCCGATGATCGGCCAGCCGGGCAGGTGGAGGAAGTCCACGACGTGCCCACGCAGCGGCGCGGGCGGCCGCACGAGCCGGTCCACGAGGTTGCCCAGCGCGCCGCCGAGCAGCAGGCCGAGCGAGATGGCCCAAGCGCGGCTGCCGAGCCGACGAGACACACGGAGGACGGCCACGATCACGACCAGGGCCACCAGGGAGAACACGATGGTGGCTCCCGCGGCGAGCCCGAAGGCAGCACCAGGGTTGCGCACGAGGCGCAGCACGAGGTGGCCCCCGACCAGGCTCACCACGGACCCGTCGTCGAGGTGCGACACCGCCACAGCCTTCGCCACCTGGTCCGCGACGACGACGACCGCAGCGACAGCGAGCAGCAGGGGCAGCAGCGCGCGGCGGCCGCGCCGGGATCGGTAGGACCCGGACAGCGGCGAGCGGGAGGAGGAGTAGCGGGAAGCAGCCATGAGGCTTCTAGGGTCCCACGCCGGGTCGCGAGGACCGACGGCGCGGGCGAGCGGCGGCCTGCCACGGCACTGTATGGCAGGTGTCGAAGGGTGCGCCTACCGCCGCTCCTGCCGCTGCTTGCAGGTCAGGCACAGGGTCGCGCGCGGGAACGCCTGCAGCCTCCGCTTCCCGATCGGGTTGCCACATGACTCGCAGGCGCCGTAGGTGCCAGCGTCGATCCGCGCGAGAGCCCGCTCGGTCTGCGTCACCATGTCCCGGGAGTTGGCCGCCAAGGACATCTCATGCTCGCGCTCGAACGTCTTGGTGCCGGCGTCGGCCTGGTCGTCACCCGCGCCGTCGCCGCCATCGCGCAGCAGGTCGGCCAGGTCAGCCTCCGCCTCACTGAGCTCGCTGCGCAGCCGGGCGAGGTCGGTCTCCAGCTCGTGCCGGACGGCGCCCAGCTCGCGGCTCGTCCAGGGGTCTTCGTCCTGCCGGACGGCCAGGGTGGCGGGTGCCGGCGCGGAAGGTGCAGGCGGCGGTGCTGTAAGGGCCGCTGCCTTGCTCGCCGCTGCCTTGCTCGCCGTTGCCTTGGTCGCCGTTGACTGCGGGGCCGGCGCCTTCGCAGCCTTCGTGGCCGACGGCTTCCTCGCGGGTGCGTTCGTCGGCGCGGTCGCGGTGACCTTCGCGGTCTTGCTCGCCGGCGCCTTCGCGGTCTTGCTCGCCGGCGCCTTGGCCGGCTTGGTCGCCGGCGCCCTCTTGGCGACTGCCTTCTTCGCGACAGCCTTCTTCGCGACTGCCTTCTTGGTGTCAGCTGTGGCAGGCGCCTTTTTCGCAACGGCCTTCGCGGTCGCCGCCTTCGCGGTTGCGGCCTTCGTGGTCGCCGCCTTCGCGGTTGCGGCCTTCGCGGTCGCCGCCTTCGTGGTTGCCGCCTTCGTGGTCGCCGCCTTGCCCGAGGTCGTCCGACCGGCGGGCTCGGCGGCGGCATCGCCACCCCTACGGCTGGTGACGCGCTTGGTCACCCCGGCGGCAGCTCTCGCGGCAGCGGACACGAGCTGCCTCGCCGCCGAGATGCTCGAACCCGACGCCATTCGACTCCCCCAGCCGTTGTCATGCCGCGAACCTCCGCGGCGTCACGATGACCACCGGGAGTTCGGCGGCTGCGGGCAGAATAGGTGTCGATCTTGAACGAGACAATGGGGCGGCCATGTCGCGTGTCGCTCAGGGCACGGCGCCGGCGCCCAGACGGCACAGGCTCCCGCGCCGGTGCGGCAACGGGAGCCTGTGACAGCTCGTCGGAGAGAGCTCTCAGCCCTCCTGCTGCTCGTGGTCGCTGGGAGCGGCGGACTCCACGGCGTCCGCGGATGGCGTGGCAGCGCTCACGCCGTCGGCCGGCGTGGAGCTGTCGAGCTCGCGCAGCTGACCCTCCAGGTAGGACCGCAGGCGCGACCGGTACTCCCGCTCGAAGTTCTTGAGCTCCTCGATGACCCGCTCGAGCTCGCCGCGTTCCCGCTCCAGGGACCCCAGCGTCTGGCGGCGCTGCTCCTCAGCCTCCCGCGTCACCTGCTCGGCGCGCGACTCGGCCTCGCGGGTGACGGTCTCGGCGTGGTTCTGCGCCTCGCGGGTCGCAGTCTCCGCCGAGGCCTGCGCCTCGCGTGTCAGCTCGTCGGCGCGCATGCGGGCCTCGCCCACGATGCTGTCGGCCTCGCGCTGGGCCTCGGCGACATGCTCGTCGGCGGTGCGCTGCGCCAGGGCCAGGATGCTCGCAGCCCGGCCAGAGATGTCCTCACTGGGCGTCGCGGCCGAGGCCGGGCTGGTCGAGGCCGGGCTGCTCGAGGCCTGCCCTGCCGACTGGTCGGCCGGCGCCTCGACGACCGGCATCGCGATCGACGGCGACGGCTGCCCCGGCACGCCCGCATCAGCATCCAGCGAGCTCAGGTCGGGCTGCGACGCGCCGTCGTCGCGGCTGCGCTCGAGCTCGGACACCCTCCGCTCGGCCTCACTGGCGCGGCGCGTGGCCTCGGCGGCGCGCTGCTGCGCCTCGTCGTTGGCCTGCTCCGCCGCGGCGGCGCGCTGGCGAAGGTCGTCGTTCTCTCGGAGCAGCCGAGCGATCTCCTGCTCGACCTCGTCGAGGAACTGGTCGACCTCCTCCATGTCGTAGCCCTCGCGCAGTCGCACGGAGGCGAACTGCTTGTTGGCGACGTCCTCGGGGGTCAGGGGCATCGGTCACCTCTGCATCGGGCCCGGGCGGGTGCGCACGAGCGAGCGGAGCCTTGTCGGCAGCCGAACCTACCCCGTCCCGCTGGCGACCCTCATCCCGGGCCGCGGGTCCCAGCGCGACACCGACATCGCTGGGCGGCCGTCGATAGCTGCGTTCAGACCTGGTAGGCGAGGTTCGAGACGATCACGCGCAGCACCTGCACGAGGATGAACAGCGCGAAGAAAGACAGGTCCAGCGCCACCGGGCCCAGCCGCAACGGGGGGATGAACCGCCGCAGCAGTCGCAGCGGCGGGTCGGTCAACGTGTAGACCGCCTCGGCGAGCACGAGCAGGAAACCGCGGGGCCGCCAGTCGCGCGCAAACAGCTGGACGTAGTCAAAGACCAGTCGCGCCAGCAGGACGAAGAAGTAGATCTGCAGCAGTGCTGCGACTAGCAGGAGCAGCGTCCGCACGGGATGCCGATGCCTCCGCTCGAGAAGGGCCGCCCGTCGGGTACGGGGTCAGCTCTGGTTGAAGAAACCGCGCTCCACCATACGGGCCTTGTCCTCGGCGGTGACCTCGACGTTGGCCGGCGAGAGCAGGAACACCTTGTTGGTGACCCGCTCGATGGAGCCGCGCAGGCCGAAGACCAGGCCTGCAGCGAAGTCGACGAGACGCTTGGCGTCGGAGTCGTCCATGTCGGTGAGGTTCATGATCACCGGCACTCCCTCGCGGAAGTGCTCACCGATCGTGCGGGCCTCGTTGTAGGTCCGCGGGTGCAGAGCGGTGATCTGGTAGGTGGGCGCCGAGAATGTCTCGGGCTGCGGCCGCAGCGGCTCCGGCGCGTGTCCGTAGCGCTCGTCGGCGTACTCGTCGGCGCGCGCGAGTCCGCGCTCGGGGCGCTCGGACTGATCGCCGCGCTCGGACCGATCGGCGCGCTCGGGAGTGTGCCCGTAGCCGTCG
>JBQCDV010000185.1:0-13769 GCA_051960855.1 Actinomycetales bacterium
GTCGTCGCCTACGCCGGCGAGCGGGCCGGCGGAGTCAAGCCCGCCAACTTCCTCGACATCGGTGGTGGCGCCTCGGCGGAGGTGATGGCCAACGGCCTCGAGATCATCCTCGGCGACCCGAGCGTGAAGTCGGTCTTCGTCAACGTCTTCGGCGGCATCACCGCGTGTGACGCCGTCGCCAACGGCATCGTCTCCGCCCTCGACCTGCTCGAGCAGCGCGGCGACACCGTCACCAAGCCGCTGGTCGTGCGGCTGGACGGCAACAACGCTGACGAGGGCCGGCGGATCCTCACCGAGGCGATCGAGGGCGGGCGCTCCGTGGTGCAGCTCGTCGACACGATGGACGACGCCGCGCGCCGCGCGGCCGAGCTCGCGGCAGCGAAGTAAGGGAAGCGACAACAGACATGGCCATCTTCCTCAACGAGCAGAGCCGCATCGTCGTTCAGGGCATGACCGGCTCCGAGGGCCGCAAGCACACGGCGCGGATGCTGAAGTCGGGCTCCACGATCGTCGGCGGCACCAACCCGAAGAAGGCCGGGCAGACCGTCGAATTCGACGGGACGGCGCTGCCCGTCTTCGGCACCGTCGCCGAGGCGGTCAAGGAGGCCGGCGCCGACGTGTCGGTCATCTTCGTGCCGCCGGCTGGCACGAAGGCCGCGGTCTACGAGGCCGTCGACGCCGGCGTCCCGCTGGTCGTCGTCATCACCGAGGGCGTCCCGGTCCACGACACCGCCGACTTCTTCACCTACGCGCAGCGGTCGGGGACGACCCGGATCATCGGGCCCAACTGCCCCGGCCTCATCAGCCCCGGCAAGTCCAACGCCGGCATCATCCCGGCCGACATCACCAAGGCCGGCCGCATTGGTCTCGTCTCGAAGTCGGGCACGCTGACCTACCAGATGATGTACGAGCTGCGGGACATCGGCTTCAGCACGTGCGTCGGCATCGGCGGCGACCCGGTCATCGGGACCACCCACATCGACTGCCTGCAGGCCTTCCAGGACGACCCCGAGACCGACGCCATCGTGATGATCGGCGAGATCGGCGGCGACGCCGAGGAGCGGGCGGCGGCCTACATCAAGGACAACGTCACCAAGCCGGTCGTCGGCTACGTGGCCGGCTTCACCGCTCCTGAGGGCAAGACGATGGGCCACGCGGGCGCCATCGTCTCCGGCTCGTCGGGCACCGCGGCCGCCAAGAAGGAAGCCCTGGAGGCCGCCGGGGTCAAGGTCGGCAAGACGCCGAGCGAGACCGCCGAGCTGATGCGCCAGGTGATGGCGGGCAAGTAGCGCGCACGGCGCGGCACAAGCAGCGCCGTCCGGATGTCAGCAGAGCCCGGCAGCCTTTCCGGCTGCCGGGCTCTCGCGTCTGCCGGTCAGCGGCCCGCCGCCACCAGCTGCTCGGCCGCGGCCGCGGCGGCCTTGGTGAACATCTCCGCCGGCGGTTGGCTGTCCGAGCCGGTGTGCACCGCCACCTCGCTCACCAGGCTGCCCTGCTGCATCACGATCGCCTGGACCCACCGGGTCCCGCTGCTGCCGTCGGCGTAGGAGCCCGCGGGAAGGTCGATCTTGAGCAGCCAGGCCTTCGCTGTCTCCGGCAGTGCGCCGCCCATGTACGGCGTCGGGTCCAGCTCCTGGTAGGTCAACTGGCTGCCCGCGACCGGGAGCAGCTCAGGCTTGCAGGCGTCCAGGGTGGCGATCGCCGTGGAGGCGACCTCCTTCGCCGTCGAGGTCAACGGCCACTGCGTCACCCGCTGAAAGGCGCTCTGGTTGCCGTTGGAGTTGCTCTCGGCGAACGCCTTGCCGACCAGGCCGTCGGTGTCGTACTGGCAGGGCCAGAGATCGCTGCTCAGCGTCGGTGACGGCATCAGGCCAGCACTGGCGGGTACCAGCGCGGCGGCCGCGGCGGCACCCGTCGCGACGCTGGGCTGTGACGTCGCGATGGGGCCGTCGGTACTGCCGGTGCCGCCGGTGCCGTCCGTGCTGCTGGTGCTGCCGGTGCTGCTCGAACCGGGAGCCTCGGTGAGCTTTGACTTGGCCCGCTCGAGCAGCAGCGCGGTCGGAGGAGTCGGGTAGTTCGAGTCCTGACCGCCGTGGTTGAAGGTCACGACCTCGGCAATATCGCCCGCGCTGAACCCCACCACGTAGGTCCACTGCCCGCCGTTGCTGCTCGACGAGATCCGCAGGGCCCTGGTCGCGCCGGGCACCAGGTCGCTGACGTCCTTGACCGTGTAGTCGGCTAGGTCGGTCGTGGCGCCCTCACTCTGGCACTGCTGGGCCGTCGGCACCGCGTCCCTGACTGCCGCGGCTGCGGCCTCGGGCGAGGTGAAGGCGGCGATCTCCTGAGCGGAGGTGAAGCCGGCCGAGGACGAGAAGGTCCGGACCCGGTCGGCCTGGGAGCCGCGTACGAGGGTGTCGGTCTGGCAGGAGAAGTACGTGGTGCCGTCGCCGTCGAGCGTCTGTGCGATCTTCCAGCCCGAGTCGCTGTAGGGCATCTCGGCGGGCAGCAGCAGGGCGCTCTCGAGGTCCACCGCTGCGCCGTTCGAGGATGACGAGGCGGACGGGCTCGCCGACGCGCTCGGCGGTGCCGTCGCGACGGTCGCGCCGGAGCCCCTGTCCTGACCCAGGGTCTGGGTGAGGACGCCGCCTCCGACGCCGAGCACGGCGAGAGCGGCAAGGGAGCCGGCCAGCGCCTGGTTGCGCCGGCGTGCCTGGCCCCGCCGCCGCACGCGGTCCGCGCCGGCCAGGGGCAGGTGCTCGGCGTCGCCCCGCAGGCCGGAGAGGGCCCGGGTCAGCTCGTCGTCGGGCAGGGGGGAGTGGGATCGGGTGTCAGACATGACGGTCCTCCTTGGCCACGCCCGCGGCCGCCGCAGCGGAGTCGCGATCGTGAACGTCGCCGATGATGGCGGCGAGGGCCGTGCGGCCACGGGACAGCCGCGCCTTGACCGTGCCCGTGGGGGCCCCGGTCTCGTGCGCCACGTCCTCGACCGACAGGCCGGCAAGGTGGTGCAGGACGATCGCGCGCCGCTGCTCTTCGGGCAGCTGCTTGAGCGCGGTCACGAGGACGACGTTGTCGACAGACGGCTCCGGCGTCGGCTCGGGCTCCCCGAGACGCGCCATCGTCGCCACCCTGGTCTTGGCCTTGCGCCAGCGGCTCGCGGCGACCCGCCACGCCACCGTGCGTACCCACGCCTCGGGGTCGTCGTACGTCGATACCTGGTCCCACCGCTGCCAGGCGCGGGCATAGGCCTCCTGCACGCACTCCTGGGCATCGTGGAGGTTGCCGGTCATGGCGTACATCTGGTGCGCCAACCGGGTCCGCGATGCCAGGTAGAAGGCGTCGAAGGACTCGGCTCGCTGCTGCCGGTCCCGCTGACTCATGCCCTGCTCCTGTCCAGTCGTCCGGCGCCGCTGCTGTCGGCAGCGGCATCGGGCTAGGTCCCACGGCCGGTTCTCGCCGGCCGGTGTCGAGAGGGATGAGCCGTGGGAGGGCTTTACGGTTGCATGACTCGGCGGAGATTTTTCGGATTTTCCGCTGGCGGGGTCGGACTCCGGCGCGGGAGCGGCGCTCTCCGCCGTCGCGGAATGGGGCCGGCGTGTGGGCCCCGTCGCCCAAATGGGTCACGGGCCGCACGCCCCGTCAACGACATGGGCCACGGGCCGCACGCCCCGTCAACGACATGGGTCACGGGCCGCACGCCCCGTCAGCGACATGGGTCACGGGCCGCACGTTTTCCGCCTCGCAGACCGCGGTTTGTGACCCATCTCGGCGGCCGGCGGGTGCATCGGCGCCCCGTCACCGACATGGGTCACGAGCCGCACGTTTCCCGCTTTGTAGACCGCGGTTTGTGACCCATTCGGGCGGCCGGCGGGTGCATCCACGCCCAGTGCGTCCGCGGCCGGCGGGTGCATCGGCGCCCAGGCCATCCACGCCCAGGCCCTCCGCTGCCGAGCAGTCATCCACAGCCGACAACACGGTCACCCAGACCAGCCTCGCGACCCCGGAGTCTGGGCGCGTGACCACGATGCCGGGCCCGCAACGGGGGGAACTTCACGGCCGCGAGTGGCACCGAGTCAGCTGGGGGCTCTACAGGGCCAGCGCGGCCAACGGGCTGGTGCCCGATCTCGAGGCCTGGCAGCTGGTACTGCCAGAGGACGGCGCGTTCACGCATCTCACCGCGGCAGCACTGGCGGGCTGGTCGTTGCCCCCTCTGCCGACGGATGCCCCTGTCTTCACTTGCGTCCCGCATACGGGCGCGAGACCTCGGCGCAGCGGTCTGCACGTCGTACGGCGAGGACAGCCGTTTGAGGTCCGACGGCGAGACAGCCTGCGGGTCACGACGCCGGCGGACACGCTCCTCG
Source organism: Actinomycetales bacterium (assembly GCA_051960855.1). Lineage (GTDB taxonomy): Bacteria > Actinomycetota > Actinomycetes > JAJZTN01 > JAJZTN01 > JBQCDV01. Next base: position 4,362 of record JBQCDV010000185.1, read on the forward strand.
CATGTGCCAGGGACCTCGGCGTTCTCGACCTGGTCGTCCTCCTGGACTCGGCTCTGCATGCCGGTGCTTGCACGCTCGAGGACCTGGAGTCGGCGGCCTCCCGGCGGCAGCGCGGGTCGCCTCGGCTTCGAGAGGCCATACCTCTGGCCGACGCCCGCTCGGAGTCCGCCTGGGAGTCCGTGCTCCGGATGTTTCACGCCACCTGCCACGTCCCGGTCGAACCGCAGCGCGAACTGCGCGACGACCTCGGCGGCTTCGTCGCCCGGGCGGACCTGTGGCTCGTGGGGACGAGCACGGTCCACGAGTACGACGGTGCACACCACCGCGACGGGCAGCAGCACCGGGCCGATCTCGCGCGGGAGCGCCGGCTCGTCAACGCCGGCTTCACCCGCCGCGGCTACACGAGCACCGATCTCCTGCACCGACCGGCCGGCGTACTCCGAGATGCCGACCAGTCACTCGGTCGGCCCCACGACCCGCGCCGGGTTCGGGCCTGGCACCGGCTCCTGACAGGCAGCCTCTTCACGGCGGGCGGGAGGGAGGCGATGCGCCTCCGGTGGGGAGTGGCCTCCTAGGGGCGCCGGAGGAGGCCGCCGGAGGAGGCCGCTGGAGGAGACCCGGGAGGAGTCTCGGAGTAGGTCGCACGAGCCCCGGCTCGAGCCCGGGAGAAGGCCCGGGCGGGACCGCGCAGGGTCTCGCGCCGACGACCAGACGGCTCCCGACACGCGGCCGCGCCCGAGTTGCCCGGTTGATGGCGCCCCACGCGCGACCATGGACAGGCCATGGCTGTCACGACGTCCCGCCCCGCAACCGACTCCGCCGCCGATCCCGCAAGCCACCGCGACCTCGACACCCCCTCCGTCACGAACGTCGCTGTCGCCGGGCTGGTCGCCGCTGTCACCGCGGCCGTCTTCGGGTTGCTGATCGTCACCCTGCCGGTCCTGCTGGTGTGGGTGGGATCCAGCAACGTCGACGCCGGCGGCGGTCAAGCCCTGCGGCTGGCGTTGCAGACCTGGCTGCTCGCCCACGGCACCTCCCTGCGACTCGGGGCGGCGGCCAGCGCGGGCAGTGTGGCGATCGCGCCGCTGGGTCTGACAGCGCTCTTCGGGGCGCTGGTCGGTGCCACGGTCCGCCGGGCGGCCCGCTCCGTCGGTGTGGGCGACCGGGGAGCGCGCCGGGTCCTCGTCACCAGCACGGCAGGTGCCTACGCGGTTGTCGCCGTCGCCCTGTCCGGCTTGGCGTCAGCGCGCGGGCTGCAGCCGCTGGCCAGCCGGGCGGCCCTCGGCGCGGCCGCACTCGCCGCCCTGTCGGGGTGGCTGTCCACCCGCTCCCTTGTCGGCGGTTCCGCCAGTCCGTCGCCACGCCAACGGCTGGTGCGCGCGGCAGCCGTCGGGGGAGGGGCAGCGGTCCTCGCGCTGCTGGCCGCCGGCAGCCTGCTCGCGGCGGTGATGGTCCTCAGCCATACCTCCCGGATCGGCGTCCTGCTGCAGAGCCTGACCCCCGGGGCCGCCGGCGGTGCGGCGCTGGTGACCATCAGCCTGCTGCTCGTCCCGAACGCCGCGGTCTGGGGCCTCGCCTACCTCGCCGGCCCCGGCTTCGCGGTGGGAGTCGGCACGACCGTCAGCCCGTTCGCCGTCCGGCTGGCAGCGGTGCCCGACTTCCCGTTGCTGGGCGCGCTGCCTGGGAGCGCGCCTCCCGACGGCGTGGCGCTGCCGCTCCTGCTGCTGCCGCTCGCCGCTGGTGTGCTCGCCGGGGTCCTCGCCGTCCGTGCCTGCCCCGACTTCTCCGAACGCCGCCAACTGCTCGCCGCCGCCCTCACCGCGCCGTTCGCCGGGGCCTTGGCCCTGCTGGGCTGCGCCCTCGCTGGGGGCTCCCTGGGACCCGGTCGGCTGCGGGTCTTCGGCCCCACGCCCTGGCTGGTCGCGGTGACGCTCGCCGTCGAGGTCGGCGTGGCCGCGACCCTCACCGCGTGGGCGCTGCCGCCTCGCCTGCGGCTGCCGCTGTCGAGGGGCAGCAGCGACTGAGCGCGGACGCAGGTGCGGAAATGGGTCACGAGCGGCGTCGTGAGCACCGCCCAACACGGTGTTCCTGACCCATGTCGCAGGTGGGACCTGGGAGCGGGAGCCGGAGACGGGGGAGCCGGAGCCGGGAGCCGGAGACCGGGGGAGCCGGAGACCGGGTGCTGAGAGTCCCGGGCCGAGGCGTCACACCGACGGGATGACCAGCCCGAACCGCTGCTGCAGGTCCCGGTCGAGCTGACGCTGGCACACCTGCTGCGCCTCGGTGGTGTTGGCGCCGGCCTGGCACTGCCCATACCGGTCCAGCTCGTCGCGGATCAGGAAACCGATGACGGTGCCGAGCCCGGCGACAACGACACCTGCGAGCGCCACGCCGAGCGCCACCCGTCCAGCCGCTGAATGCCGCTGTCGCCACCCCTCGTAGACGGCCAGCCCTGCGAGCAGCAGGCCGAGCAGTGCCCACGGCCACAGCAGCAGACCGTCCAGCAGGCCGAAGGCGCCGAGGATGATCGTCCGACCCGGCGCGCGGCGGGGTCGGCGTCCCCGGGGATCAGGGGTCTGCCCGGCGCCAGGGGCCTGCGCTGGATCAGGGGTCGGGCCGGTGCCTGGGGTCGGGCCGGTCGAGGTCACCCCGATATCGTGACGGCCCGTGCCGCGGATCGCGAACCTCCCCGCACGCCTGGTGGTGCTCGCCTCCGGCGGTGGCAGCAACCTCGGCGCCCTGCTCGAGGCATGCCAGGACCCTTCCTACGGCGCCACCGTGGTCGCGGTCGGCACCGACCGGCACGGCGTCGGGGCCCTCGACCTCGCAGCGGCCGCCGGCATCCCGTCATTCACCGAGAGCGTCAAGCACTACCCCGACCGAGCTGCCTGGGACGCGGCGCTCACCGAGGCGGTGGCCGTCCACGAGCCGGACCTGGTCATCTCCGCCGGCTTCCTCAAACTCGTCGGCCCCGCGTTCCTGGCGAAGTTCGGTGGCCGCTACGTCAACACCCACAACGCGCTGCTGCCGGCGTTCCCCGGCATCCACGGGCCCCGTGACGCCCTCGCCTACGGCGTCAAGCTCAGCGGAGCCACCCTCTTCGTGGTCGACGACGGCGTCGACACCGGAGCGATCATCGCCCAGGTCGCCGTCCCCGTCCTAGACGACGACACCGAAGACGCCCTCACCGAGCGCATCAAGTCCGCCGAGCGCGTCCAGCTCGTCGAGTGCATCGGGCGCATGGCCCGAGAGGGCTGGACCGTCACCGGAAGGAAGGTCACGATTCCGTGAGCACCCCGAGCAACCCGACATCCCCGAACGACGCTGTCGGCACCTCCCCGAGCGCGTCCGAGGCACCGTCCGCGCCGATTGACCCCGCCCCGAACGCCGCCCGCGTCCCCCTGCGCCGAGCCCTGGTGAGCGTCTATGACAAGACCGGGCTCGAGGAGCTCGCGCGGGCGCTGCACGAGGCGGGCGTGAGCCTCGTCTCCACGGGCTCGACCGCGGCCCGTATCGAGCAGGCTGGCGTCCCCGTCACCAAGGTCGAGGAGCTGACCGGCTTTCCCGAGTGTCTGGACGGGCGCGTCAAGACGCTGCACCCGAAGGTGCATGCCGGGCTGCTCGCCGACCTCCGGCTGGAGTCCCACCAGCAGCAGCTCGCCGACCTCGGGGTCGAGCCGTTCCAGCTGGTCGTCTCCAACCTGTATCCCTTCACCGAGACCGTGATGAGCGGGGCCAGCCAGGACGAGTGCGTCGAGCAGATCGACATCGGCGGCCCGTCGATGGTCCGTGCGGCGGCGAAGAACCACGCGAGCGTCGCGGTCGTGACCGACCCCAGCCAGTACGACGCCGTTCGGGAAGCGCTGCACGACGGCGGCTTCACCCTCGCGCAGCGGCAGCGGCTGGCCGCGGAGGCGTTTGTGCACACCGCGACCTACGACGTCCACGTGGCGAGCTGGATGGGCAACGTCGTCGGGCCGACCGACGACGGCACCGGCTTCCCGGCCTGGAGCGGCGCCACGTGGGACCGAGCGGCGGTGCTGCGATACGGCGAGAACCCCCACCAGCGGGCGGCTCTCTACCGCAACGGCTTCGGGGCCGACGGGCTGGCGCAGGCCGAGCAGCTGCACGGCAAGGAGATGTCCTACAACAACTACGTCGACACCGACGCCGCCTGGCGCGCCGCGCACGACCACGAGCAGCCGTGCGTCGCAGTCATTAAGCACGCCAACCCGTGCGGGATCGCCATCGGACCGGACATCGCCGAGGCGCACCGCAAGGCGCATGCCTGCGACCCCGTCTCCGCTTTCGGCGGCGTCATCGCGACCAATCGCCCCGTGACGGAGGAGATGGCCCGGCAGGTCGCGGAGGTCTTCACCGAGGTCGTCGCGGCGCCGGACTTCGAGCCGGCGGCGCTGGAGATCCTGCAGCAGAAGAAGAACATCCGCCTCCTGCGCGTCCCAGGTGCGCCCAGCGCCGGTATCGAGACGCGGCGGATCAGCGGTGGCCTGCTGATGCAGGAGGTGGACCAGCTCCAGGCTGAGGGCGATGACCCTCCCACGTGGACCCTGGCCTCCGGCGAGGCCGTCGACGAGCAGACCCTGTCCGACCTCGCCTTCGCCTGGCGCGCGATCCGTGCCGTCAAGTCCAACGCGATCCTGCTCGCCCACGACGGCGCGACGGTGGGTGTGGGCATGGGTCAGGTCAACCGTGTCGACTCCTCGCGGCTGGCCGTGGCCCGCGCAGGCGACCGGGCGGCGGGGTCGGTGGCCGCGAGCGACGCGTTCTTCCCCTTCCCCGACGGGCTGCAGGTGCTGCTCGATGCTGGCGTCCGCGCGGTCGTCCAGCCCGGGGGCTCCGTGCGCGACGAGGATGTCATCACAGCCGCCCGGCAAGCCGGCGTGACGCTCTACCTCACCGGCACGCGGCACTTCTTCCACTGACGCGCCCCGGACGCCCGCCGCTCTATCCGCTCGCTTCGACGCTCTCCCAAAGGTGGTCAACGATGACCAGCGACACCAAGGCTCTCGAGACTGACCTTCTCGACACCGACAGCCTGCTCGACGACGACGAACGGGACCTGCGCCGCGTCGTTCGGGAGTTCGCGTGGGCGAAGGTCGAGCCGCGCATCGCCGAGTGGTTCGAGTCGGGGCACCCGCCGGAGGACGAGATCCGAGCGCTGATGCGCGAGCTCGGTGGTCTCGGGCTGCTCGGCATGCACCTCGAGGGTTACGGCTGCGCGGGCACCAGCGCGACCGCCTACGGACTGGCCTGTCTCGAGCTCGACGCCGTCGACGCCGCGCTGCGCAGCATGGTGTCGGTGCAGGGCAGCCTCGCGATGTACGCGATCCGGCGGTTCGGCTCGGAGGAGCAGCGGCAGCGGTGGCTGCCGGGGATGGCGGCTGGCGAGCTCATCGGGTGCTTCGGCCTGACCGAGCCCGACGCTGGCAGCGACCCGGCCAGCATGCGCACCACCGCCCGTCGTGACGGCGACGAGTGGGTGCTCAACGGCGGCAAGATGTGGATCACCAACGGCACGATCGCGAACGTCGCTGTCGTGTGGGCCCGTGTCGTCGAAGGCGACGGCAGCCGTGGTCGCGTGCGCGGCTTCCTCGTCCCGACCGAGACGCCGGGCTTCCGTGCCTCCCTCGTGCCCCGGAAGCTCTCCCTGCGCGCCTCGCTGACCGCCGAGCTCACCTTCGACAACGTGCGGCTTCCCGCCGACGCGATGCTGCCGGAGGCAGACGGTCTGGGGGCGCCGCTGAGCTGTCTCAACGAGGCCCGCTTCGGCATCGTCTTCGGCGTCATGGGGGCGGCCCGCACGTGTCTGCAGACGGCGCGGGACTACTCGCTGTCGCGGGTGCAGTTCGGCAAGCCGATCGCGTCCTTCCAGCTGACGCAGGCCAAACTCACCGAGATGGCCGTCGCGGTCGGGCAGGGAACGCTGCTCGCGATCCACCTCGGCCGGCTCAAGGACGCAGGTCGGCTGCGGCCGGAGCAGGTGAGTGCCGGCAAGTACGCCAACGTCGCCTCCGCCCTCGACGTCGCCCGCACCGCCCGCACGGTCCTGGGCGGCAGCGGCATCACCCTCGACTACCCCGTGATGCGCCACGCGGCGAACCTCGAGACCGTCCTCACCTACGAGGGCACCCACGAGATGCACACCCTGGTCGTCGGCCAAGCGCTGACGGGCATCAACGCCTTCCGATAGGCAGGCGCGGTTCCGACGCATCGAGGCTTTCCGAACGGCGCTGCCACTAGCCCGCGCGGTGCGTCCCTGTGCCCCCAACTTGGGCGTTGGCGCCGGCACCCTGCTGGATGGGAGACTGCGGCCTCGTGAGTGCGCAGATCTTGGACGGCAAGGCCACCGCGGCAGTCATCAAGGACGAGCTGCGTGAGCGTGTGGCGCGGCTGCGGGAGCGCGGTGTCACACCCGGACTGGGCACTGTCCTGGTCGGCGACGACCCCTCCAGCGCGGCCTACGTCGCCGGCAAGCACCGGGACTGCGCCAGCGTGGGCCTCACGTCGATCGAGCGCGTCCTGCCGGCGACCGCAACGCAGCAGCAGGTCGAGGACGTCGTCCGCGAGCTCAATGCCGACCCCGCCTGCACCGGCTACATCGTCCAGCTGCCGCTGCCCAAGGGCCTGAACGAGGGCCGGATCCTGGAGCTGGTCGACCCGGACAAGGATGCCGACGGCCTGCACCCGACCAACCTCGGCCGGCTCGTGCTGATGCAGCCGGCTCCGCTGCCCTGCACGCCCCGCGGCTGCCTGGAGCTGCTGCACCGCTACGGCGTCGGCACGGCGGGCGCGCACGTCGTGGTGGTCGGCCGCGGAGTGACGGCCGGTCGTCCGATGGGCCTGCTCTTCACAAGGCGCTCCGAGAACGCCACCGTCACCACGTGCCACACCGGCACCAAGGACCTGGCCGAGGAGGTCCGACGCGCTGACATCGTCATCGCCGCCGCCGGTGTGCCAGGGCTCATCACCGCCGACATGGTCCGACCAGGCGCCGCGGTCCTCGACGTCGGCAGCACCCGCGTCGTCGGTGAGGACGGCAAGGCGCGCTACGTCGGCGATGTTGCTCCCGAGGTGCGCGACGTCGCCTCCTGGCTGGCGCCGATGCCGGGCGGCATCGGTCCGATGACCCGCGCGATGCTCCTGACGAACGTCGTGGAGCGGGCTGAGGCGGGCTGACGGCATGCCGTCGAGCGCTCCGCGGTTCTCAGCGCGGCAGGAGTGGCCCATGCTGCTGGTCCTCGGAGTGGCCGCCCTGGGCATCGCGGTCGTCGTGCTGGTGGGCTTCCGCCCCGGCTGCATCGTCGTGGGAGCGGCCGTGCTGGTGGCTGGTCTCCTGCGCGTTGCGCTGCCCGAGCGCCAGACGGGGATGCTCGTCATCCGCAGCAAGCCGCTCGACCTCCTGACGATGGGGGCTCTCGGGGCCGCTCTCGTGGTCGCGGCGGTGGTCGTGCCGGCCCACCTGGTCAACCCCTCCGCAGGGGTCGGCACCGTCGTCATCACTCCGACCCCCGCCCCCTGACGCTGCTGGGGGACTCGTCGCCCGCCGCCGCCTCACGGGCGGCGGCGCAGTACCAGCGGGTAGACCGGACCGGCTCCGGCTTCGGTGAGAAGAACGGCCGCGACCGTGAGAGTCCAGCCGGAGTTCGCGACGTCATCGACGAGCAGCACCGGGCCGCCCGGGACGGGGCCGCCCACCCGCAGAGCGTCGAGAGCCGCGCTGGCGGCGCCCGCCGACGTCTCGAGGGTCTCCTGCCACGGCGTGTCCGTCGCGCGGGTGAGTGCGGGGACGAGCTGCATGCGCCCCAGCTCGGCGAGGCGACCGGCGAGGTCGGTGACCAGAGCTTCGTGCCGGCGGGAGGGGACAGGGCACACCCACGTGGGCCGTCCAGCCGGCCAGCCCCACTGCCGCAGGACTCCTACGACGCCGTCCAGCACCTCGGGAGGCACGGGGTGGTCGCGGCGGAGGGCTTCCTCCACCGCCTGGCCCCATCCCGCGTCGCCTGCCAGCGCGAGGGCACGACCCTCGTGGAGCCCGCTGGGGATGCGGCCGCGTCGGCCTGACACTGCGCTGGGCCACATCTTCCGGGGAGGCAGGACCACGGGCTGGCTCCGCAGGAACTGCAGCGCCTCTCGCACCTCGGAGTCCCGCAGCTCCACGGAAACGACGGCAGCGCCGAGGCAGCGGGCACAGCGGCCGCAGGGTCGCGCCTCCGGGTCGTCGAGCTCGGTGCGCAGGAACTGCATCAGGCAGTCGGAGGTGTCGAGGTACTGCAGCATCGTGCGCTGCTCACCACGCCGCAGCGCCGCCACGGCGGCGTGATGCTCGGTGTCGTAGACATAGGGCGCCTCGGTGCGGCGGTAACCGGTGCCCTCCCTGACGACCGCTCCGTCGACGTCCAGCACCTTGAGCAGGGCCTCGAGCCGCCCTCGCCGGACACCGGTCTCCGCCTCCAGCGCCGGCACGCTCAGCGGGGCACCAGCGGCCTCGAGCGCGCCGAGGACCTTCGCGACCGTCTCCGCTGGGGGCATCGCGGTGGACGTGAAGTACTCCCAGATGCGCTGGTCCTCTGCGCCGGGCAGCAGCACGGCGACGGCACGCGACAGTGCCCGACCCGCGCGGCCGACCTGCTGGTAGTAGGCGATGACGGTGCTCGGCGCCCCCGAGTGCAGGACGAAGGCCAGGGCGGGATGGTCGAACCCCATCCCGAGCGCCGAGGTCGCGACGACGGCTTTGAGCTCCCCGGAGCGCAGGCTTGCCTCGACGTGGAGCCGCTCCTCCGCGTCGACCTGGCCCGAGTAGGCACGGACGGCGTGGCCCTTCTCGGCGAGCCAGGCGGCCAGCCGCTCTGCTTCCGACACCGTCAGGGCGTAGATGATCCCGGAGCCGTCGAGCTGCCCGAGCGCTGCGGCTATCCAGGCGTAGCGGGCGGCCGCTGAGTCCGTGCGGACCACATCGAGTGCCAGAGACTCACGGTCGAGGGTGCCGCGCAGTGTGACAGTGTCGCTGCCGATCTGACGGGCGATGTCGGCGGTCACGCGGCTGTTGGCGGTCGCGGTCGTGGCGAGGACAGGAGTCCCCGGCGGCAGGCTCGCGATCACGTCGCGGATCCGACGGTAGTCGGGGCGGAAGTCGTGGCCCCAGTCCGAGATGGTGTGGGCCTCGTCGATGACAAGCATCCCGATGCGGGGCGCGAGGTGCGGCAGCACCCGGGCCCGAAAGCCCGCGGCGTTGAGCCGCTCGGGGCTGATCAGCAGCACGTCGACCGAGCCGTCGTCGAGCGCGGCCTCGACGGTGGCCCACTCGTCGGTGTTCGCCGTGTTGATGGTGTGGGCCGTGATCCCGGCGCGCGCCGCCGCCTCGACCTGGTTGCGCATGAGGGCCAGCAG
>JBQCDV010000186.1:0-2050 GCA_051960855.1 Actinomycetales bacterium
CAGCTGGGGGGTGTGCGCCCCACACTACCGCGACCTCTCCTCCGGCCAGCCCCCCCCTCGTGTTTGATGTGTCCGGATAGCCCACAAAAAGCACCCACGCCCTTCCATCTCTTCACCTCGCTCCTCATCTTGCGGTTCCTTTGTCGGGTCCGAGACGACAAAGGAACCACGCGATGAGGCACGCTTGATCGTGTCGTTGACGGGGGCGGCGACGATCACGCCGGCGGCGTCGGGGTTGGCGTCAAGGTCGGTGGCGAGGGCTTCGACCAGCCCCGGCGTCAGCAGAGGACGGGCGGCGTCGTGGATCGCGACGTACTCGGTTCCGACCGTCTCGAGGGCGTTGGCGACCGACTCGGCGCGGGTCGCCCCGCCGGGGACGACGCCGAGGTCGTGCCCTCCCAGGTCGCCGACGTGGCCCGGCGGCGCGGCGACGACGATCGAGCGCACCGAGTCGCACGCCCGGAAGGCGTCGATCGACCACTCGACCATCGGCCTCCCCGCGACGGGGACGAAGGCCTTCGGGCCGCCGGCTCCGAGTCGCTCCCCGGAGCCGGCGGCCGCGATGACGGCCGTTACTGCAGGACTTCTAGGCGGTCGCAGTGGCGGCGAACCGCTCCTCGAGGAGGCTGTCGAGGTATTCCTCGGCGCCGTCCTCGTCCTTGTCGAGCGCGTACATGAACTCCGAGGCGAGGATCTTCTTCGCCCGGGTGTACATCTGCTTCTCGCCCGTTGACAGGCCCTTTTCCATCTCGCGGATCGCGAGATTGCGAACGACCTCGGCCAGCTCGAAGACGTCGCCGGTCTTGATCTTCTCGCGGTTGTACTTGAAGCGCCGGTTCCAGTTTTTCGGCATCTCGCTCACGTCGTCCGTGAGAACTGCTGTGACCTTCTTGATTTCTTCCTCGTCGATAACCCGCCGCAGGCCCGCCTTGCCGGCGTTCTCGCAGGGGACCATCACCGTGAGTTCGTTGTGGAGGATTTTGATCGTGAGGTACTCACGCTCCTCCCCCATCAGCTCGCGCGTCTCTTTGGTCATCACCAGTCCCGCCCCGTGATGCGGGTAGACAACCTTGTCGCCCTCCTCGAAATCGCAGACGTATTCCACGTCCTCCTCGAAGACAGCCTCCACAGTGGCCTCGTCTAGCTCGGAAATCGGTGACTCCTTTCGTTGTTCGACGGCTTGGGGGCCGTCAGCTCTGCAAGTACCGGTCGACCAGATCAACCTCCTGGAGCCGCCCCAGGCCCTCGCGGATGTCCTTGGCGCGCGTGGTGCCGACTCCGTCGACGGCGGCGAGCTCTTCGTCGGAGGCCGCCAGGACCTCCTCCAGCCCGCCCAGCTCGTGGGTGATCTTCTGGACGACAAGCTTGGGAATGCGTGGGACCCGGCCCAACACCCGGTATCCGCGCGGCGCAACGGGAAAGTCCAGGGTGTTGACCTTGCGGTCGTAGCCGAGCAGCTCGGCGAGGCGACCGAAGTCGAGCACGTCCTGGTGAGGCATCCGGCCCAGCGCCTGCAGCACCGCGGTCAGGTTCTGCTCGGAGTCCTCGACCGAGTAGTCCCGGATCAGCGCGGTCTTATCGGCGGCGACGCCGACCATCGTCTCCTCGAGCTGCATCTCGATCAGCCGGCCCTCGGTGCCGAGCTCGACGATGTAGCGCTCGACCTCGACCGCCATCCGGGTCACCAGCTCGGCCCGCTGCAGGACCGAGAGCGCGTCGTGGAGGACGACGCCGCCGTCGAACTCGTGCGGGGTCAGCCGCGGCGAGACCTGGTCGTGGCGCTGGCGGTACTTCTCGAGCGTGGCGAGGCCCTGGTTGGCCTTGGCGAGCACGGCCGGGATGTCCTGGAGGATGTACTTGGTGCCCTCGACGTAGAGGGAGACGACGTCGCGGCGCTGCGAGATCGCAACCACCAGCGCCGTCGTCTGTTTGGAGACGCGCTCGGCGGTGCGGTGGCGGGTGCCGGTCTCCGAGCTGAGGATCGTCGGGTCCGGCATCAGCTGGACGTTGGCCCAGGCGATCTTCGTCGCCTCGCCGTTGAGGACGATCG
>JBQCDV010000187.1:0-4931 GCA_051960855.1 Actinomycetales bacterium
GAACGGTGATCGAGGTCGTCAAGGGTGGTCTGATCCTCGACATCGGTCTTCGCGGCTTCCTGCCGGCTTCGCTCGTCGAGATGCGTCGGGTACGTGATCTCCAGCCGTACGTCGGCCGTGAGATCGAGGCCAAGATCATCGAGCTGGACAAGAACCGCAACAACGTCGTGCTGTCGCGCCGGGCCTGGCTCGAGCAGACGCAGTCCGAGGTTCGCCAGAACTTCCTCACTCAGCTGCTCAAGGGCCAGGTCCGCAAGGGCGTCGTCTCTTCGATCGTCAACTTCGGCGCGTTCGTCGACCTCGGCGGCGTCGACGGTCTCGTCCACGTCTCCGAGCTGTCCTGGAAGCACCTCGACCACCCCTCCGAGGTTGTCGAGGTCGGCCAGGAGGTCACTGTCGAGGTCCTCGACGTCGACATGGACCGCGAGCGGGTCTCGCTGTCGCTCAAGGCGACGCAGGAGGACCCGTGGCAGCAGTTCGCGCGGACCCACGCCATCGGCCAGGTCGTGCCCGGCAAGGTCACCAAGCTGGTGCCGTTCGGTGCGTTTGTCCGCGTCGACGAAGGCATCGAGGGCCTGGTCCACATCTCCGAGCTGGCCGAGCGCCACGTCGAGATCCCGGAGCAGGTCGTCCAGGTCGGCGACGACATCTTCGTCAAGGTCATCGACATCGACCTCGAGCGTCGTCGCATCAGCCTGTCGCTGAAGCAGGCCAACGAGGGCGCGGACTCCTCCAACGAGAACTTCGACCCGACGCTCTACGGCATGTCGGCGGAGTACGACGAGCAGGGCAACTACAAGTACCCCGAGGGCTTCGACCCCGAGACCAATGAGTGGCTGCCCGGCTACGAGACCCAGCGCGAGGAGTGGGAGCGGCAGTACGCCGAGGCCCACGCTCGCTGGGAGGCTCACCGCAAGCAGGTCGCCGAGGCCGCGCAGGCCGAGGCCGAGGCGGCCAGCGAGTCGCCCTCGACCTACTCCTCGGAGAGCGTGGCCGGCGGCACGCTGGCCACCGACGAGGCCCTCGCCGCTCTGCGCGAGAAGCTGACCGGCAACAGCTGAGCCGTCGCGCCTGCTGGGCGCGCCTGACAGCATCGTCGGTGTGACCACCGACAGCACCAGCGGTCCCGCCCCGGCACGTCCGGGCGGGACCGCGGGCGTCTCCGCCGCAGGCGCCTCCACCCGTGGCCATGACGCCCGCACGTCCGGCGACCCCCGTGCGCCCGTCGGCCGCCTCCTCGGTGTCGACGCTGCACGCGGACTCGCTCTTGCCGGCATGATCGCCGTCCACACCGTGCCCGACTTCGACGCCGAGGGCCGGCTCACCGCTGCCTACGCGATCGCGGCCGGCCGTGCGTCGGCGCTCTTCGCCCTGCTGGCCGGCGTCGGCATGGGGCTGCTGTTGGCCAGCCGAGCGCGCCGATCCCCGAACGACGCTGTCCCGGCGACCCGCCGGGCGCTGCTGCGGCGTGCGGCGCTGCTACTCATCCTCGGGCTGGTCCTGGGCTCCTTCGCTTCGCCGCCGATCGTGATCCTCGCCTGGTACGCGGTGATGTTCGTGCTGGTCGTGCCGTTCCTGGGGCTCGGCACGCGCGCGCTGATCGGCCTCGCCGCGGCCTGGGTGCTCGCCATGCCGGTCGGCTGCTTCGCGCTGCGCACCGTCGTGCCCGACTCGCCGATCGTCGATCCCGGGCTCGACAGCGTTCTGCACCCCTGGGCTCTCGCCCGCGAGCTGCTGCTGACCGGCACCTACCCGGCCCTGGTCTGGGCCGGCTACCTGCTCGTCGGCCTCGTCGTCGCACGGCTGCCCCTTCACCGGCGCACGGTGCAGGTCTGGCTGCTGCTCGGGGGCGCCGGCGTGGCCGTCGCCGCCCGGCTCCTCTCGTCAGTCCTGCTCGACCTCACCGGCGGCGTGGCCTCCCTGCCCGGCGGTCCACCGCTGCCGCGATCGGTGCACGACGTCCTGCTCGCTGGCGCGCTGGGCACGACGCCGACCACGGACTGGCGCTGGCTGCTGGTCGCGGCGCCGCACACCGGGACGCCGTTCGACGTGCTCACGACGGCCGGCAGCGCGCTCGCTGTCCTCGGCGGCTGCCTGCTGTTGGCTGACACGGTGGCCGTGTGGGCGCTGCGCCCGGTCGCGGCGATGGGGGCGATGACTCTGACGCTCTACTCGCTGCACGTGGTCGCCCTCGACGTCACGCTTCCCTGGGCCGGCTACTCAGGGGCCGGGCTGTGGCTCGTGCACGTCCTGGTGGCCCTCGGTCTCGCCACGGCATGGTCGGTCACGCTCGGACGAGGACCGTTGGAGGTGCTGTCTCACCGCGTCGCCTGGGGGTCGTCGAGCACTCCGGTGCCGCGTGAGCGCGGGCGGGTGGCAGGCTGAGCGCCATGCTGCGCGTCGGACTCACCGGAGGTATCGGGTCAGGGAAGTCAGCGGTGGCAGCTCGGCTGAGCGACAGGGGCGCGTTCGTCATCGACGCCGACCTCCTCGCTCGCGAGGTCGTGGCCCGTGGCTCGGAGGGCCTCACGGAGGTCATCCGGGAGTTCGGGCCCTCACTGCTCACGTCTGACTCCGAGTTGGACAGGGCGGGACTGGCCCAGATCGTCTTCGAGGACCCGTCGGCGCGACGCCGGCTGGAGGAGATCGTCCATCCGCGCGTGCGGGCGCGGGCGGCCGAGCTGGAGGCGGAGGCAGCAGCCCGCGGCGACGTCGACGTGGTCGTCCACGACATCCCGCTGCTCGTCGAGACCGGCCAGGCCGGCAGCTTCGACCTCGTGGTCGTGGTAGACGCCGACGACGATGTCCGAGTCGCGCGGCTCGTCGCGCGCGGTCTGTCCGAGGCGGAGGCTCGAGCGCGGATCGGTGCGCAGGCCCGCCGCCAGGACCGGCTGGACGCGGCGGACGTCGTCGTCGACAACAGCGGTACGTGGCCGGAGCTGGACGACGAGGTCGAGCGGCTGTGGGGCCGGCTTCAGCGCACGGCGAACGCCCAGGGAGCCCGCGAGGGCTGACCCTGTCAGTGGCCCGACGTACCGTTGAGGACGTGCGAGCCACCACAGACCTCGAGCGCACAGTTGCGCCGTTCCGGGTCGTCAGCGACTTCGAGCCCTCCGGCGACCAGCCCACTGCGATCGCCGAGCTCGAGAAGCGCGTCACCGCCGGGGAGAAGGACGTCGTCCTCTTGGGCGCGACCGGGACCGGCAAGTCCGCGACGACGGCGTGGCTCATTGAGCGGCTGCAGCGGCCGACCCTGGTGATGGCGCCCAACAAGACCCTCGCCGCGCAGCTGGCCAACGAGTTCCGCGAGCTGCTGCCGCACAACGCCGTCGAGTACTTCGTCTCCTACTACGACTACTACCAGCCCGAGGCCTACGTCCCCCAGACGGACACCTACATCGAGAAGGACTCGTCCATCAACGACGAGGTGGAGCGGCTCCGGCACTCCGCGACCTCGTCGCTGCTGACCCGGCGAGACGTCGTCGTGGTCGCGACCGTGTCCTGCATCTACGGCCTGGGCACGCCCCAGGAGTACGTCGACCGGATGGTGCGGCTCAAGGTCGGCCAGGAGATCGACCGCCAGACGCTGCTGCGCCGCTTCGTCGAGATGCAGTACACCCGCAACGACCTGTCCTTCACCCGCGGCACCTTCCGCGTCCGGGGGGACACCGTCGAGATCATCCCGGTGTACGAAGAGCACGCGATCCGCATCGAGATGTTCGGTGACGAGATCGAGCGCCTCTATACCCTCCACC
Organism: Actinomycetales bacterium; assembly: GCA_051960855.1. Taxonomy (GTDB): domain Bacteria; phylum Actinomycetota; class Actinomycetes; order JAJZTN01; family JAJZTN01; genus JBQCDV01. The sequence continues at coordinate 3,756 of JBQCDV010000187.1, forward strand.
CGCTCACCGGCGAGGTGGTCAGCGAGGACACCGAGGTCTACGTCTTCCCCGCCACGCACTACGTCGCTGGGCCGGAGCGCATGGAGCGGGCCATCGGCGGGATCGAGGCTGAGCTCGAGCACCGCCTGGCCGAGCTCGAGCGGCAGGGCAAGCTGCTGGAGGCGCAGCGGCTACGGATGCGCACGACCTACGACATCGAGATGATGCGGCAGGTCGGCTTCTGCTCCGGCATCGAGAACTACTCCCGCCACATCGACGGGCGCGAGGCGGGCTCGGCTCCCAACTGCCTCCTGGACTACTTCCCGGAGGACTACCTGCTCGTGATCGACGAGTCGCACGTGACCGTCCCGCAGATCGGCGGCATGTACGAGGGCGACATGTCCCGCAAGCGCACGCTCGTCGACCACGGCTTCCGTCTGCCCAGTGCCATGGACAACCGGCCGCTGCGCTGGGAGGAGTTCCTCGAGCGCGTGGGACAGACGGTCTACCTGTCGGCCACGCCGGGCGACTATGAGCTCAGCCGGTCCAAGGGCGTCGTGGAGCAGATCATCCGCCCCACGGGTCTCGTGGACCCGCAGGTGCTCGTCAAGCCCACGAAGGGCCAGATCGACGACCTGCTGCACGAGATCAAGCTCCGGACCGACCGCAACGAGCGGATCCTCGTCACCACGCTGACCAAGAAGATGGCCGAGGATCTGACCGACTACCTCCTCGAGCAGGGCGTGCGGGTGCGCTACCTGCACTCGGAGGTCGACACGCTGCGGCGGGTGGAGCTGCTGCGCGAGCTGCGCCTCGGGGAGTACGACGTCCTGGTCGGCATCAACCTCCTGCGCGAGGGTCTCGACCTTCCGGAGGTCTCGCTGGTCTCGATCCTCGACGCGGACAAGGAGGGCTTCCTGCGGTCGTCGAAGTCGCTGATCCAGACGATCGGCCGGGCGGCGCGCAACGTGTCCGGCGAGGTCCACATGTACGCCGACAACATCACCCCGTCGATGGCGCAGGCAATCGACGAGACCAGCCGCCGGCGCGAGAAGCAGATCGCCTACAACCGCGAGCACGGCATCGACCCGACGCCGCTGCGCAAGCGGATCGCCGACATCACCGATCTCCTCGCCCGAGAGGATGCCGACACCGCCGAGCTGCTCGGCGGGGGTGGGCGTCAGCAGAGCCGGGGCA
>JBQCDV010000188.1:0-6760 GCA_051960855.1 Actinomycetales bacterium
GCGTCTACAAGCCCGGCCACGTCAAGCTGCGCCCGAGCGTGCTCAAGGACATCCAGGACACCGTCGGCCAGAAGGTCGGCAAGGACAAGCCGTTCAACCTCGTCTTCCACGGCGGCTCGGGCAGCACCCTCGAGGAGATCCGGGAGACCCTCGACTACGGCGTCGTGAAGATGAACGTCGACACCGACACCCAGTACGCCTTCACCCGCCCGATCGCCGGCCACATGTTCACCAACTACGACGGCGTGCTGAAGGTCGACGGCGACGTCGGCAACAAGAAGGCCTACGACCCGCGCTCCTACGGCAAGGCGGGCGAGAACGGCATGGCCGCCCGAGTCGTCGAGGCCTGCGAGAACCTCCGCTCGGCGGGGACCAGCCTGTCGAAGTGACCTCGCCCTCCCGCTCCCCGCTCGACCCGCCACCGGAGGTAGCCGGCGACCCGAGGGTCGCGGCCGCGCAGGAGTTGGCCCAGACGCTGCTGGCGCCGCACGCCGCTGAGGTGGACCGCGACGGCGTTCCCCAGTCGCACCTCGCGGCGCTCGCGGCAGCCGGGCTGGTCGGGCTCGCGGCACCCGCGGAGCTCGGCGGGTCCGGCGCCCCGCCGGCTGTGGTCCGCGCGGTGACCGAGGCGGTCTCGGGTGCGGATGGCGCGACCTGGTTCGTGCTGACGCAGCACGGGATGCCGCTCAGCGTCGTGCTCGGCAGCGACAACTCGCGGCTGCGGGAGCGGCTGCTGCCCGGCATGGCTTCGGGAACGACGCTGTCCGGGGTGGCCGTCTCCCATCTGCGCCGGCCGGTCCCGGCCGGCGCGGTGCCCCCGGTGCTCGCGTGCCGTGTCGAGGGCGGCTGGCGGGTCAGCGGCACGGTCGGGTGGATGACGTCGTGGGGCATCGCCGACGTCTTCCTGCTCGGTGCCGCCACCGACGACGGCCGCATCGTGCTGGCGATGCTGCCGGCTCACGACACTGAAGGGCTGCGCAGCGACGGCCCGATGGCGCTGGCGGCGATGGAAGGTGCGGCGACGACCCGACTGCACCTGGAGGACCTCTGGGTGCCCGACGAGGCTGTCGCCGACGTTGTGGAGGCCGAGCCCTGGCTGGCCGTCGACCGCGCGAAGACGGCCAACGTCACCCCGGCCGTCTTCGGCCTGCTGGCGACGGCGACACGCGGCATCCTCGCCTGGGCCGAGCGGACCGGCTCCAGCGAGGGACGCGACCTTGCGTGGGCCATGGCCGGTGAGGGCGCCGCCGTCCGCGCCGCCGCCTACCGGCTCATCGACGACGTCCCCGCCGAGGAGCAGGTTGACAGCCGCCTCGCGCTGCGTGCGCACGCGCTGGAGTTGCTCAACCGGGCCGCCGCCGCCTACGTCACCGTGGGTGCCGGTGCGTCGATGAGCGCGAGCCACCCGGCGCAACGGGTCGCGCGGGAGGCGCTGTTCCACCTCGTGCAGGCCCAGACCGCGCCCGTGCGGGAGGCGCTCGTGGCTCGCTATGCCGCGGTGGGCGACGCCTCGCCGGGCGGCGGAGCGTGACTCGAGACCTGACTCCGGGCCTAACGCAGGGCCTGACTCGGGGCCTGACTCCGGGCGGGGTGACCCTCAGCGACGCCGACTGGAACCACTGGCCGGACGGCTGGTCGGACGCGCAGACGTGGGAGTTCGCTGCCGGCGCCGGGCTGTCCGGCATCGAGGTCGGGGTCTACGACGTCGCCACCGAGCTGGCGCCCGCCCGCCGCGACGAACGCCGCCGCCTGACCGACCGCTGGCAGGTGCCGGTCTCCGCCGTGCTGCTGTCGCTGCCGTCGGCGCGTTGGCCCCGCGGCGCCCTGACGGCGCCCGACGACGAGCTGGCCCAGCTGCTGGTCCAGGTCGCCGGGTGCGCTCAGGTCTGCGCGGAGTCAGGGCTACCGGTCCTCGGGCTGTGGCCGGGCGCCGATCCTGCCGCCGACTATGCAGCCGGCTCTGCAGCCGGCTCTCCAGCCGATCCTGCGACCGACGGCCGGGCTGGCACCCAGCCTCGCTGGTCCGCCGCCGTCGAGGGTCTCGCGCGGGCTCGGGATGCGGCCGCGGTCCACGGCGTGGCACTGGCGGTGGAGTACAAGCCGGGCACGGTCGTGGCGACCGTCGAGGACGCCCTGGCGTTGGCCGACGCGGTGCCCGGCACGGGCGTGCTGCTCGACACCGGACATGCCTGGGCGGCCGGTGAGGACCCGGCAGGAAGCCTTCGCCGGCTGCGTGAGGCAGGGGTGCTGTGGGGGCTGCACCTCGGTGACGCCGAGCTCGGCGGCAGCGATGACGACCTCCCCTTGGGGCGACGGCACCGTGTGGACGAGCTGGTCGCGGAGCTCCGGCAGGTCCCGCCGCTCCAGGCTCGTCCGGTGACCGCCAGCTTCGACCTCTACGGGGTCGTGGAGAGCGGCTCGATGAGTGGCGAGGGCGCGGTGCGCGAGTCGCTTGCCGCGATCGAGGCCGCCCTGTCGTGAGATCGCTGTCGTGAGATCGCTGTCGTGAGACCTGTGCCGTGAGAGCGCTGCCGTGAGAGCGCTGCTCGCCCGTGGCACGCGCGACTGGTCGGTCGAGGACGTGCCCGAGCCGGACTGCGCGCCCGGCGGACTGGTTGTCGACGTCGAGGCGGCAGGCGTCTGCGCGGCCGACCGGATGCTGTGGAGCGGGGAGCACCCCTGGGGTGCGCTGGACTGGCCGCTGCGTCCCGGCCACGAGCTGCTCGGCCGCGTCCGCGAGAGCCAGCGCGACGACGTGCCAGTGGGGACGCGGGTGACGGTCGAGGTCAAGGTGCCCTGCGGCCGCTGCCGCTGGTGTGCCTCGGGTCGCTACCACCTGTGCCCTGAGGGGGCTCACCTCGGCTCCGGCTTCCCGGGCGCGTTTGCCGACCGCGTCGCCTTGCCCGCCGGTGCCCTCGTCCACGCCGTGCCCGAGTCGTTGCCCACCGCAGTCGCCGTCCTCGCCGAGAACTCCGCCTGCGCCGTCCACGCCGTACGGCGCGGCGACGTCCGGCCTGGCGACGCGGTCCTGGTCGTCGGGCTCGGCTCCATCGGATCTCTTGCCGCGGTCGCCGGGCGACGGGCCGGAGGGGATGTCACCGTCACGACGCGTCACATCGACGATAAGCAGGACGTCATCGACGCACTGCGCCTGGGGGTGCTGCGTCCGGAGGACGTCGCCCCCGCCGCCTACGACGTCGTCATCGAATGCAGCGGCTCGGCAGGCGGGATCGCCACTGCGCTGGACGCCGCAGCGCCTGGTGGGCGCCTCGTCCTCTACGGCGTGACGTCGCGTCCGGTTTCCGTCGACGTCAACCAGATCGCGGAGTTCAAGGAGCTCGATGTCCGTGGTGGGCATCTTGCGCCGCACGCGTTCCCCGCCGGCATCGAGATGCTGGCCGCTCCAGGGATCGGCACACTTGCCAGCGACGTCGTGCCGCTCGCTTCATTCGCGTCCGTCGTCGCCCGTCATTCCCGGCTCAAAGGAGTGCTCGTCCCGTGACCTACCCCGGCGGCGACCTGCGGGAGCAGCTCGCCCACCTCGGACGCACGGCGGTGGCCGCCGGCTTGGTCGCCGGCTCCGGTGGCAACCTGTCTGCCCGAGAGCCGGGCGCCGACGCGGTCTGGGTGACGGGCACCGGGACCTGGCTGGACCTGCTGGGGCCGGAGGACTTCTCCCTCGTTAGCCTCGGCGACGGCGCCGTCCTCGAAGGCCCCCGACCCTCGAGCGAAGTGCAGCTGCACCTGCTCACCTACCAGGCCAGGCCCGATGTCAACGCCCTCGTGCACCTGCATCCGCAGACCTCGGTCCTGCTCGACGCCCTGGGCGAGGACATCCGCTTCGTGACGATCGACCACGCCTACTACCTGCGAGAGGTCCGCAGCGTCCCGTGGATCCAGAGCGGCACCGTGGAGCTGGCCCGCGCCGGGGCGGACGCCGTTCGGGACGGGTGCAACGCCGTGATCCTCGGCCACCACGGGTGTTCCGTCCTCGGGCGCACCGTCGAGGAGGCGCACAAGCGGGCCATCAACCTGGAGGAAGCCGCGAAGGCGACCTATGCGGCGCTGCAGCTGGGACGCGAGGTGCCCACGGTGCCGACGGCCTACCTCGACAACGTGCGCCGAGCCGAGGCAGCGGCCGGAGCTGCCACTGCCGGGGCATGAACGTCCTCCTGGTCGACCTCGGCGGCTCTGCCATCAAGGTGTCGTGGTCGTGTGACGGCCGGCCACGCACTCTCGACGTCCCCACGCCCGTAGACCGCGATCCCGGTCGGCGCCACCGTGTGGAGTTCGACCCGTCCGCGTGGCTGCAGGCGCTGAATTCCCTCGAGGCGTCGGTCCCCGACGACCTCCCACCGGTCGACGCCGTTGTCGTGACCTCGCTGCGGCAGGGCTTCGTCCTGACCGATGGCGAGCGTGAGCTCGGGCGCGGAATCCTCAACTCCGATCGCCGCGGAGCGCCCTACCTTCCCCGGTTGCGCCAGCTGCCGGGTCTCTACGCCACGACGGGCCACTGGCCGGCCCCCGAGCTCACGCTCCCCAAGCTGCTCGCGGTGCGCGACGAGACCCCCCTACTCTCGAACGCCGCCGCTCGGCTGCTGTTCGTCGCCGACTGGCTGGTGTGGCGCCTGACCGGAGTCTTGTCGAGCGAGCGCTCTTTTGCGTCAGCCGGACAGTTGCTCGATGTCAGCAGGGGCGAGTGGGCCACGGACGTGCTCGCCGAGCTGGGGATCTCGGTGTCGCTGCTCGCACCGCTGGTCACGGCAGGAGACGTGATCGGTCGGCTCTCGCGACCGTTCCTCGGCGCCCAGCAGGGCACTCCGGTCGTAGCGGGGTGCGGAGACACGCAGCTGGCGGCGCTGGGTACGGGCGGGGCAGAGCCCGGCGTCATCACGGTGGTCGCAGGGTCGTCGACGCCGGTGCAGGCGGCGCTGCCGGACTTCCGGGTCGACCCGCTCGAGCACCCCTGGGTCAGCACCCATGCTCGCCCCGGGCTGTGGGCGGCTGAGACCAACTGCGGCTACCCCGGGACCTATCAGGGGTGGTGGTCGCAGGTGGGGGACACCTCCTCCGGCGACGCGACCAACGCAGCGGGTCACCGGCACCCCGGGCGGCACGGGCTCGTGGCCGTGACGGGCGCTCCCGAGTGGAGCGAGCGGGCATGGTCGACCAAGGCACCCATCACGCTGCTGGGGCTGCGACCCGACACGTCGGCCGCCGACATCGCCACGGCCCTCGCGGAGGCCCACACCTGTGCTGTGCGCGGCAACGTCGAGGACCTCGAACGGTTCGTCGGTCCCTCCCGCGTCGTCGTCACCGGCGGTGCGGCCTCCGCTGACGCGTCTTTCGGTGCCCGGCTGGCGTCGGCGCTCGCGCGGCCGGTCTCGGTCGTGGCGGGGTCGGCGGTCGACGGCGCGGTGGCGTTGGTGACCGGCGCGGGCAACCCTCGCGATCGCGTGCGGGAGGCGCCCGTGGTGTTCGAGCCTGAGGAGAGCCATCAGATGGCGTGGGACGCGGTGTACACCCGCTATCGCGAGGCCTGGTCGCAGCTGCGCGAGCACCTCGCGGAGGAGGACGCGTGACGGTGCTCGGGCGCGCTGTCGTCACCTGCGAGCTGAGTGAGGACGGCCGGGACCGCCTGGAGCAGCTCGGCTTCGAGGTCGTCACCGGGGGCTGGGGCACGACGCGACAGCCGCTTTCGGACGCGGAGATGGCCGACGTGTGCGCGGGGGCGCGACTGGTGCTGACCGAGATCGAGCGCGTCGACGAGGCGGTGCTGCGAGCCGCGCCGGACCTGCTCGCCGTCGGGACCGCACGCGGCGGCCCGGTCAACGTCGACATCCCCGCGTGCAGCGCCCGCGGCATCCCCGTGCTCTACACCCCTGCCCGCAACGCGGAGTCGGTGGCCGACTTCACGATCGGGCTGATCCTGTCCGCGCTGCGGGGGATCTCCGCCGGCGAGCAGCAGCTGCGCGGCAGCGGGTGGCTCGTCGGGGGCGAGCTGCCGTATCTGCACTTCCGGGGGCGGGAGCTGTCGGCACTCACCGTCGGTCTGGTCGGCTTCGGTGCTGTCGGACGGGCGGTCGCGCGCCGGCTCGTGCACGGCTTCGGCACCCGGGTCCTCTGGTCAGACCCGTACGTAGCTGCCGACGACCTCTCCGCCGACGCCCGGCTCGGCACACCGGTGCCGCTGCCGGAGCTGCTCGCAGACAGCGATGTCGTCTCCCTGCACTGTGCCCGGTCGGCGGCGACGGAGCGTCTCATCGACGAGAAGGCCCTTGCGGCGATGCGTGCGGGGGCGCTGCTCGTCAACACCGCTGGTGGCGCCTGCGTCGACGAGGCAGCTCTGGTGTCGGCGCTGGAGGAGGGGAGGGTGTCCGCCGCGCTCGACGTCTTCGCCAGCGAGCCGCTGCCGCCCGACTCCGCCCTGCTGCGCGCCCCGGCGACCGTGCTCACCCCGCATCTGGCGGGCGCGGCCACCGATGTCGTCGCGCACCACAGCAGGATGCTGCTCGACGACGTCGCGGCCGTGGTCCGCGGCGATGCACCCCGGCACTGCGCCAACCCGCAGGTGCTCGCTTGCTAGCCGGTGCTACATCCGTGTGACCGCGTGCTTGACGCGGGTGTACTCCTCGAGCGACACCAGCGACAGGTCGCTGCCATGGCCGGAGGCCTTGAAACCGCCATGCGGCATCTCGGGGGACAGCACCGAGTGGCAGTTCAGCCACACCGAGCCTGCGTCGAGCTCAGTCTGCAGTCG
>JBQCDV010000189.1:0-21584 GCA_051960855.1 Actinomycetales bacterium
CGCCTCACAGCCCTGTCCCGCTCCCACACCCGCGGCGACCCCGTCCCACTGTTCAGTTCCTTGCGCTACTGCGCGAGAACTTGCACAGCGAGAGGACCTCCTCTGCTGCTTCCACAGCGCACCACCTGTCGCACCCTCCCTAGCCCGACCGAGAGCAGCGTGGCAACGTGGATGCAAACGGACGTCGGCGACGCTGGCACGAGACCCTTGCCCTGGCGGCCTCTCAGCACGGTGTCGTGACGACACCTCAGCTCTGGGCGGTCGGGTGGACGCAGAGCGGGCTCGGTCACATGGTCCGCGAGGGCGCCTTGCACCGGGTCTGCCAGGGGCTTTACTCAGTCAGCCGACTGCCCGAGACCACTGAGAGCTGGTCGCAGGCGGCACTTCTGGTGGCGGGCCCCTCAGCAGCGCTGGCCGGTGAATGGGCCGCCGCAGCCCACGGCCTCAGAGCCGTGCCCCCGCCCCTACCGGTGGAGATCGTCGTCCCAGCGCAGTCCCGGCTCCGGTCCGCGCCCTTCCTGACCGGACGCCGCCGCGACCACGTGGAGGTCGTGGTGCGACGGGGCTTCTCCTGCCTCTCCGTGGAAGACGTCGTCCTCGACTCCGCAGCCGCCGCTGCCAACCTGCGGGACCTCGTCGGAGCCATCACCCGGGCCACAGGTCAGCGCGTGACGACACCGCGTCTTCTCACCTTGCGCGCGGCCGGCCGGCCCCGCCTCTGCCATCGCACCGATATCGAGCGCACCCTGCGAGACGTCGGCGCGGGCATGGCCTCCCTGCTCGAGGTGCAGTACGGGCGTATCGAACGCCGCCATCGCCTCCCGGTCGCCGTGCGGCAGCGCCGCATCGAACGCGACGGGCAACTGACATTCGCCGACGGGCTCATCGAGGAGTGCGGGGTGCTGCTGGAGTTCGACGGACGGCTCGGGCACGTGGGCGAAGGGGCCTTCCGAGACCGTCGGCGGGACAACTTCGGGGCCCGCCATGGCTTGGTGACGCTGCGGTACGGCTACCAGGAGCTGTTCGGCGCTCCGTGCGACGTCGCTGCCGAGGTCCTCAGCGTGTGCGTGTCGCGAGGCTGGAGCGGTCAACCGCGCGGCTGCCAGGCGTGCCGGTTGCAGCGGTAGGAACAACTCAGCGGAGCGCTCTCCCGGCACCGCGCTGACGGTGCCGACACACCGTCGGTCGGCGTCAGCGGCCGACGCGGCCGCCGCGGCGCCGTCAGCGGCCTACGCGGCCACCGTCGCCTGGGACGGACGGGGAGCCACTGTCCGTCGGAGTCGCCGGGAGCAGCGTGCCGTTCTCGGTGTTCTGACCACGGGTGTCGTAGCAGCCTGCGCTGCTCATCAGCGCGGCGCCGGTGAGGGCGACGACGAGCGCTCGCGTGACGGTGCGCCGTGGCCGGCTGGTGCGGATGGTGGGCCGGATCATGAGGCTGTGCTTCCCCCTTCGGCGTCGGGTATCCGCCCTCCGGCACATGTCCGGTCCGCGGCCAGACGACAGCATGCCGTGTGGCAGACCCGACGGAGCGGGCGGGTCCCCCGAGCTCCTCCGGTCAGCGCGTCGCCGTGAGGCGGGCGGGTCCCCCGAGTTCCTCGGTCAGCGCGTCGCCGTGAGGCTTGCGTAGACCACGGCGTTGTCCGCGTAGTGGTGACGACTGGAGTCGTAGTCGCCAGCGCAGGTGATGAGGCGCAGCTCGGGACCATCGGTGTTGCCATAGACCCGAGCTGTGGGAAAGGCGTCCTTCGGGTAGGTCTCGACGTCGTAGACAGTGAAGACGGCGGTGTGGCCATCCCCGCGGGTGACCTCGATCCGCTGGCCCTTCCTCAGCTCGCCGAGGTGAAAGAAGACACCTGGGCCGTTGTAGGTGACGTGGCCTGCGAGTACAGCGGGCCCGACGGAGCCGGGGGTCGGGCTCCCGGTGAACCATCCCGCAGGTCGCGGTCCCGCTGGCACCGCCATCGTCCCATCAGCCGACAGACCCAGGGCGATCAACGGGGTGTCGACGCCGATGGCCGGAATCCGCAGATGCGTGGGTCGGCTGCGAGGCAGCGCTGCGGCATACGGCGGGTGGCTCGACTCACTCACGGAGGCGTCCTTGCCAGCCGGGACGTCCGTGCCAACCGCAGCGTCCTTGCCCGGCTGGTGCGCGCGCGGGCTGCTCGCCGCGCCGCCAGCCGCGGTGGCCGACTCCGCACTCGACCTGCCCGGCGTCTGAGCACTCGAGGTCGCCGCGGCCACGGGCGGGGCAACGGGTAGCTCCGGTCCGCGTGTCGCCGCAACGGTCACCGCGCCGGCGCCGAACACACCGAGGAGGCACGCGCCGGCGAGCAGCAGCCGACTACGGCCGCGCGAGCTGTCCGCGCCGGCGGGACGCTGGTGAGGCGTGGAGCGGTGGCGTGACACGCGGTTCCTTCCTTTCACGGGCGGCGGAGCAGTCCGACCCAGCGCCGAGCGGCCCCCAGGGTGGAGGCGTTCCTGAGGGCCGCTCGACGACGGGCGTCAGCGCTGGGCAGCAGCCATGCGGCGACGGGCGTCAGCGCTGGGCAGCAGCCGTGCGACGACGCAGCCAGGCGAGGCCGGCCGCGGAGGTCAGCGCAGCACCGCCGGCGATGTAGAGCGGCAGCTCCGACGGGCTGCCCGGCGCCCCACCGGTGTTGACACCACCGGCGGGCATAGCGGTCATCTGAGCGGTCGAGAGCATCCCGCAGTCGGCCGGATCCGTGGCCTCGGCCGGCAGCGACGGGTCGAGGTCGCTCTTGGCGTCGCCGTCGTACTTGCCGTCGCCGTTGGTGTCGATCCCGTGCTGGACGATGTGCAGGTGCTGCAGCGCCTGCGCCTGCTCCGCGGTAACGGTGAACGTGCGGTCGTAGTGGAGGTTGCCCTTGGCGTCGGCGGTCGGGAACCGGTCGACGGCCAGCGCGCTGTTCATGCTGGTGTCGCCCTGCGTGGTCAGCGCGATCATGACGGGGCCGTAGAAGCCGCCGGCCTCGGTCGTCGAGACGACGCCGTTGCCGTCCTTGTCGAGCTTCTTCATGTCACTCGGGGCCGGGCACTTGAAGGTCGTACCGCTGGTGTCACCGTGCAGGTGCTGGGCGTGGGGCGAGTTCGGGACCAGGCCGGAGGCGTCGATGACGACGTGGACCTTGGTGCCGTCGATGGTCACGACCGCGGTCCCATGGGCCCCGGAGTTGTTCAGGGGGTTGAGGGTCACCGTGTAGGTGCCGTCGGCCGCACTGGCCGGCGCCGCGAACGCGAGGGGGAGCAGAGCGGCCGGGGCCAGAAGCAGTGCCTTGCGTGCCTTCACGACAGTTCCTTCCGAAGTGTGTCGCCGGGGGTACCCGGCCTTTCACAGCCCCTTCGGAGGATTGGGCCGGACGGATTGGGCCGATTTCGAGAAATCGCGGTTAGAGTGGAGGCGGCGGCAGCAGAACCGCCTCAGCCTCTCGAGTTCGCGGGAGGCCTCCAGGCTCCGGAGACACGAGCGCGACGGCACCTCCGCCGGCCGCGCTCGATGTGGCCGACGGCCGCGTCCCAGAACGGCATCGCGATCGCGCGCCAGCCGCGTCACCGTCCGACGCCCTTTCCCGAACGTCGTCCGCGGTGGTTGCTGGCCCGCCCGTCACGGCCCTGACCTTCCCCCGTGGCCCCCTGCCGCCTCGCTCCGCCGTACTGGACGCACCATGGATACCTCGGCACCTGACAACTGGGCATCTGACAACTGGGCATCTGATACCTGGGCATCTGACAACTGGGCACCTGACAACTGGGCACCCGCCCCCTACCTTCCCGCGACGCCGTTCGACGGCGTCCGCGACCTCTGCGACATCTCACGCCATCCCGACGGTCCGGTCGTGCGCGTGTCCGGCGAGGTCGACCTGTCGACCTCGCCTCAGCTCAAGGACGCTCTGCTGCTGACGCTCACACGGTCGAAGGCCGCGATCGTGGACCTCTCGGGAGTCCGCTTCTTCGACTCGTCGGGCATCCACACGCTCGTCTCCGCGCGGCGCCGAGCCGCGTGCCTGTCCGGCGTGCTCCTGCTGGCCGGCCCGTCCCCCTGCGTGCTGCGGACCCTGACGGTCAGCGGCCTGCTCGAGTACTTCGACATCCACTCCTCCCTGCGGTCGGCAATCAAGGCCTACCTCGCGATAGCGGACCGCCACCTGGGGCAGAACCTCGGGGACGGGACCAGACACGCGCCGGCAGCGCCCCCACTGCCCCTCCGCGCCTGCGCCCCCCGCCCGCGCCCTCTAGCAAGGCAAGCCCCACCCGCCCCGGCACGCTCCTTCGACACCCGAGGAGGTGACAAGTGACGAGGACGACTCCTTCACTGGCCGTGCCTGCACTCGCCAAGCTGTCACCCGCCACCACGCCGCTGCTGCACGCCGATCCGGACGCGGCCGCATCCGGCGCTGCCACCTTGCTCTGCGAGGAGACGATCGAGCAGTGGCGCCGCGAGTGGGCGGCGCTGCTGGAGGAGCCGTCCGACGGCGAGGGAGCGCCCAGTCCCGATGGGCTCCGCGCCTACCTGGAGGCCGCGCACGAGGAGCTGGTCGCGCAGCAGCAGGCGGTCGACGACCTCCTGCAGAGCGTCACGCGACAGCGGCTGCTGGTCGCTCGGCTCGACGCGGCCGTCCCGATCCCCGTCCTCGTCACCGACCCGGCCGGGCTCATCCACGAGGCCAACGCCGCAGCCTCGGCGGTCCTGGGTGTCCACCCGCTGCACCTCACCCGCAAGCCGCTGCTCACCTACGTCGACCCCGCCGACCGCGGCGGACTCCGCAACGCGCTCGCCAGTCTCGCGCCGGGGACCCCGACCCGAACGTCGTTCCGGCTGGTCCCGCGGGTGGGCGAGCCGCGCGAGGTCGAGGCGACGCTCGTGTACGACCGCACGGACGACGTCGAGCCCGACGGCCTGCCGCAGGTCAGGTGGGTGATGGCTGGACCGACGCAGGCGCACGTGCCGGACTTCGTGGTCGAGCTGGTCCGAGCCGCCGGGCGTGCCGAGACCGTCCCGCAGCTGCTCCTCGACGTCGTGTCCCTGGTCGTCACGCACCTGCCTGACGTCGACGACATGGTGCTGTGCCTCGGAGACCCCCGTCGACCGGAGCAGCTGCAGGCGTCGAGTGCGGAGGCGACAGCGATGGCTGTCCTGCAGCAGCGTGCCCTGTGCGGGCCGCTGGTCGCGGGCGCCAGTGAGGTCACGGTGAGCGAGGACGTCTCGCGCGACCCGCGGTGGCCGGCCCTCACCCTCGCCCACCCGTCGGCACGTGCGGTGGCCGCGGTGCCGCTGCCACCCTCCGTCGGAGTCCCGGGAGTGCTGGCCCTGCACTGCCTGGTCCTGCCGGCCGACACCACTGCGCTCGTCGCGAACGCTGAGCTCGTAGCCGAGGTCGTGGCGACCCTGGTCCGAGACCGACGCGAACTCGACGACCTGCGGACGTTGAGCGCTCAGCTGCGCGAAGCGCTCACCTCCCGGGCGGTCATCGACCAGGCGAAGGGCATCGTGATGGCGCTGCAGGGCTGCGACGCCGAGGAGGCCTTCCGCCGACTCGCGGTGATGTCGCAGCGCCGCAACGTCAAGCTGCGGCTGATCGCCGAGGAGCTCGTCCACCAGGTGCAGTCGGTGCGCCCGACAGCGGGCACGCGCGAGAAGGGCTGAGGAAGCTAGCGTCAGGTAGTCGTCGCGTCGTCGCGTCAGGTGGACGTCGCGTCAGCTCGGCGCGCCGTCAACCCGGCTCGCCATCAGTGGGACCAGCACCGGTCGCCCCCCGGTGACGGCATGGCGACCGGCGGCGCCGAGCCGTCGTCCATGACGAGAATGGCGCCGGTCACCTCGCCCTCGGTGCGCTGGAGGGGGGTGATGACGACGCCGACGGTGATGCTCCGGCCGCGCCGGTTGATCGCGGGGAGGTCGACGCTGACGCCAGGTGTCGTGCGGCCGCGGGGACCGGCACCGTCTCCGTCGACCCCGTCACCTCGCAGCGCGCGGCGCAGCGCCGGGGTGAGCTCGATGACGGGCAGCCCGATGTCGAGGTTGAGCAGGTGCTGGTCGACGGCCTCGTCAGCGCGCAGACCCCAGAGGTCCTCCGCCCGGGCGTTCCACGCCGTCACCCGCAGATCCCGGTCGACCACGACGACGCCGGCGTGCAGTCCCATGAGGACCGAGTCCATGAAGGCGTTGAGCTCGCCGACCTCCTGCGTGCGCTCCCGCAGCTGCTGGTTGGTGCCCTGGAGCTCGTCGTTCATCGACTGCAGCTCCTCGTTGGTGGTCTCGAGCTCCTCGTTGGTCGACTGCAGCTCCTCATAGGCCGTCTCGAGCTGACGGTTGGCGAACTCCAGCTCCCGCTGCAGCTGCCGGAAGCGGGTGACGTCGAGGAAGGCGACGGTCGCGCCGAGCAGGGAGCCGTCGCGCTCGAGCAGCGGGGTGACCTGGATGTCGTAGACGAGGGGGTCGTCGGCCGCCGACGTGCGCGACCATTCCGCGGCGTGCAGCCACTGCGGACGCCGTTCGAGAAGGGCCTGGGCGACGGCGTGACGCAGGTCGACGGGCCGGAAGGAGACCTCGAGGTCCTGAAAAGCCCGAGCGGTTGCGGGTCGGGCCGGTGTCGACCTTGACGAAGAAGCGGCGCTTGAGGTCGAGCGGGGCGAAGAGCGTGGAGTGCCCCAGCAGCATCTCGGCCTTGCCGAGGAAGAGGACGCCCTGCGGGTTGAGGGCGAAGTTGAGCCGCTGCAGGACCCGCCCCTGCGTCTCGGCGTTGAGGTACATCAGCGTGTTGCGGCACAGCAGCAGCTGCACGTGGGAGATGGGGGCGTCCTGCACGAGGTCGTTGCGACCGAAGATGACCGCCCGGCGGAACTCCTTGCGCACCGAGTGACGCTGCCCGCTGCTCTCGAAGAACTCGGCGAGCAGCTCCGGCGGCACGCCGCGCACCTCGCGGTCGGAGTAGGTCGCCGTCCGGCCGTGGGCCAGAGCCTCCTCGTCGACGTCCGTCGCGTAGATCTTCACCCGCTCCCGGAACTCCTCGAGCCCGAGCTGGCGGGCGAACAGCATCGCGAGGGAGTAGGCCTCCTCGCCGGACGCGCAGCCAGCCGACCAGGCGCGCAGCGGGCCGCCTCCCGACGCCTCGATCAGGCCCGGCAGGACGTGGTGCTCCAGGTAGGCCCACGCCTCGGGGTCGCGGAAGAAGCCGGTGACGTTGATGAGGATGGTGTTGAACAGCGCGGTCAGCTCGTCGGCGTTGAGCTGCAGGACGTCGAGGTAGTCCTCGAAGGTCGCCACGCCGAGGTCGTGCATCCGTCGCTGCAGCGAGGTGCGCTTGTAGCCGGTGAAGTCGAAGCCCCGGGCCTCCTTGAGATACCTCAGGAGCTCCTCGAAGTCCCGGTCCACCTCCTCGGTGGTCTTGTCGTGAGAGTAGTCGCTGTCGTCGGGTGCGGAGCCCCTGTCATGCCTCGATCGCCGGGTCGTCCGGCACCTCGGTGGACAGCGCGGCGGCGAGCTGCTCGTCCTGCGGCTGTTCGAGCAGCCGGCGGATCAGCGCCGAGGAGCGTTGGGCCTCCCGGGACCGCTCGGTGAAGGTCTGCACCGACAGGGCGTGCCCCGCCGCCCGGGCCTGCTCGGCGAGCCGGTGCGACAGCTCGGCCTTCTCCTCCAGGCTGCGCAGCGCCACCCACAGCGCGGACTCCATCTCCTCGTCCTTCTGCGCCAGCAGCCCCTGGCTCGCCCACGCGTGCCCCACACGGCAGCGGTAGCGCAGCATCGACCTGGACTCGAGCGCGAACAGCGTGCCGTGGCAGTCGGGGCAGGACAGCCCACTCGGGACGCCGGGCCGGTCGAGGTCGTTGAGCGCCTCGGAGTCGAGCATGGCGATCGCCACCTCCGTGTCGACGAGCCGGGTGGGCGGTGGAGCCTCACCCATGTCGACCCTCTCCTGCACGAGGGTCACGAGGGTCTCGGCAATCTCGGCGAGCGTCAGCACCCGCGGGGTGTCCAGGGCGATGACGCTCTGCGGCATGCTCGGGTAGGTCGCCTCCTCCGGGTCCTGCACGAGCACCAGGCCGCCGCGGGACTTGACGGCCACGCAGCCCGCCGCGCCGTCGTCGAGCGCGCCGGACAGCTGGACGGCGATCACGCGGGGGCCGTAGCTGCGCGCAGCGGTGCGGAAGAGGACGTCGATCGCGGGGCGGTGGCCGTTCTCGCGGGGGCCGCGGGAGAGCATCACCGCGTCGGGGACGACCACGACGTGTCGGTCGGGAGGCGCGACCAGCACGAGGCCGTGCTCCAGCGCCACGCCGGGGGCGGCGGTCTCGACGCGCAGCGGTGTCGCGCGGCGCAGGATCGACGTGAGCGCTGAGGTGCCTGTAGGTGGGACGTGCAGCACGACCACGACGGTCGCGGCGAGCGACGCCGGCAGCGCGCGCAGCAGCCCGGTGAGCGCCTCCACGCCTCCGGCGCTCGCGCCGACGACGACGAGGTCCCGCGGCTGCTAGCCGACTCCGCCCGGCCACGCGTCCGTCGTTGCGGGGACGCCGTCGGGGGACACCATTCGTGTCCCCTCCCTCCCCGCGCCGTCGTCAAACGCCTGCTTCCGCCTTGGATGCATAGGGTCTTGAATGCATAGAGTGATCCCGTGGAGATCCTTTCGGTGACAACGGAACGTCGCGACGACGTCCTCGTGGTGCGTCCCGAAGGCGAGGTGGACATGAGCAGCGCCGCGCAGCTGCGCTCGGTCGCGCTCGCGGCGCTCAACGAGGCGCTGTCGGGCGTCGAGCTCGACCTCGGCGCCCTGACCTTCCTCGACTCCTCCGGGCTGGGCGCCCTGCTCGACATCTGGGCAGAGGCCGGGCGCCGCAGTGTCCCCATCGCGATCACGGCCATCCAGGAAGGCCCCGAGCGTGTCATCGCCGCCGCCGGCCTCGCCGAGGTCCTGCTGTCCGCCGCTCCGTCGGAGTGACCCGCGGGGTGACCAGTGAGCACCTGACCTCCGAGCACCTGATCTCCGAGCACCTGACCTCCGAGCACCTGACCTCCGAGCGCCGCATCCGCAGCTACAAGCTCCGCCGCGGCCGCGTCACCGCCTCGCAAGCCGACGCCCTCGCCAGGCTGTGGCCGACCTACGGCGTCGGCGACCCTCCACCCGACACCTTCCCGAACGGCGCTGCTCCACCTCCCGCCGACCTCGGCCACCTCGCCGGCCCTTCCGGTCCCGACCTCCGCGACCTCGCCGACCCGTCCGCCCTCTTCGGCAGGGCCGCACCACTGGTGCTGGAGATCGGCTTCGGCATGGGCGAGGCGACGGCGGCACTCGCCGCGCGGCAGCCCGGGGTCAACCTGCTCGCAGCCGACCTGCACACGCCTGGGGTGGGCAGCCTTCTCCGCCGCCTCGAGGAGCTGGACAGCGGGCCCGCGCCACGGGTGAGAGTCGTGATGGCCGACGCCGTCGACGTCCTCGCAGCCCTGCCTCCGCAGTCGCTGACGCTGGTCCGGCTCTTCTTCCCCGATCCATGGCCCAAGGCGCGCCACGCCAAGCGGCGGCTGGTGTCGGCGTCGTTCCTCGATCTGCTCGCCGCTCGGCTGTCAGCCGAGGCAGAGACGGCAGCGACACGGGCGGCGTTCGGGAAGGTCGCTCTCCCGGGACTGCACGTGGCGACCGACTGGCCCGCCTACGCCGAGCACGTTCGCGAGGTCGTGGACGGGCACCCGCGGTTCGCGCTCACCGAGCCGCCTCCGGAGCGGGAGCGCACCCGTTTCGAACGCCTGGGGGCGGAGGCCGGGCGGCCCTCCGAGGACCTCTACGCCCGGCTGCTGCCGTAGCGGTCACGGGTGGTAGCACGCCTCGACCGATTTACACCGGCATGGCGTGACAGTGATCACTACGCGGGGCTCTAGCATGTCTGCCGTGCTGCACGTGGAAGCGCGGTGGGACGGCGACTTCGCCGATGTGCCCGCCGCCCGCTCGTGGGCTCGCCGTCAGCTCGACGCCCTCGGCGCCAGCGTCGTCGAGTGGGAGCTGCTGCAGGTCCTCAGCGAGCTCGTCAGCAACGCCGCCATCCACGCGCACTCCCCCTTCACGGTGCGGCTCGACCGGCAGGACACCGCGCTGCGGCTGGAGGTGTCTGACGAGTCCCGGTCGGGTGTGCTGCCCCGCAACTACGCCGCAGACGCGACGACTGGACGTGGGATGGTGCTCGTCCAGCAGCTCACCCGGGACTGGGGTGTCACCGTCGACGCGTCCGGCAAGACGGTGTGGGCGGAGTTCAGCCTCGAGGGCGAGGACAGCCCGGGCGACGAGACCACCGAGGACGCCGACCTCCCGCTGCACCTGCTTGCCGGGGGCGGGGCTGCCGAGCGCCTCGAGCAGGACGCGGCGCGGGACGCCGTGCGCGACGCCCTCAGCGACAGCCATTCCGGCGCGGGGGCCCTCCGCTCCGGCCGCTCGCTGACGGCCCACTGACCCGGTCGCCTGACGTCGTGACGACGCCCCCTCCCTCCGACGAGACCTGCACGATCACCGTTCTCGGCTTCCCGATCGACGTCTGGCGGCAGTACCGGGAGCACACCGACGAGCTGCTGCGCGAGTTCACCCTCATCGCCGCAGCCGAGCAGCTCGACCCCGCCGAGGCGGCGGCCGACCCCTCCCACGGCGTGCCGCGGCGGCTGCTCGACCTGCTCGGCGAGATCTCGACGGCGTTCGGGGACTTCTCCACCAGCCAGACCCGCGCGATCGAGGATGCCGCTGCGCGCGGTGAGCAGACGATCGACCTGACCTATCGGGTCTCGCGCTCCATCGCCGGACCCTCCCG
The DNA here is from genome assembly GCA_051960855.1 of Actinomycetales bacterium. Lineage (GTDB taxonomy): Bacteria > Actinomycetota > Actinomycetes > JAJZTN01 > JAJZTN01 > JBQCDV01. The sequence goes on from JBQCDV010000189.1 coordinate 10,804, forward strand.
TGACCTTGCCCGGCTGCTCGACGAAGCCGACGACTACTGCCGAGCCGGTCAGCACCTGCTGACTCTCGCCTCGCCACCAGCGGTCACGCTGCTGCGGCGGTGGTACTTCGAGGAGTTCGCCGGCCAGGCCGAGGGCGCCGACCCCGTCTCGTGGCCCACCTTCCTGGCCGCGCACCCCGCGCCGCGGGCGTCCACCCGATGAGCGACGTCATCTGGACTGCGCGCCTCGCGCTGGTGACGCTGCCCCGTGACCTCCTCGACGCGGCCACCGCAGGGCTGCCGCGCGACGGCGTTCTGCAGTCGATCGACGGGCTCCTCGCCGCACCCGCTCCCGAACGCCGTCCGCAGCTGCCGTCCGTCCCTCCCGTCAGCGACCCGTGCGACGTGCTCGGGGAGGCACGTGAGGTGCTGCTCGCACGCGCCGAGCAGCTCGATGTCGACCCCGACCCGGCTGGACTCGCGCCGTGGCTGTCGCGGGCGGTGGTGTGGCGGCAGACCGGGGTGCTGGTCGGCTACGCGAACTTCCACACCCGCCCAGACGCCGACGGCCGCGTCGAGATCGGCTACCGGGTGGCGCCGCAGTGGCGCGGCCAGGGCATTGCGACCGAAGTCGCTGACGGGATGTGGGAGTGGGCCCGCCAGCGGGGCGCTCAGGTCTTCGTGGCCTCGGTGCGTCCGGACAACGAGCCGTCGCTGCGGATTCTCCGTCGCGCGGGGTTCGTCCAGGTGGGCGAGCAGATCGACGAGGCCGACGGTCTGGAGCTGGTCTTCGAGCGCCCGGCGACCTGAGGCGACCGGCTCAGCGCGGGGGCGCCGGCGACGTCAGCGGCGCGTGGTGGCCCGGTCCCGCCGCGACTGCGCCATCCGCTGCTGCACCTGGTGCTGCACGCTGACCGCGAGCTGCCGCAGCCGCTCCTGGTTCTCCGGCTTGCGAGCCTGCTTGATCAGCTGCTGCACGACGAGTCCGGCGAGTCCCTTGCGCATCATGCCCATGCGTGCACCCTCCCCGGGACCTGCCTCAGGCAACCTCGACGGCCCGGCGCACGGCGTCGAGCACGCACTCGCTATCCGCCGGCGCCAGGTGCGAGGTGGCGTCGCGCAGGTCCACGGGCATGCCGCCGCCGAACGAGGCCGCGATCGCCAGGATCCGCGATGCGGGCCCGCTGGACGTGAGCACGGTGTCGCCGGGCTCCGGACGCCCCTGGAGGGAGGCCTGCACGCGGCGCCACGAGACCTTGGCGCAGAACTCGCCGTCATCGTCGGGGCCGTCGAGCTCGATGAAGTGCGCGAAGTCGTCCCGCTCCAGCCACGTCCCGTGCTCGACGAGCAGCCGCACGGCTGCCTCGAGGTAGGGGACACCGCGAGCGCCCTTGACCAAGGCTTCGGCCCGCTCCTCGGGCGTCAACCCCACCGCGTCGACGGCGTCGAGACGCATCCGGGCTCCTTCCGTTCGGGTCGGATGTCCATCTTGACCAGATGTTTGCCCGGAAAGCCAGCCTCGCACCCGTCCCCGTCTCATGATCGACATCAGAACGCCGCCACACTGCTGCCGTGAGATCGCGATGCGACCGGACCGACGGATGAGGGCCCTGCTCCTGGCCGTGCGCTTCGGCTCCGAGCTGGCGCTGCTCGTCGCCCTGGCGGTCATCGGCGCGAACGTCGCCGCTGGACTGCTCGCCGTCGTCGGCGCGGTCGTGCTGCCCGCACTCGCTGCCTGGGTGTGGCCCTGCTCGTCGCCCCGCGCAGTAGGACGCGGGCGTCAGATCCCAGCCGGGCGGCGGTGGAGGCCGTGCTCTTCGGTGTCGCCGTGATCGGGCTCGTCGCGGTTCATCACGCCGTTGCGGCGGCAGTGCTGGCGGCGGTGGGTGTGACCGGCGCCGTCGGAAGCCGATGGGCGGATGGCGTGGCCGGACCCGACGGTCCGGCCTGAGCCGTCAGAACGAAAACCCGGACTCGCCGAGAGCGGTCCGGGTGGTGTCGACGTCCTGAGACGTCACAGAGTGCGCGAGGAGGGATTTGAACCCTCACACCCTTGCGGGCACTGGAACCTGAATCCAGCGCGTCTGCCGTTCCGCCACTCGCGCGTGCTCAGCAGGCTAGCACGGGGAAGGACCTCCGCCGACGGAGGGATTGTCAGGTGCCCCGGTTAGGGTGACTGCCGAGATCTTCGCACGTGTCGGCCAGACGGAAGGAGGTGTCGTGGGAGTCCTCGCCCGCTTCGAGCGCCGGATCGAGGAGCTGGTCAACGGCGCCTTCGCCAAGGCCTTCCGCTCCGACGTCCAGCCCGTCGAGATCGCCTCCGCGCTGCAGCGTGAGTGCGACGACAAGGCGGCGATCGTCGCGCGCGGCCGCACCCTGGCACCCAACGTGTTCCACGTGGAACTGGGTGCTCACGACTTCGAGCGGCTGTCCGCCCACGAGGCAGCCCTCGCCACCGAGCTCGCGACGATGGTGGCCGACCACGCGTCGTCCCAGGGCTACACGCTGCTGGGGCCGGTGGGCGTCGGCTTCGAGGAGGTCGACGACCTGGAGACGGGGGTCTTCCGGGTCCGTGGCGAGAGTGTTGCCCAGGTCGAGACGACCGGCCCCCGCAAGCGGGTGACGCCTCCGGTCAACCGGCCGGCTGTGGAGCAGACGATGTTCCTTGCACGTCCCGTCCCTGCCGCCGACCGCGAGGACGACGCTGCGCCCGCCGTCGCCGCCGCCGTTCGGCCGCCGGAGCTTGAGATCGCCGGCCGGCGCCTGCCGCTCACGCACGCCACGACCGTGCTGGGACGGGGCCGAGACGTCGACGTACGCATCGACGATCCCGGAGTGTCCCGCCGCCACGCCGAGGTGCGGGTCCAGGGTCAGCTAGCGGAGGTCGTGGACCTGGGCTCGACCAACGGCATCGTCGTCGGAGGCCACCGACGCGACCGGGCGGTCCTCGAGGACGGGACGACCTTCCAGATCGGCTCGACGGCGGTCACCTTCTGGCTGCCGGATGATCCGCGCTCGCCGCGGTGGGGGCATCCATGAGCGAGTTGACGCTCACCGTCATCCGGCTGGCGTTCCTGGCGCTGCTGTGGATCTTCGTCCTGATGGCGGTGTCGGTGATGCGCAGTGACCTGTTCGGGACGCGGGTGAGCTCACCCGCTCGCCCGGGCACTGCTCGCCGCACTCCCGGCCGTGCTGCCGCGGAGCGGACGCCGCGACCTGCCAAGCCCCGCAAGGGCACGCCGGGTCGGCTCGTCGTCACCGATGGCTCGCTGGCGGGCACCAGCGTCACGCTGGGCAGCGCGCCGGTCGTGATCGGCCGAAGCCAGGACGCCACTCTCGTCATCACCGACGACTACGCCTCCGGCCACCACGCGCGGATCTTCCCGCAGGACGGGCAGTGGCTCCTGGAGGACCTCGGCTCCACCAACGGCACCTATCTCGACCGGCAGCGCGTCACCGCGCCTGTGCCCGTGCCCCTCGGGATCCCGATCCGCATCGGCAAGACCGTCCTCGAGGTCAGGAAGTAGCCCGTGGCGATCGCGCTGCGGTATGCGGCCCGGTCCGACGTCGGACTCGTGCGCAGCACCAACCAGGACTCCGGATACGCCGGCCCCCGCCTGCTCGTCGTCGCCGACGGGATGGGTGGTCACGCGGCCGGCGACGTCGCGAGCTCGGTCACGGTCGCGGAGCTGGCCCCCCTGGACGACGACCCGCCCGGCCCCGACCTGCTCGACGCCCTCAACCAGCGGGCCCGCGCGGCCAACGAGCACCTGCACGCCATGACCGAGGACCAGCCCGAGCTGTCCGGCATGGGCACCACGCTCACTGCCATCCTGCGGGCGGGCACGCGACTGGGGCTGCTGCACATCGGCGACTCCCGGTGCTATCTGCTGCGGGAGGGCCGGCTGACCCAGATCACGCGGGACGACACGTTTGTGCAGAGCCTGATCGACGAGGGACGGATCACCCCGGAGGAGGCTGCTCACCACCCGCAGCGCAACGTCCTCATGAACGTCCTGAACGGCGAGCTGAGCGCCACCCCCTCCGTGTCGGTGCGGGAGGCGAGGATCGGGGACCGCTACCTGCTCTGCAGTGACGGCCTCTCCGGCGTCGTCAGCGTCGACACGATCCAGGAGTGTCTGTCGGGAGGCCCGCCCGACGACGCGTGCGACCGGCTAGTGGACCTGGCGTTGCGCGGCGGCGGCCCCGACAACATCACCTGCATCGTCGCGGACGTGGTCGAGGTCGACACCAACCCGCCCTCGACGCCCCAGGTGGTGGGCGCCGCCTCGGACCGGCACACGGTGACGCCCCGGCGCCCGGGGGCTGCGCGCCCGAGCGCTGCTCAGCGGGCCGCCGCTCTCACTGCCGCGAAGCCGTCCCCCGAGGGGCCGGACGAGCCGAGCGGTGGGACGCGCGCCGGCCGCCGCCGTCCCCGGCTGCTCATCGCGGGCGTCGCGGTGATCTCGGTGCTCGTCCTGGCGGCAGCCGCCTGGTTCGGCGTGCGCACGTGGGCGCTGCAGCAGTACTTCGTGGGTGCCACAGACGGCCAGGTCGCGATCTTCCGAGGACTCGCGCAGTCTCTCGGCGCGTTGAAGCTGTCGCAGGTCTACCAGGAGGAGGACATCGCCCTCGCGGCGCTGCCCGACTACGCCCGCTCACGCGTGCAGGAGTCGATTCCGGCGACCAGCTTGACCGACGCGCAGCGCATCGTCGCGGGGCTCCGCACGCAGGCAAACCTCTGCAGCCCCAACCTCCCGAGCGCGCCGCCGCCCACGTCCGGTCCGACCGGGACCCCGACCCCCGCGCCGACGGCGAGCCCGCCGGCGAGCCTGGACTGCAGCGGGAGCAGCTCATGACCGCTGCCACCGTCACCCCGGCCTACGGCCGCAGCCGCCGCGGAGTCGAGTTGCTGATGCTCGTCGCCGCGGTCCTCATTGCGATCGCCGCGTACGCCGCCGTCGGCCTTGCCCAGAGCGGCTCGCTGCCGCCGGACATGCTGACCTACGGCGGCGGGCTGGGCGGACTGCTCCTCATCGCCCACCTCGTGCTGCGGCGCTGGGCGCGCTACGCCGACCCGCTGCTGCTGCCGTGCGCCGCCCTGCTCAACGGGCTCGGTCTGGTCATGATCCATCGGCTCGACCTCGCCAACATCGCTCGCGCGAAGTCCCTCGGCAAGGCCCCACCCGTCGGCGACGCCGGGTTCCAGCTGATTTGGACGGCCCTCGGCATCGTCCTGTTCGTGGTCGTGCTGCTCGTCGTCCGCGACCACCGCGTGCTCCAGCGCTACACCTACACGGCCATGCTCGGCGGTCTCGCCCTGCTGCTGCTGCCGCTGCTGCCAGGGCTGGGCGTGACCGTCAACGGTGCGCGCATCTGGATCCGGCTGGCCGGCTTCAGTTTCCAGCCCGGCGAGGTCGCGAAGATCGTCCTGATGGTGTTCTTCGCCGGCTACCTCGTGGTCAAGCGCGACGTCCTTGCCCTCGCCGGGCGCCGGTTCGTAGGGATTGACCTGCCGCGCGGGCGTGACCTGGGCCCTATCCTCGTCGCCTGGGGCGCGAGCCTCGGCGTCCTGGTCTTCGAGCGTGACCTCGGCACCTCGCTGCTGTTCTTCGGTGCCTTCGTCGTCGTCCTCTACGTCGCGACCCAGCGCCTGTCGTGGCTGCTCATCGGCCTGCTGCTCTTCGTCGGAGGCTCGGTCCTCGCCTGGGCGCTGTTCGCTCACGTGCAGCAGCGCGTGGAGATCTGGCTGCACCCGTTCGAGAACATCAACCAACCCGGCGGCAGCTACCAGCTCGTGCAGGGCCTCTACGGCATCGCCAGTGGTGGCGTGCTCGGCAGCGGGCTGGGTCAGGGCCGGCCCCACCTCGTGCCCCTCGCCAAGAGCGACTTCATCGTCGCCGCGTTCGGAGAGGAGCTGGGGGTCACCGGGCTGATGGCGGTCCTCGTCGTCTACGGCATCGTGGTCGAGCGCGGACTCCGCACGGCCCTGGCCTCCCGGGATGCCTTCGGCAAGCTCCTCGCCACCGGCCTCGCGTTCATCCTCGCGCTGCAGGTCTTCGTGGTCGTGGGCGGCGTGACCCGGCTGCTGCCGCTGACCGGGCTCACCACGCCGTTCCTCGCCTACGGCGGCTCCTCACTGGTCGTCAACTGGGCGATCATCGCTCTGCTCTTACGGATCTCCGATGGCGCTCGCCGTCCTGCCCCGGAGCCCAGCCCCGTCACCAGCTCCGACGAGACGACGGTGGTGCGGCTGTGAACCGCCCTCTGCGCCGCGTTGCCATCGTCGCGCTGGCGATGTTCCTCGCCCTGCTCATCAATCTCAACTACCTCGGAGTCGTCGAGGCGCCGCACCTTCGCACGGCGTCCGGCAACGCCCGGGTCCTGCTCACCGAGTACAACCGGCAGCGCGGGCCGATCCTCGTCGGGGGCAAGGCGGTCGCCCTGTCCAAGGCCACCGACGACCGGTTGAAGTACCTGCGCCGGTACCCGCTGGGACCGCTGTACGCGCACGAGACCGGGTACTACTCCGTCGTCTACGGCGCGACAGCGATCGAGCGCCAGGAGGACGAGGTGCTCGCCGGCACCGACGCCAAGCTCTTCGTCCGGCGTCTGGTGGACCTCTTCACGGGTCGGAAGCCGCAGGGCGGAGCCGTCGCCCTCACCCTTGACCCGCGGGCGCAGAAGGCCGCGTACGACGCACTCGGCAACCGCCGAGGTGCGGTGGTGGCGATCCAGCCGAGCACCGGGCGCATCCTGGCCATGGTGTCGCGGCCGTCCTATGACCCCAACAGTCTCAGCAGCCACGACCCGTCGGCCATCCGCAAGGCCTACACCAAGCTCAACACCGACCCGGACTCCCCGCTGCTCAACCGCGCCATCTCGGCGCGGTACCCACCCGGGTCGACGTTCAAGATCGTCACGACTGCCGCCGCGCTCAGCAGCGGCAACTACCAGCCCGACAGCACCATCCCCGGCCCGGCCGCCCTGGACCTGCCGCAGACCTCGGCGACCCTGCCCAACGAGGACGGCCGCCAGTGCACGCCGGGCAGCGACACCACGACGCTGGCCAACGCGCTGCGCCGTTCGTGCAACTCCAGCTTCGGCGCGCTCGGCCTCGCGCTCGGCGCTGACGCCCTCCGGCAGCAGGCGGAGAAGTTCGGCTTCGGCCAGTCCATCGAGGTCCCCATGCCGAGCGCCGTCAGCGTCTTCCCGAAGGACCCCAACGCGCCGCAGACGGCTCAGTCGGCCATCGGCCAGTTCGACGTCGCCGCCACGCCACTGGAGATGGCGATGGTGGTCTCGGCCATCGCCAACCGCGGCATCCTCATGAAGCCCTATCTCGTCGACGAGGTCCGCGCCCCCGACCTCACCCTGCTCTCGCGCACCGAGCCGCAGGAGCTGTCGGAGGCGGTCTCGCCCGAGGTGGCGGCCACCCTCACATCGATGCTCGTCGACGTCGTGGACAAGGGCACCGGCACCAACGCGCAGATCCCGGGCGTCAAGGTCGCCGGCAAGACCGGCACCGCTCAGCACGGCACCGGCACCAAGCCGCACGCGTGGTTCGTGTCGTTCGCGCCGGCGCAGGACGCCAAGGTCGCCGTGGCGGTCATCGTCGAGGACGGGGGCAACGCGACCGAGATCAGCGGCAACCGGGTGGCGGCACCGATCGCGAAGGCCGTCATGGAGGCGGTGCTCGGGGGAGGCTCGTGATGAGCACCCTGAGCATCGGCGCGCCGGGCGACCTGCTCAACGACCGCTACCGACTGGTCCGCCGGATCGCCGGCGGCGGGATGGGCGAGGTGTGGGAGGGCCGCGACGAGGTGCTCGACCGCCGCGTCGCCCTCAAGATCCTGCTGCCCTCGATCGCGCAGGACGAGGAGTTCCGGCGCCGCTTCCGCGAGGAGGCGCGGCATACCGCGCGCCTGCAGCACCCGGGAATCGCCGGCGTCTACGACTTCGGAGAGGACACCCACCGGGAGCCGCCTGCCCTCTACCTGGTCATGGAGCTCGTTGACGGCGTGCCGCTCAGCGACCTGCTGTATGCCGGGCGCCTCGATCCCCTGCGCACGATGCATCTCGTCGGCCAGGCCGGGCTGGCGCTGCAGGCCGCGCACGACGCCGGAGTGATCCACCGCGACGTCAAGCCCGGCAACCTCCTCGTCCGGCCCGACGACACGGTGAAGATCACCGACTTCGGCATCGCCCGTGCCGCCGACACCGTCCCCATCACGAGGACCGGCACGGTGCTCGGCACCGCGAGCTACATCAGCCCCGAGCAGGCGTCCGGCCAGCCCGTCAGCCCGGCCAGCGATGTCTACTCCCTCGGAGTCGTCGCCTACGAGATGCTCGCCGGACGCAAGCCCTTCACTGGCGACAACCCCCTGGTCGTCGCGACCGCGCAGGTCCAGCAGGCCCCGCCGCCCCTGCCGCGGCGCGTGCCGACCCCGGTCGCCGAGCTGGTCATGTCCGCGCTCGCGAAGGACCCCGCCGACCGTCCCGCGTCGGCGGGTGCCTTCGGCCGCCGCGCCCTGGAGCTGGCCTCGACGCTCTCCGGCGCCCCCGCGGCTCCGACGAGCACGACGGTTGTCATGCCCGGTGACGTCACCGGCGCCACCTCGAGCACCGTCTGGAGCTCCTCGCCGCGCGAACGGCGCCTGTCCACTCCCCGCCGTCGTCGGCGTCGGCTTGCGATCCTGGCCGTGCTCGGCGCGGCCATCGTCGTGCTGCTCACCCTGGCCGCGATCCGCGCCATCGGCGAGGCCACTACCTCCCCCAACGCCGCAGCCGGTGGCGCGCGTGCGTCCTCCGCTGCGGCCCCGTCGAGCAGCCCGTCGCGCAGCACCTCGAGCAGCACCTCGACTGGCTCCCGGGCGGGGACCGCACACGTCGAGAAGTCGACGCTGATGGGGCTGAGCTACGAGCGGGCCGCCTCGGTGGTCCGGGACCTCGGGCTGCATCCCGTGCGTCGGAACACGGCCAGTGACAGGGCCGCCGATACCGTGGTGGACGTCAAGCCGACCGGCGACCTCCAGCCCGGCAGCGACGTCGTTCTGTCGGTTGCTACAGGTCAGCACGGCAGTGAGAAGCGCAAGGGCCCCGACAGCAAGCACGGCGGCGACTCGAAGGATGGCGATGACTGACGGCGGCACTCCCCGCACCCTCGGCGGCCGCTACGAGGTCGGTGAGCTGCTCGGTCGCGGGGGCATGGCGGAGGTGCACCGCGGCCAGGACCTGCGACTCGGGCGTCCCGTCGCCGTGAAGCTGCTGCGGCCGGACTTGGCGCGCGACCCGCTCTTCCAGGCCCGGTTCCGCCGGGAGGCGCAGTCGGCGGCGGCTCTCAACCACCCCTCGGTCGTCGCCGTCTACGACACCGGCGAGGACACCGACCAGTTCGGCACCGCGCTGCCCTACATCGTCATGGAGTACGTCCAGGGGACGACGCTACGGCAGCTGCTCGACAGCGACCGTCGGCTGATGCCGACCCGCGCCTTCGAGATCGCCGCCGGGATCCTCGCCGCGCTCGACTACAGCCACCGGCACGGCATCGTGCACCGCGACATCAAGCCCGCCAACGTCATGCTCACCAGGACCGGCGACGTCAAGGTGATGGACTTCGGCATCGCCCGAGCCATGTCGGACACCTCCGCGACGATGACGCAGACCTCGGCGGTGATCGGCACCGCGCAGTACCTCTCGCCGGAGCAGGCGCGCGGGGAGAACGTCGACCCGCGCAGCGACATCTACTCCACGGGCTGCCTGCTCTACGAGCTGCTGACCGGGCGGCCCCCCTTTGTGGGCGACTCCCCGGTGGCCGTCGCTTACCAGCACGTGCGCGAGGAGGCGGCGCCGCCGTCGGCGCTCAACCCCGACGTCACGCCCGACATGGACGCGGTCGTCATGAAGAGCCTGGCGAAGGAGCGCGAGCAGCGCTACCAGACCGCGGGGGAGATGCGCGCCGACATCGAGCGCGTGCTGACCGGTGCCCACGTCTTGGCCCCGGCCGCCGTCGCCGCGCCGACCATCGTGCGGGGGCCGGACGTGGCTGCGGCCTATGGTGTGCCGACAGCCGCGACCACCACGTTGCCGCGGATGCGGCCCGACGAGCCTGCACCGCAGCAGCGTCGTACGTGGGCGTATCTGCTGCTGGCGCTCGCCGTCGTCGTGGTCTTCCTGCTGGCAGCCTTCGCCGGCTCCAAACTGCTCGGCGGTGGCGGCGGAACGAAGAAGGCGATTCCGACCGTCATCGGGCAGACCCTCGATCAGGCCCGCAGCAACCTCGAGACGTTCGGCATCCCCGCCTCCCATATCGCCACCAAGCCGGTTGACGCGACGGGACAGTTCACCAAGCCCAACACAGTCGCCGACCAGGACCCGAAGGGCACCCTCGTCGACCCAGCGACCGTCACCGTGACCTTGGACGTGGTGACCGCGCCGGACCAGGTCAACGTCCCCGACGGCCTGGTCGGTATGACCGCGGATGAGGCCACAGCCGCGCTGACGAAGGCGGGGCTGACGGTGGGCACCACCGACGAGCAGGACTCCGACAAGCCGCAGGGCACCGTCCTCAGCACGGACCCCGCCTCGGGCACTCCTGTCGACAAGGGGAGCGCGGTGGCCCTCACCGTCGCCTCGGGGAGCAACGCGGTCCCCAATGTGCAGGGTGCCGACGTCGACGCCGCGACGCAGACGCTCACCGGTGCCGGGTTCAAGGTGGCGACGATCAACGTCGCGAACGCCGACAACGCGCCCGGCACCGTCCTCGACCAGGACCCGAAGAGCGGTCAGGCCGAGCCGTTGGG
>JBQCDV010000190.1:0-30324 GCA_051960855.1 Actinomycetales bacterium
TCACGGGTCTCGACGACCCCTACGAGCCGCCGACCGCACCGGACCTGAGACTCGACACCGAGGACCGGTCGGTGCAGGCCTGTGCCGCGGCCCTGCACGCGCTGCTGGTGGCTCGGGGGCTGGCATGACGACGCTCGCGTTCGCTCCGGGCAGGACCGACGCTGCGCCGTTCGAGCCGTCGGTGGGTGCGCTGGACCCGCTCGGGGTGCTCGAGTCCGAGGCGGTGCACGTCTTCCGCGAGGTCGTCGGCCAGCTCGAGCGGCCGGCGCTCCTCTTCAGCGGCGGCAAGGACTCGATGGTCATGCTGCACCTGGCCCGCAAGGCCTTCGCGCCCGCCCCACTGCCTTTCCCGCTGCTGCACGTCGACACCGGGCACAACTTCCCGGAGGTGCTCCAGCACCGGGACCGTCTCGTCGCCGAGGCCGGGGCGCGGCTCCACGTGGCGAGCGTGCAGGCCGCGATTGACGCCGGACGGGTGCGCGAGCGTCCCGACGGCACCCGCAATCCGTTGCAGACAGTCCCTCTGCTGGATGCCATCGCCGAGCACCGCTTTGAGGCGCTGTTCGGAGGCGGCCGTCGTGACGAGGAGAAGGCTCGGGCCAAGGAGCGGGTCTTCAGTGTGCGAGACGACTTTGGGCAGTGGGACCCCCGGCGGCAGCGACCCGAGCTGTGGCGGCTGTACAACGGACGGCACCGACCCGGCGAGCACCTGCGCGTCTTCCCGCTGTCCAACTGGACGGAGCTGGACGTGTGGCGCTATATCGCGCAGGAGCGGATTGCGTTGCCCGGCCTCTATTTCTCGCACGAACGGGAGGTGTTCCTGCGGCACGGCATGTGGCTGGCGCCCGGTGGCTGGGGCGGTCCGCGGGAGGGCGAGAGCCTCGAACGACGCCGCGTCCGCTACCGCACCGTCGGCGACATGAGCTGCACGGGGGCTCTGGACTCGACAGCCAGCGACGTCGGGGCCGTCATCGCCGAGCTCCTCGCCAGCCGCACGTCCGAGCGCGGGTCCTCCCGTGCGGACGACCGGCTCTCGGAGGCGGCGATGGAGGATCGCAAGCGGGAGGGGTACTTCTGATGCGCTCAGTAAAGGTCACAGTGCCGAAAAGGGGCGGACGATGAGCGGGCTACTGCGCCTCGCGACGGCCGGTTCCGTCGACGACGGCAAGAGCACGTTAGTCGGCCGACTGCTCTACGACACCAAGTCGGTGCTGGCCGACCAGCTCGACGCCATCGAGCGCACCAGCCGGGACCGGGGACTCGAGGCAGCCAACCTGGCTCTGCTCACCGACGGCTTGCGGGCTGAGCGCGAGCAGGGCATCACCATCGACGTCGCCTATCGCTACTTCTCCACCCGGAGCCGGTCCTTCGTCCTCGCCGACACCCCCGGCCACGTGCAGTACACGCGCAACATGGTGACGGGCGCGTCGGACGCAGAGCTGGCCGTGATCCTCGTCGATGCCCGCAAGGGCGTTGTCGAGCAGACCCGTCGCCATGCCGCGGTCGCCGCTCTGCTGCGGGTCCCGCACGTCGTCGTTGCCGTGAACAAGATGGACCTTGTCGCCGACCAGCAGGCCGTGTACGCGGGCGTGACCTCGGACGTGCAGTGTCTGGCTGCGCAGCTGGGACTGTCGGACGTCGTCACGATCCCGGTGTCGGCCCTCCGCGGCGACAACGTCGTGGACCGGTCGGGGGCGATGCCCTGGTATGACGGCCCCACCCTGCTGGAGCACCTCGAGCACGTACCGGCGGGGACACGAGCGCAGGAGCAGCCCTTCCGCCTTCCGGTGCAGGTGGTGCTTCGCGCCGGGCCGGAGGTGGACCCCGACTACCGCGGCTACGCCGGACAGGTGGTCTCGGGCACGGTGACCGTCGGGCAGGAGGTCGTCGTCCTCCCGAGCCCGGGCCGGCACACCGCACGTGTCGTCGGTATCGACGGGCTGCATGGTCCACAGGACCTCGCGGTCGCGCAGGAGTCGGTAACCCTCCGGCTGGACCGGGAGCTCGACATCGCGCGAGGTGACCTGCTCGCGGCGGTCGAGGACCAGCCGGTGGTGACCCAGGAGCTCGAGGCCGTCGTGTGCTGGCTCGATGAGCGCGAGGCCCACGCCGGCGAGCGACTGCTCCTGCAGTCGGGCACCCGCGTCGTTCGCGCCCGTCTCGAGCAGGTGGTCGACCGGCTGGACATCGAGACTCTCGAGCACGTCCCGGCGGAGTGCGTCGGCCTCAACGACCTTGCCACAGTGCGACTTCGGCTCGCCGAGCCTGTCGCAGTCGACGACTACGCCCGGCTGCGGGGGACCGGCGCCTTCCTCCTCGTGCAGGCCGACGACGGCGCGACCCTCGCCGCCGGCATGGTGGGGCGGCGATGAGCGGGCTCGCGAGTAGTCCCGGCGAGCGATATCCGCTGCTCCTCGACCTCACGGGACGCCGGGTCCTCGTGGTCGGCGGCGGACCCGTCGCCGCTCGCCGTGCGCGGGGCGCCGCGGAGGCCGGGGCCGACGTCCAGCTCGTCGCCCCGGCCGTCTGCGAAGACGCGGCCGAGCTCACGACGACCTGGTTCGCCGGGGGCGGTGCCGTGACGGTGAACCTGCGCGAGGTGGCGGAGGCGGACCTCGGCGAGGCGTGGCTGGTGCACACCGCGACCGGCGACCGAGAGGTGGATGACGCCGTCGCGGAGTGGGCGTCAGCGCGGCGAATCTGGTGTGTGCGCGCGGACGACGCGGACGCCAGCCGAGCTTGGGTGCCGGCGGTGGGCCGGTGGGGCGAGGTGACGATTGCCGTCAACGCGGGACGGGACCCCGCCCGTGCCGCTCGACTGCGCACCGAGATCCTCGGGGCCCTGCGCAACCGGGCCTTGGCCGTCCCGCCGCAGCGCGTCACGCGACCGGCGCCCAGCCGCACGGGCACCGGCCGCGTGGCACTCGTCGGCGGTGGCCCCGGGGACGTCGAGCTGCTGACCCTGCGCGGACGCCGGTTGCTCGACGAGGCCGACGTCGTCGTCGCCGACCGGCTCGGTCCTCGTGGCGTGCTCGACGAGCTGCGACCCGAGGTCCTCGTCATTGACGTCGGGAAGGCACCCGGCGCGCATCCCGTGCCGCAGCACGAGATCAACGCACTGCTGGTCGATCACGCGCTCGAGGGCAAGCGCGTCGTGCGGCTCAAGGGCGGCGACCCGTTCGTCTTCGGACGGGGCAGTGAGGAGCTGGATGCCTGCCGCGCCGCTGGCGTCCCAGTCGAGGTGGTACCCGGCGTCACCAGTGCCTTCTCCGTCCCCGCCGCCGCCGGCATCCCCGTCACGGCCCGCGGCCACGCCCGCCATGTCACGGTGCTCACGGGCCACGACGCGAGCGACCTGACCACCCCGCTGCTCGCCACCACCGGGGGGACCCTCGTCGTCCTCATGGGCGTGGCCACGCTGCCTCGCCTGGTGGACGGGCTCCTCGCGGCCGGGCGGTCGCCCCACACTCCCGTCGCGATCGTGGAGTCCGGCTGGACGCCGCAGCAGCGCACCACGCGCGCACGGCTCGACGGCATCGTCGAAGCCGCGCGCCTCGCTGCCGTCGGCTCGCCCGCCGTCGTCGTGGTCGGCGACGTCGCCGCACTCGGCGACGGAACGGACCCGAGCGACGTCGTTCGGCCCGCTGTGATGGCATCGGCGGGGCGGTCGTGAGCTTGCGTGCGTCACCGGTCCTCCTCGGCGTCGCGCACGGCAGCCGTGACCCGCGTGCGGCGGTAACGATCCGGCGCCTGCTTGCGGCCGCGGTCTCGGCGCGGCCCGGGCTCGTCGCCAGAGCGGCGTTCTTGGAGAACGCCGAACCTTCGCTCCCCGACGCGCTCGGCGAGCTCGCCGGGACGGCAGAGGTCGTCGTGGTGCCCCTCCTGCTCTCGGCCGCCTACCACAGTGACCGAGACCTGCCGGCCCAGCTGGAAGCCGCCCTCGGAATGCTGCCCCCGGCGGCGCGCCCGGTGGTGTCGGTGACGCCGGTGCTGGGCCCGGACCTCCGTCTGATCGACGCCGTCGAGAGGCGGCTGGCAGCGGCAGGAGTGAGGGAGCGGACGCAGTGGCGGCTCGTGCTCGGCGCCGCCGGCTCGAGCACACCGAGCGCGCAGGCGGATGTGGCGGCGGCGGCAGCCGAGCTGGGGCGGCGCGGCTGGGCCGCGGTGAGTCACGGCTACGCCTCGGCGGCCGCACCTCGACTGAAACAGGCAGTGACGCAGGCTCGGCTCGCGGCCGCGAAGGGGGAGCGGGTTGCCGTGGCGTCGTTCCTGCTCGCCCCGGGACGGTTCAGCGACGAGCAGTTGACGGTGGGCGCCGACGCGGTGAGTGAGCCGCTGGGCGATGCGCCGGAGATTGTTGAGGTGCTGCTCGACCGCTATGACACCGCGGCGGCTGGCAACCCCGACCTCTGTCTGGAGCCTCGGGCTGTCGCGGCAGTGGCGTCTACCGCGGCGGTGTCTGCGCCTGGATCGCGGTGATGGCGATGGTGTTGACGATGTCGTCGACGCTGCACCCTCGGGAGAGGTCGTTGACCGGCCGGGCGAGGCCCTGCAGGACGGGCCCGACGGCAATCGCGTCGGCGGCACGCTGCACGGCCTTGTATGCGACATTGCCGGTGTTGAGGTCTGGGAAGACAAGCACGGTCGCCCGGCCGGCGACCGGATCGCCAGGGAGCTTGCGCTCGCCCACCTCGGGGACCAGGGCTGCGTCGTACTGGATGGGCCCGACGAGAGGGAGCGACGGCTGCGCCGTGCGCAGGATCTCGGTGGCCTCCCGGACGCGGTCGACCTCCTCGCCGCTGCCGGATCCTCCGGTCGAGTAGGACACCATCGCCACGCGAGGTTCGATGCCGAAGGCGCGGGCCGTGTCGGCCGAGCAGGAGGCGATCTCGGCCAGCTGCTGGGCGGTGGGCTTGACGTTGACGGCGCAGTCGCCAAAGACCAGGACGCGGTCGGGCAGACACATGAGGAACGAGCTCGATACCAGTGAGACCCCGCGCGCGGTCGAGATGACCTCCAGCGCGGGCCGGATCGTCGCGGCGGTGGTGTGAGCGGCGCCGCTGACCATACCGTCAGCGTGACCACAAGCCACCATGAGCGTCCCGAAGTAGGAGACGTCGGTGACAGTCTCGCGAGCGAGGTCGAGCCGCATCCCGCGGTGGGCTCGCCGGTCGGTGTAGACGCGGGCGAACGACTCCACCCACTCCGACGTGCGCGGGTCGACCAGCTGGGCGCCGGTGAGGTCCACGCCCAGTCGCGCGGCCCTGGCCGCGATGCCATCAGGGTCGCCGAGGATCGTGAGGTCGGCGATGCCGGAGTGCAGGGCCTCTTCGGCGGCCTGGAGGACGCGGTCGTCGTCGCCCTCGGGCAGCACGATCCGGCGCCGCTGGCGGCGAGCTCGCTCGAGCAGGGCGAAGGAGAACATCGCCGGGGTCACGATCTCGCTGCTGCTGCCGACCACTCGGGCAGCCAGCTCGTCGACGTCGACACCGGCTGCGAACTCACCGACTGCCGCGGCGATCTTGCGCCGGCTGCCGGGCCGGATCTCCCCGCGCAGCTGCTCCAGGCGGTGCACCGCGTGGTAGCTGTCCTGGTCGGTCAGCAGCACCGGGACGTTGTCCCCGGCCAGTGTGCGCAGCAGGTCTCCGTCGCGCTCGGCCACCGCCTCGACCGCCGCGCTGTCGTAGCACGTGAGCAGCACGCCCGCGGGTGTCGGCAGGCTCAGGCCTCCCCGCGTCGTCCCCGCGTCGGTCGCGCCCGAGCGGCCCGAGCCAGCGCTGGCGGCGGCCGCGGCGAGCACGAGGTCGAGCCGGTCGGCGCTCGCGACCACGAGGGCACCCTCGGTGAGACGCGGCAGGACCGTCGCGAGGTAGCCGCTGCCGACGACGTAGCCGTCCACCTCACGCTGCTCGAGCCCGGCACGTCCCGCGACGACCGTCGCGGACAGGCCGGCGGAGACCTCGGCGATGGTGAGAGCGGCGAGGACGGGCAGGTCCGGTAGCGCGTACACCGGGGCGTCCGGTTGCGGCAGCGTGGCGCGTCGAGGTCCCTGCACGACGTCTCGCAGGATGTCGATCTCCTCCGGGGGCACGCGGTTGAGCACCGTCGCGACCAGTGAGCAGCCGTGCTCCTCCAGGGTCTTGCGCGAGCCGGCCACGCGAGCCAGGACGCCGTTGATCCTGCTGGCGTCATGCGCGGGGACCACCTCGAGCACCGGCGCCCCCAGATTGGCCGCCAGTGTCGCGTTGAGCTCGAGCTCGGTGGCCGGGAACGGACCGGTGAAGTCCGTGCCGAGGCAGACGACGAGGTCGAATCGCTCACGCAGCTTCGCCGCTGCCTCGACCACGGGGGCGACGACGTCGGCCACATCTCCGTCGTTCAGGAGTTGGCTTGCCTGCTCGTAGGTCAGCGCGTAGCAGTCCTCGTAGGACTGGTCCAGCTGGTAGCGGTCGCGGAGCAGGGTGATGAGCGCGTCCTCGCCACCTGGTCCTGGATCGGCGATGACGGGGCGGAAGACGGCGATCCGTCCGACCCGACCGGCCATCAGCTCCATCAGCCCGAGGGCGACGACCGCCTTGCCGGCCCGTGCCTCCATCGACGTCACGTAGACGATCGCAGCCATGCCATCTCCATGCTCTCTCCCGCCCTCGCCACGCCCTCGTCGTGCCCCCCTGGGCGTTCCAGATTCATCCTGGCGAGGCGCCACCGCTGGCGCGTGGTCCGATGGTCCCGGATGCGGCGGCATTGGTCCCGATCCGGCGCCGGCCCGGCGCCTCAGCCGCGACAGCCGCGAGCAGGTCGCGCACTCGCAGCGGCATCTCCTCGGACAGCGAGATGACCGTGCTGGTGCGGACCACCTCCGGGACGGCCAGGAACTGGCCGGTGAGCCGGTGCAGGTCGGCTGGGTCGCGCGCGACCACCTTCAGCAGCAGGTCGGCCTCGCCGGTCGTGCTGTGCATCTCGATGACCTCCGGGAAGCGACGGAGGGCCGTCGGTGCGCGGCGTTCGCTGGTCTGGCTCAGCGAGATCGACACGAACGCCACCAGCCGGTGCCCGAGGGCCGCCGGGTCGACGCGGCGGCTGAACTCCCGCAGGACGCCTGTCTCCGACAGCCGCGTCAGCCGTTGCTGCAGGGTGTTGCGCGCGATCCCGAGGCAGCGGGCGAGAGCCAGAGACGAGATGTCGGGGTCGTCGTCGAGGGCGAGCAGGATCTGGGCGTCGAGCGCATCCATAGGAGCAGAGTGTCACCTTCACGGTCGCGAAGGCATCGTCATGCTCAGCGTGGCCGCAGACCTGCTTGCAGATCGCTCAGCTCCCCGTGACGCTGAGGCCCATGACCTCCACGGTGCTCTCTCAGCCTCAGCCCCTCGCGGTGGTCGGCGACCACGTTTCCCGGCACTCGCCCGTCGAGGACGCTGCCGGCCTCGTGACCGGCACCCTCGTGGTGTCGCTCGGCCTGGCGCTGCTGCACGCGGGTGGCCTCGTCACCGGCGGGACCGCTGGCCTCGCACTGCTGCTCTGCCACGTCGTGGCGACCGCGCCGTTCGGGATGGTCTACCTCCTCGTGACGCTGCCCTTCGTGGTGCTCGCGGTCGCGGCGAAGGGGTGGGGCTTCGTGCTGCGGTCGGCGCTGTCGCTGGTGCTCGTCGCCGTCTTCACCGCTGTGCATGCCGCCGTGCTGCCCCTCGCGCACGTCCCGGCCCTCTACGCCGCGCTGGTGGGCAACGTGGCCGCCGGCGTCGGCATGCTCATTCTCTTCCGGCACGCCTCGAGCCTGGGCGGCTTCAACGTCATCGCGCTCGTGGCGCAGGAGCGGCGGGGCTGGCGCGCCGGCTACGTCCAGCTCGTGCTCGACGGTGCCGTGGTCGCGCTCTCGGCTGCGGTCGTGCCTCCCCGGACGGCGCTGCTGTCGGCCGTCGGCGCCGTCGTCGTGAACCTCATCCTCGCGATGAACCACCGGCCCGGCCGCTACCTCGCGCAGTAGGCGCGGGAGCCGGCGCGGACGCGGGGAAGCCGGTCCGTCCGGACCGCGAGATGCTGAGGGGGTGACCTCTCCCAGCTCCAGCTCCCCTCGCGAAGTGCGCCTCGTCTCCCGTCCCGTCGGCTGGCCCACGGCCGACGACTTCGAGCTGGCGGTGAGCGACGTTCCGGACCTGGCCGATGGCCAGCTCCGAGTGCGCAACGTCGTGATGTCCGTGGACCCGTACATGCGCGGCCGGATGAGCGCGGCGAAGTCCTACGCGGCGCCGTTCGAGCTCGGGGGGGCGATGTCCGGTGGAGCGGTCGGGGTGGTCGAGGAGTCCCGCGCCGATGGTTTCGCGGTGGGCGACCACGTGCTCCACGGGCTGGGATGGCGGGAGGTAGCGGTCGTCGACGCCAGCGCCGCACGGGTCGTGGACGTGGAGATCGCGCCGGCCTCTGCGTATCTCGGTGTCCTCGGGATGACCGGGCTGACCGCGTATGTCGGACTGACCCGCATCGCCTCGCTGCAGGAGGGCGACACCGTCTTCGTCTCCGCCGCGGCAGGCGCGGTGGGCGGAGCCGTCGGCCAGGTGGCCAAGGCACTCGGCGCCGGCCGGGTCATCGGCAGCGTCGGCTCGGCGGAGAAGGTGCGGCACGTTGTGGAGGACCTCGGCTTCGACGCCGCCTTCAACTACCGAGACGGCTCCGTCGCCTCGCAGCTGCGCGAGGCAGCTCCCGACGGCATCGACGTCTACTTCGACAACGTCGGCGCCGACCACCTCGAAGCAGCCATCGGATCTCTGCGGCTGCGGGGCCGGGTCGCGGTCTGCGGCATGATCGCCGTCTACAACGACACCGAGCCCTCGCCGGGCCCGCGCAACCTCGTCCGACTCATCCAGACGCGGGGTCGGATTGAGGGCTTCCTCGTCGGGGACCACTACGACCTGGCAGGCGAGTACGCCCGCAGGGCAGCCGGCTGGCTGGCCGACGGCAAGCTGTCGCTGCGGGAGACCTCGGTCGACGGGATCGAGAACGCCGTCGGCGCCTTCCTCGCGATGCTGCGGGGCGACAACACCGGGAAGATGGTTGTCCGCCTCTGACACCGTCGAGCTGCCGATGTTCCCCCTCGGCAGCGTCCTCTTTCCTGGCATGCCGCTGCCTCTGCAGGTCTTTGAGCCGCGGTATCTGGCACTGGTCTCCGACCTCCTGGCCGGCGAGGCCCAGGAGTTCGGCGTGGTGCTGATCGAGCGTGGCTCCGAGGTAGGTGGCGGCGATGTCCGCTTCGAGGTCGGGACGGTTGCGACGATCGTGTCGGTGCAGGTCGCCGACGGCTTCATCGCCTTGCTCGCGCGCGGTGGGCGACGCTTCCAGGTGGTCCGTTGGCTCGCCGATGACCCCTACCCCCGAGCCGAGGTGCTCCTCTTCGAGCAGTGGAGCCTCGACGACCAGACGCTCAGGGCGTTGCCTGCCGCAGAGGTGCTCGTCCGGGGTGTCCTGGCGCGCGCCAGCGAGTTTGTCGAGCTGCCCTGGCCGCCGGACATCGAGCTCTCCGCCGACCCCGGGGAGCGTCTCTGGCAGCTGGCCGCCATCGCGCCACTCGGGCCCCTGGACCAGCTCGCGCTTCTCCGCTCGGTAGACCCAGCGCAGCTGCTGGCGCGGCTGACGGAGGAGACCGAGGCGACCGCGCGGTTCAGCGAGTGGGGCGGGCCGCCGGAGGCTGATTCGACGGATACCTGAGGGAGCGGGTGACGGGAATCGAACCCGCACTGTCAGCTTGGGAAGCTGATGTTCTGCCATTGAACTACACCCGCGAGCGCCGCTTGCGCCGCGCGAGCGCCAGTGTAGCCGGACCCGCGAGCGCCGCCACGACGTGGACGAGCAGCACCGGCAGCGGGCTACCTCAATAGCCTGGAACCATGCCGGCGAGCTCATGGCGACCGACAGCACGTCCTCGTGCCGAACGGCCGGCCGTTGTCGACGCCGGCGCCCAGCGGGTGCGAGCGATGCGCCAGGCCGCGGACCGGCGGGTGGGGGACGTGCTCCGCGTCGGCAACCGCGGACTCGCCGCCGGCGGCCTGCAGATGCTGGTGCGCAATGCGCTCGCCTGCGCCGTCTCCTTCGAGATCGCGCGGCGATGGCACGCCAACGGCCTACCGGTCTTCGCGCCCGTGACGACCGTGCTGACCATTCAGGGCACGATCCTCGGGACGCTCGGAATGGCGGCGCAGCGGGTCATCGGGACGGTCATCGGCGTCGCGGTGGCGACGGCGTTCGTCAACGCGGCGGGGCTGCACCTGTGGTCGCTCGCCGTCGCGATGTTCGCGAGCCTCCTGCTCGCCCGGTCGCTGCCGACCGGCCTGTCCGGCCAGCTCCAGGTGCCCCTGGCTGTGCTGCTCGTCATGGTCGCCGGCCCCGCCGACGACGCCTACGGCGTGTGGCGCTCGATCGACACCCTGCTCGGCGGCGTCATCGGAGTCGCGGCTGTCCTCGTCTTCCCGCCGCGGGTGCGGCTGGCGCCCGCGCAGCAGGCCCTCGACGCCTGGGCGCTGACCCTGCACGACCAGCTCGCGCGCATCGCCGCTGACCTCGAGCGCGAGCCGCGCAAGCTGCCCCTGCGCGAACGCCACGACTACCTCATCAACTCGCGGTCGCTGCATGAGCCCCTGGCCGCGGCACGCGACGCCCTCTCCGCGGTGACCGAAGCGCTCCGGCTTAATCCGTGGGCGAAGCGCTACGTCGACGAGATCGCCAGGCTCGACCAGCGGCAGGTCCGGCTGGAGCGGGCGACACTGCAGGTGCGCGGTCTGAGCTACAGCATCGACAAGCTCTACGACCGGGGGCTGACGCCGCGTCTGCCGCGGGAGCGCCTCGCCCTGCTGCTGCGCCAGCTCGCCGCGGTCCTGCTGCGGTCGGATGCCGGCGGCTCAGTCGACCTGCTGTCCGGCCGGCTCCGCAACGCCGTCGACGAGGCGATCCACGACCTCAGCGTCATGCCCGGCGTTCGCCTGCCCGGCATGCTGGACTCGGTCGGGATCCTGACCCGGATCGAGCAGCTGCGACGCGAGCTGTCCGGCCTGCCCGTCGTGCTGGCCTTTGATGACGAGGCGGGGCGGGCGATGGAGCTGGAGTTCGACGACGACGAGGTGCCGGACGACGCCGTTCGGATGTCGGACGCCGACGGCGAGCCCGACGACGCACGGAGACGGGGACGCGAGACGGGTCAGTAGGCTCCCGCCCATGCTGCTCTCGGACCGCGACATCCGTGCCGCGATCGACACCGGCCGGCTCGCGCTGGACCCCTTCGAGCCCTCGATGATCCAGCCGTCCAGCATCGACGTGCGGCTGGACCGGTTCTTCCGGGTCTTCGAAAACCACCGCTACCCCCACATCGACCCCGCGGAGGAGCAGCCGGACCTCACCCGGCTGGTGCAGCCCGAGGCCGAGGAGCCGTTTGTGCTGCACCCGGGGGAGTTCGTGCTGGCCTCGACCTACGAGGTCGTCACCCTCGGGCACGACCTCGCCTCCCGGCTGGAGGGGAAGAGCTCACTGGGGCGTCTTGGTCTGCTGACGCACTCGACCGCCGGCTTTATCGACCCGGGCTTCTCCGGGCACGTGACCCTCGAGCTGAGCAATGTCGCAACCCTTCCCATCAAGCTGTGGCCGGGCATGAAGATTGGCCAGCTCTGCGTCTTCCAGCTGTCCTCGCCCGCCGAGGAGCCCTACGGCTCGCAGCGGCACGGCTCGCGCTACCAGGGGCAGCGCGGCCCGACCCCCTCACGGTCGTACCTGAACTTCCACCGCACCGACGTCTGACCGCTACGTCAGGTCGGCGCAGCCCCGCTCGTCCGGCAGCAGGGGCCGAACGACGAAGTGCCACTCCCGTCCCTCGGCGAGCCACCGTGTGAGCTGGTTGCTGTCGGCCAGCGACGGCCGCAGCGACGCCCACTGGGCGGCGTCGAGGAGGAGGCAGTGCCAGCCCTCCGGCAGGCCTGCCGTCGTGCCAGTCGTCGGCGACGGACCGCTCCACACCTGCGTCTGCGGGGTCGGCAGGCCGCTCTCCGGCTGGTCGGTGTCGATGTCGGTGCCAGTGCCAGTGCCAGTGCCAGTGCCAGTGCCAGGGTCTGTCTCAGTGCCAGTCTCAGGTCTGGCGATGACCGCCCCCCGCTTGGCGCGGTAACCGGTCGTGGCGACACTGGCCGCGCCGGCTCGCTCGATCGCGGTCAGGAGGGCCTGGCGCCTCCTCTGCTGTGCCGGCGTGAGCCCGTTGTCGCCCTGCTCGGCCTCCGAGAGGGCGTACACCGAGGCCGTGGCGTAGCCCGTCCCGACGCGGACCGTAACGTCGGTGGTGGCTGCGTCGGCGACATGCGGCTGACCCCAATCTGTGTCGCCTGTGCCGCCGCTTCCCACCCGTGCTGCCAGGACGCTCTCGACAATCGACCGCAGCTGCGCCGGCGACAGCTGCGCCTGCTGCAGGTTGGGCATCGCCGGCCCGGGATAGATCGCCGGGACCGGGCCCTCGGTGATGGCCCGGCCGTCGGCATAGACCGACAGCCGCGGGACCTGGCCGATCAGGGCACCGGGGGCGAGCATGCCGCCGCTGCTGCTCACCCGGAGGACGAGAGTGTCGGCTGGTAGCTGCGGGTCGCCCCCGCCCACGTCGGCGATGCCTTCGCCCGGACTGGTGGTGCCGCACGCCGTCAGCAGCAGGAGGGCGACGAGTGCGACGCGTGCGTTCATGACCCTTCGACGCGCTTGGTCAGCCTCCGGTTCCGTCGCCGTGGTGGCTGCTGTCGTCGTCACTCGAGGGTGGGCACAGGCAGCGTCCCGGTGGCGAGCAGCGCGCCGCGAAGGCCCTCGACCAGACCTGCAATCTCTGCGGTGTCGGCCACGCCCGAGGCCGTCGCCTCGGCGTCCTCACCGCGGTCGACCTCGGGCTGCTCGTCGCCGTCGGTGGTGCCCAGCAGCGCTGCGAGCTCGCGCAGCTGCTCGGCCACATGCGCGGTCGAGGGACGCGCAAAGGGGTCGTCAGCCAGGGCCGTGGCCAGCAGGGGTGCCAGCGGGCCGGCTTTGCTGAAGACGGGGGCGTTGCGGTTGCGGCGCACGATGGCCTCGGTCGACAGCGGCAGGCTCACCGGCGCAGGCCCTCGCGGGACCTCCTCGATGGCGCTGTAGAGGGTGGCGGCCAGCGACCAGACGTCGGAGGCGGGGCTGGACGGCCAGCCTTGCAGCCGCTCCGGAGCGGCGAAATCCGGGTCGGCCAGGTGCAGGCCGAGTCGTCGCTCGACGTCGGAGTTGCCCGGCAGGCCCATGTCGATGAGCACGACACGACCCGGGGGCAGGAGGAGGTTCGCGGGGCTGATGTCGCCGTGGGACAGCCCGAGCTCATGCGCTTCCGCGAGGGCCTCGGCCGCCTCCGCTCCGATCCACGCGACCTCCGCCCGGGTCAGGTGCCGGCTGTGCCGGAGCGCAGACGACAGTGATGGGCCGTCGACGTACTCCATGACGAGCACGGGCACACCCTCGTGCTCGAGCACCTCCCGGACCGAGACGAAGGCGCGGTGACGCACCTGGCTGGCAGTCTCGCCCTCGTTGCGCACGTGAGCGCGGGCCAGCTCGACCGGCACCCGGGTCTGGGGGCGAGGGACCGCGCACTTGAGGGCCACAGCGTCGCCGTTCGTGACGTCTCGCGCCCGCCAGACGATCGCGGTGCTGCCCCGTCCCACGATGCGCTCGAGGCAGTAGCGGTCGCCAAGGAGGTCGCCAGCCTCGAAGATGGCTCGTCTGGGCGCCACTGAGCCGACCTACCTCTGTCCGTCCTGACCAAAACAGGCGTTGAGATCACGATCTCGTGTCAGGAGTGCGACCGCCAGTGGTGCACCGCGGTCACGGCTGTCCCGCGGGAACTGGCTCCCCCTGCTCGACGCCTCCGTCGCCGCGGCGCACCGCCTCCAGGAGCAGCGTGGCGACGTCGACCACGGACACATCCTCTCCCGCTGCCCCGTCCGCCTGGGCGGCGGTGAGACCGTCGGAGAGCATCACCCGGCAGAACGGGCAGCCCACCGCGATCTGCTTCGCGCCGGTCGCAACTGCCTCGGCGGTGCGGTTGGCGTTGATGCGCGTCCCGATCTTCTCCTCCATCCACATGCGGGCGCCGCCGGCGCCGCAGCAGAAGGAGCGCTCCGAGTTGCGGGGCATCTCGCGGTACTCCACGCCAGGCAGTGACCCGATGAGCTCACGGGGTGGCGCGTAGACGCCGTTGTGGCGCCCGAGGTAGCAGGGGTCGTGGTAGGTCACCTGCGGACCGGCGGCAGACTCGGTCACCGGCTTGACCGGGGTCAGCTTGCCCTCGCGCACCAGGCGGTTGAGCAGCTGGGTGTGGTGGACGACCTCGAGCTCGACGCCCAGCTGGGCGTACTCGTTCTTCAGGGTGTTGAAGCAGTGCGCGCAGGTCGCCACGACCTTGCGGGCCTTGGCCTCCTTCAGCGTCTCGGCGTTCTCCATCGCCAGCTGCTGGAAGAGGAACTCGTTGGCCGCCCGCCGCGCCGGGTCGCCCGTGCAGGTCTCGCCGGTGCCGAGGACCGCGAAGTCGACGCCCGCGGTGTGCAGCAGCTCGGCCACGGCTCGAGTGGTCTTCTTCTGCCGGTCCTCGAACGCTCCGGCGCAGCCGACCCAGAAGAGCCACTCGACGTCGCTGAGGTCCTCGACGTCCTCGCCGACGACCCGGACGTCGAAGGGCAGTCCCTTGGCCCACTCCAGCCGCTGGTTCTGCCCGACGCCCCACGGATTGCCCTTGTTCTCGAGGTTCTTGAACAGCCCGCCGAGCTCACTGGGGTAGGAGGACTCCATCAGGACCTGGTAGCGGCGCATGTTGACGATGTGGTCGACGTGCTCGATGTCGACGGGGCACTGCTGGACGCAGGCGCCGCAGGTGGTGCACGACCACAGCACGTCGGGGTCGATGACGCCGCGCTCGTCCAGCGTGCCGACCAGGGGCCGCTCGACCTCGTTCATCACCTCGGGGCCGAAGTCGACCGCCGGGACCTTGTCTGACTCCCGAACGCCGCTGTCCGTGCCTCCCGCCGTCGCTGCCCGCGCCGCCTGCAGGTAGGGCGCCTTGGCGTAGGCGTGGTCGCGCAGCCCGAGGATGACGAGCTTGGGCGACAGCGGCTTGCTGGTGTTCCAGGCCGGGCACTGGCTCTGGCAGCGCCCGCACTCCGTGCACGTGGTGAAGTCCAGCAGGCCCTTCCACGTGAAGTCCTCGACCTTGCCGACACCGAGGCTGGCGTCCTCGTCGAGGCTGTCGATGTCCTCGAAGTCGACCGGCTTGCCGGCAACCGAGATGGGGGGCAGCTCGCCGAGCGCCGTGCGGTCGGGGTGGCGCTTGAAGAAGATGTTGAACCACGCGGTGAAGCGATGCCAGGCGATCCCCATCGTCAGGTTGGTGGCGATGACGATGAACCACGCCATCGACACGAGGATCTTGATGGCCGCGATGACGACGACTGCAGTATCGACCGAGCTGCGGCTGAAAGACGAGAACAGCGACCCCAGCCACCACGTCGTCGGGAAGTCGACGCTCCACCCGGACTCGCCGGCCTGGACGTACTCCAGCCCGCGCAGGGCGAGCACGCACAGCACGATCGCGACGATGGTCGACTCGACGTAGTAGGCCTGCCAGAAGGTCGAGCCGGCGAAGCGGCTGACCCGTGGGCCTCGGCCTGGAAGGTTGCGCAGCCGGATCCCGATCAGCGTCAGGATGCCGAGGCCGGTCAGCCATGCGATCAGCTCGGTGGCCCACTCGTAGACGACCCAGTGGCCGATCAGGGGCAGCGCGAAGTCGGGGGCGAACAGCTGGCCGTAGGCCGTGACGAGGGTGAAGAACAGCGCCCCGAAGCCGATGAAGACGAACCAGTGCGCCGACCCGACGAGGCTCCACTGCAGCATCCGGGAGTGCCCGAGCGTCTCGCGCAGCATCGCCTTCGTGCGCTCGCCGCGCTGTCCGCTGCGGGAGCCGTCGGGCGCGCCGAGGTGCAGGATGCCGATGATCGACCGCGCGGCGCGGGCGACCAGTGCCAGGGCGACGACGGTGACGACGAGCGACACCACGATCGCGACGGCTTTTACGGCGTGCATGCCGGTCCTTCCGCTTGGTGGGAGCCCCGTAGTTACTGGCCAGTAACCTAACTCGCCGCGCGCTGCGCGACGACCTCGGAGGCTAGAGCCAGATCGGGTGCCACGTCGCGGTCGTCGGTGCCGTCGGGCAGGACGGCGGCCGCGTCGAGGACGGCGAGGAGCGCGGCGGGCGGCGTTCGGGAAGGGGTGTCGGGCGAGGCGGCGAGCCGCAGGCGCGCCGCGTGGACGGCGACGACGAGCTCGCAGGCCAGCATGAGATGCCAGGCGTCGGCCACGGTCGCGAGCTGGCGCGCGCCCAGTGAGGCGAAGGTCGCGCCGGGCTCGAGGCCGTGGCTGAGGGTCACCGACTGCAGGGTCGCGGGGGTGGCGGCGGCGCGCAGGTCGGCGAGGGCGGAGGCCGCGGCGTACTCGACGCCCATCAGACCGGACGAGCCGGCTGGGCCGGTCGTGAGGAAGGCCGGCAGGTCGGAGGTGCGGGGGTCGAGCAGGACGGCGATGCGGCCGAGTCCGAGCTGGGCCGCCGAGGCGATCCCGAGAGCGGTGGAGTCGAGGGCGAGGGCCAGGCGAGCCGCCCAGAACCCACCCCGATGCAGCACCCGCTCGCGGTGCAGCTCCCGCTCCCCCTCGCGCTCCCCCTCGCGCTCCCCCTCGCGCCGAGCAGTAAAGGTAAGACCCCCCTGACCCTTACCGTCGCCGTCTGGCTCGGGCACGCGCGCCGCCAGGACAAGGGGGTTCTCCGCCGCCGCGTTAAGGCCGTCCTCGATGACCGCGCGCAGGTGGGCCAGAGCCTCGGTCGCGGCACCGAGCGACTGGGGCAGGCAGCGGAAGGGATACGGGTCCTGGATGCGCGCCGGGCCGGGTTCGTACCCGACGAGGTGGGTGAGCTCGGCGGCGACGGCCTGCACAGCTGCGCCCTCCCTGGCCGCTGCGGCCCCCTCCGGATCGAACGCCTCGGTGTTGGCCCGTGCGGCGAAGGCTCCCAGCGCGGCGACCTCCACTGCGACGCGACTGAGGCCGTCGAGGCGCGTGACGGTGAGCGCCGCCTCGGCCAGCGAGAGGGCGTTGGAGCTGAGCAGCGCGAGGGCGTCATCACGCCCGAGCTGAACGAGCGTGCTACGGCGGTAAGGGTCAGGGGGGTATGACGTTGCCTGCTCGGCGTCATGGGGGTGCTCGCCACGGGGGCGCTCGCCGAGCAGGCACAGCGCCACCTCCGCCAGCGCGGTCAGATCGCCCGTCCCGACCGACCCATGGCGGTGGACTTCCGGAACGGCGTCGCTGTCGAGCAGGTCCGCGAGCGCGTGCACGAGGCCGGGGGTGACGCCGGCCCCGCCTGCGAGCAGCTGGTTGAGGCGGACGGCGAGCAGCCCCCGCACCGTCGTTCGGGGAAGGAGGGGTCCCGCCCCCGCCGCATGGCTGCGCAGCAGGCGCAGGGCGACCTCGTCCGTCGCGTGGTCGGTGGGGGGCGCGTCCACGTCGACGGCGCGGTTGGCTCCCACGCCCGTGGTGCGGCCGTAGATCCGAGCGCCGGAGGCCAGTAGCTCGGTCACGGCACGATGCCCGGCGATGACCCGCTGGTGGCCGGATGGGTCAAGCCGGACGGGCGTGCCGGCGGCGATCCGCGCCACGTCCGCCGCCGTCAGCGAGCGGCCGTCGAGGGTGACCGGCGCCTGCCCGGCCAGCTGCATCGCCGCTCCCAGGGAAGTAGCAGGGACTAGCAGGGAAGTAGCAGGGACTAGCAGGGAATAGTTCACGGCCTCGCCGTTGTCGGGGACCTGTGTAAAGATCGCACAGCCGACAAAGGCCGCAGACCCACCGGCCGCGCCGAGACCGAGGACGTGGATGATCACCTTCGAGTCGGTCACGAAGCGCTACCCCGATGGCACCGTCGCGGTCGACGCGCTGGATCTCGAAGCCCCCTCCGGACAGATTACGGTCCTCGTCGGGCCCAGCGGCTGCGGCAAGACGACGAGTCTGCGCATGGTCAACCGGATGGTGGAACCGAGCGAGGGCCGGATCCTCATCGACGGCGAGGACACGGCCGCGGCCAACCTGTCCCAGCTGCGCCGCGGCATCGGCTACGTCATCCAGCAGGCTGGCCTCTTCCCGCACCGGACCGTGGCCGACAACATCGCGACGGTGCCACGTCTGGTCGGCACCAAGCGCCGGGACGCCCGGCGTCGCGCCACCGAGCTGCTGGAGCTCGTCGGTCTCGCCCCCGAGCTCGCCGACCGCTATCCGGCGCAGCTCTCGGGCGGCCAGCAGCAGCGCGTCGGTGTTGCCCGCGCTCTCGCCGCCGACCCGCCGATCATGCTGATGGACGAGCCCTTCAGCGCCGTCGACCCCATCGTCCGCGAGCAGCTGCAGGACGAGTTCCTGCGGCTGCAGGGGGAGCTCGGCAAGACGATCCTCTTCGTCACCCACGACGTGGACGAGGCGATCAAGCTCGGCGACCAGGTCGCCGTGCTCCGCCAGGGCGGTCTGCTCGCCCAGCTGGCCCCGCCGGCCGAGTTGCTGGCCCGGCCGGACGACGACTTCGTGGCGGACTTCGTGGGGCGCGACCGCGGCTACCGCGCGCTGAGCTTCGTCGAACCGCGGTCGCCGCGGCTGCACGAGGAGCCGACGGTGCCGCTGGGAGCGGGGCTGGACGAGGCGACCCGAACGGCGTCCGACGACTGGCTGCTCGTCGTCGACGGTGACGGCCGCCCCCAGGGGTGGGTGGCCGTGCCGCTGCTGACCGGCCCGATCACGGCGGCTGATCTCGAGCGCGGCGGGACCGTCGCGCGACGTGGCGGCTCCTTGCGCGCCCTGCTCGACGCCGCGCTGTCCGCCCCATCCGGTCGAGGCGTCGTGGCGGACGAGGACGGCCGGCTGCTCGGCACCGTCCGGCCCAGTGAGGTGCTCGGCGAGATCGAGCAGGAGCGGGCGCGGGCCCAGCGCGAGACGCTCACCGCCGAGGCGTCCGGCGGCAGTCACGTCGCCGCGGAGACCGGCTGATGGACGAATTCGTCGCGTGGCTGCCGCAGCATCTCTCGCGGGTGCTGGACCTGACCTGGCGCCACGCCCAGCTGTCAGCCATCCCGCTGCTGATCGGTCTGGTCATCGCGCTGCCGCTGGGCTGGCTGGCCCGGCGCTACCCCCGGCTGTATCCGCCGATGGTCGGTGTCACGGGTCTGCTCTACACGATTCCGTCGCTGGCACTCTTCGTGGCGCTGCCCGCCCTGATCGGCAGCCAGATCCTCGACCCCGTCAACGTCATCGTCGCGCTGACGATCTACACGGTGGCGCTAATGGTGCGCACGGTGGCTGACGGACTGGCCGCCGTCCCCGAGGAGGTCACCCGGGCCGCGACCGCCATGGGTTTCGGCCGCGTGCGGCGCTTCCTGCAGGTCGAGCTGCCCATCGCCGTCCCGGTCATCGCGGCCGGCCTCCGCGTGGCGGCGGTCTCCAACGTCAGCCTCGTCTCGGTGGCGGCGCTCATCGGCGTGCCGCAACTGGGGCAGCTGATGACCGAAGGGTTTCAGCTCTTCTACTACCCGCCCATCCTGTGGGGCGTCATCCTCTGCGCGCTGCTCGCTCTCGTGCTGGACCTGCTGATCCTCGGAGCCGTGCGGCTGCTGACACCGTGGCGCTCTGCCGGTCGTTCTGCCGGTCGTTCTGCCGGACGTTCTGCCGGCGGCCGCTCTGCCGGCGGCCCCGGCTCGGCTGCGGCGGACCCCCGCGACGACGCGGTCGGCAACGTCGAGGCGGTCGAGGTCGGGGGCCCGGTGTGATCGCCAACCTCGTCACCTGGCTCACCGACCCCGCGCACTGGTCGGGCTCCGACGGCATCCCCGCGCGGATAGCCGAGCACCTGGAGTACTCGGGCATCGCCGTTCTGATCGCCCTGCTGATCGCGGTCCCGGCCGGCCTCTACATCGGCCACACCGGCCGTGGCACGGTGGCGGTCGCGAGCGTTGCCAACGCCCTGCGGGCGCTGCCGACCGTCGGTCTGCTGGTGCTCGCGGTGCTGCTCTTGCTGCCGCGGCTGTCGGGCAACCTCGGCTTTCAGGCACCCTCGATCCTGGTGCTGGTCATCCTCGCGATCCCGCCGATCCTCACCAGCACCTATGCCGGTGTCCAGCAGGTCGACCCCTCCGCGCGTGACGCGGCCTATGGCATCGGCATGACCGGCCGCGAGGTCCTGTGGCAGGTGGAGCTGCCCAACTCGTTGCCGCTGATGTTCTCCGGCTTCCGGTCAGCGGTGCTGCAGGTCGTCGCCACCGCGACGGTCGCGGCCTACGTGAGCCTCGGCGGCCTCGGACGCTTTGTCATCGACGGCCAGCAGCAGCGCGACTACCCGCAGATGCTCTCGGGCGCCGTTCTTGTCGCTCTGCTCGCCGTCGTGCTGGACGTGCTGCTCGCCGGTGTCCAGCGCTACGCCATTCCGCGTGGTCTCACCGGCCGTTACCGTCGCGCCCCTCGGCGCCCCGCTCTGACCGCTTCCCCCGAACCCAACAGTTGAGGAGCCTTACTCCTATGCGCACCAGATCCCTCCTCGCCGTGGTGGTCGCCGGCTTGCTCGCTCTGGCGGGCTGCGGCGGCTCCAGCGGCACCAACCCGCTCGGCAGCGGCGATGCTCCCTCCGGCGGCGCGGCCAGCCAGCCGGCGACAGGCGGCTCCGGCGGCGGCACCTCCCTGGTCGTCGGCTCCGCCAACTTCCCCGAGAACGTCCTGCTGGCCCAGATCTACGCCGAGGCGCTCAAGGCCAAGGGCGTCGACGTGAGCACCAAGCTCAGCATCGGCAGCCGCGAGACCTACATCCCCGCGCTCAAGGACGGGTCCATCGACCTGATCCCGGAGTACACCGGAGTGCTGTTGCAGTACTTCAAGAAGGACGCGACGGCGGTCTCGCCCGATGACGTCTACCAGGCGCTGCAGCAGGCCGTCCCCCAGCCGCTGACGGTCCTGGACAAGTCCTCGGCGGAAGACAAGGACGCGGTGGTCGTCACGCAGGAGACCGCCCAGAAGTACAACCTGAAGTCCATCGGCGACCTCAAGCCCTACGCGCCGAAGATGGTGCTGGGCGGTCCGCCGGAGTGGAAGACGCGCCCCACCGGCGTCCCCGGCCTCAAGAAGGTCTACGGCCTGGACTTCAAGGAGTTCCGCCCGCTCGACGTTGCCGGCCCGCTGTCGGTCCAGGCGCTGAAGTCCGGTCAGGTCGACGCGGTCAACCTCTTCACGACGCAGTCGGCGATCGCACAGAACAACTTCGTCGTCCTCGACGACCCGAAGCACCTCTTCGCCGCGCAGAACGTCGTGCCGCTGATCAACCAGGACAAGGTGACCCCTGACGTCCGCAGCGCACTCAACGCGGTCTCCGCGGCGCTGAACACCGACGAGCTGGCGCAGCTGGTCAAGCAGGTCGAGGTCGACAAGAAGGACGCTGCTGACGTCGCCCAGCAGTGGTTGAAGAGCAAGAACCTCATCTAACAGCAACGCTGGCGGGCGCCGTTCGGGGATCTCCGAACGGCGCCCGCGCGTCTCTGCGGGTCCGTGCCCTCCCGCACCCGCGTCCCGCGCCGGCCGCTGCCGCGCAGGCCACCGTGCCTGGCGAGCTGTTGGGGTTTCTCCGGGTGGGATCGCGCAGCTGTTGGTGCTGGTACGGCTTCTATCCCGCATCAGTCCCAACAGCTCGCTTTGGAGTCCCAACAGCTCGCGACGGAGGTCAGGCGGCGGTCGCGACGGAGGTGCCGCGACCGGCCGACGGGCGCGCCTACCGGCCCGACAGGCGTGCCGTCAGCTGGGCCGCTGCGGCGACCGCGGGCCGCGCGAGCTCCGGCCACCGGGCGGACTCCACGCGCTCCCGCCGGAAGGTGAGCGCCACAGCCGCAACGGGACGACCGGTGTGGTCGCGAGCGGCGGCCGCGACGGAGGCGTAGCCGACGGTCACCTCTTCGTCCTCGCAGGACCACCCACGGCGCCGTTCGTCACTGAGGACGCGGGCCAGCGCCGTCGGAGTCACCGGGCCACGCCCCGTCCTGTCGACAAAGGCCGCGGCCGACGGAAAGAGCGCGCGCACCTGGGCCGCCGGCAGCCCCGCGAGGATCGCCCGGCCGGACGCCGTCACCTGCGCCGGGAGCCGCACACCGACGTCGGTGACGACGGTGACGGTCTCAGCGGGCGCTTCGCGCAGCAGGTAGAGCACTTCCCGGCCGTGCAGGATGCCGAGCTGGCCGACGCACGGCGCGACGGGAGCAACCGTGCGTACGAGGCGGGCGAGAAGCGGGCGGGCGAGACGTTCGAGCGGGTCGTGACGCAGGTACGCCGAGCCGACCTCGAAAGCGCTGACGCCGAGGCCGTACCGGCGTTCCTCGGGTAGGTGCACGGCGAAGCCGGAGTCGGTGAGCACCCGCAGCAGGTGGTACACCCGCGAGCGGGGGAGACCGAGGTCGCGGGCGAGGGCCGCGGCAGGCACCGGGCCGGGCGAGGTGGCGAGGGCGCGCAGCACGGCCAGGGCTTGGGTCGCGCCCGGGACGTGAGACGGCGCAGCCGCGGAGCGGGTCTCGCGCTCGCCGCCCTCGGTCGCCACGAGCACAGTGTTCTAGCCTGCCGGTGTCATCGGCGAGCAGGGGAGTGCGATGCGCGAGATCACGGTGTTCAGCGGGTCGGCGCATCCCGAGCTCGCGCGGGAGGTGT
Organism: Actinomycetales bacterium; assembly: GCA_051960855.1. GTDB lineage: Bacteria > Actinomycetota > Actinomycetes > JAJZTN01 > JAJZTN01 > JBQCDV01. Next base: position 22,771 of record JBQCDV010000190.1, read on the forward strand.
GCGACTACCTCGGCGTCCCGCTCTCGCCGTCCCGGCTGCAGCGCTTCGCCAACGACTGCCTCGAAGTCCAGCTCGGCGCCAACTGCCGTGAGCGTGACGTCTTCATCCTCCAGCCGCTGGTCCGCCCCGTGCAGGAGCACCTCGTCGAGCTGCTGCTGATGCTCGACGCCGCACGCGGCGCCTCCGCGGCGCGGATCACCGTCGTCATGCCGCACTACAGCTACGCGCGGTCGGACAAGAAGGACGCCCCCCGGATCTCCATCGGCGGCCGCCTCGTCGCCGACCTGCTGGCGACCGCCGGGGCCTCCCGTGTCCTGACGATGACGCTGCACTCACCGCAGGTGCATGGCTTCTTCTCGGTGCCGGTCGATCACCTGCATGCCTTGCGCGAGCTGGCGTCGCACCTGCAGGGCCAGGACCTCTCGAACGCCGTTGTCGTCTCCCCCGACCTGGGGAACGCGAAGGAGGCGGCGGCTTTCGCACGGCTGCTCGGCGTGCCCGTCGCAGCGGGCGCCAAGCAGCGCTTCGCCGACGACCGCGTCGAGATCTCCAACGTCATCGGCGACGTGGCCGGGCGTGACGTCATCATCCTCGACGACGAGATCGCCAAGGGCTCAACGGTGTTGGAGCTCATCGAGGTGCTGCGGGGAATCGGCGTCCGGTCGGTGCGCGTCATGTGCACCCACGGCCTCTTCGCCGCTGACGCGCTCAAGCGGATCGTCGCGGAGCCGGAGGTCGTCGAGGTGGTGGCGACCAACACCGTGCCCATCCCGAAAGACGAGCGCGTCCCCGAGCTCACCGTGCTGTCGATCGCGCCGGCGCTGGCCGAGGCCATCAAGCGCATCCACGAGGGTGAGTCAGTGAGCGCGCTGTTCGCCGCGCCGGTGGCGATGCCACGGACCTGAGGTTGCGGCCGCCGATCTCGACATCACGGGCGCCGGGCTCCTGCCGTAGGCCACGCCTCCACGCCGAGGCCCGAACGACGTTGGCGGGCTGATGGTCACAGGGCAAGGTGCAGGCGGAGGGCCTCGTCGAGCTGGGTCATGAGCGCCGCGGGGACGAAGCCGACTGCGCTCCCAATCCGCTCGACAGCGACCGAACGGACCTGCTCAGCCTGCGCCTTCGAGTCGAGGCGCAGTCCGGTCTCGGCGGCCTCAAGCAGGACCTGGAAGGGGTGCACGCGCTGCACGTTCGAGGTCACCGGGACAACCGTCACGACACCTCGTCCGAGTCGCGTGGCGGCGCCGTTCGCGCCGTCGTTGCTCACGACGACAGCTGGCCGCACCTTGTCGGCCTCGGAGCCCCTCGAGGGCGCGAGGTCGACGAGACGGATCTCGCCGCGACGCATCAGGAGGTGATGCCGTCGGTCGCCGCCGACTCCCACACGTCGGCCTCCTGATCGGTCTCCCACTCGCGCCACGCGTCTGTGTAGGCGTCGGCGAGGTCCACGGCCTTCAGTAGCCGCACCGCCCGGTGCAGTACCGCCGAACGCGAGGCATACCCCTGCTCCGCTGCGTAGGCGTCGAGGAACTGGACGTCCTCGTCGGGGAGACTGACGCTGACCTTCATACCTGTGATGCTACCGGAGTAGTACAAGACGCCGACCGCCCCAGGCCGCGCTCCTGTCTCGCATGCGAGACGCTTCTCGTGCCTCCGCCGTCGTCACGGACTCCGCTGACGCTGTCCAATAGGGCCATGACAACGGAGTCCACCCTGGCGACGTCAGCGCTCAACGCGTCCCCGTCACCTCTTGCCGCAGCTCCTGTCCCGGTCGGCGTAGGGCCGCTGTCGATTGCCGACGTCGTCGCCGTGGCCCGGTACGGCGCGCCGGTCGAGCTGACCCCCGACGCCCTCGCCGCGATCACCGCCAGCCGTGCGGCCATCGACGCGCTCGCCTCCGACACCGTGCCGCACTACGGGGTCAGCACCGGCTTCGGGGCGCTGGCCACGCGCCATATCCCGGCTGACCTCCGCACCCAGCTGCAGCGCAGCCTCGTCCGCTCCCACGCCGCTGGCAGTGGCCCGGAGGTCGAGCGCGAGGTCACCCGCAGCCTCATGCTGTTGCGCCTCTCGACTCTGGCGACCGGCCGCACCGGGGTCAGGCCCGAGACCGCTGAGACGCTGGCCGCGCTCCTCACCCACGCGATCACGCCGGTCGTCCGCGAGTACGGCTCCCTCGGCTGCTCGGGAGACCTCGCCCCGCTTTCCCACGTGGCCCTCGCGCTCATGGGCGAGGGTGAGGTCCGTGACGCCGCCGGCACCCTGATGCCGGCCGGTGAGGCCCTGGCCGCAGCCGGCATCACGCCCGTGACCCTCGCGGAGAAGGAGGGCCTCGCCCTCATCAACGGCACCGACGGGATGCTCGGCCAGCTCTGCCTGGCGCTCACCGACCTCGCGATGCTGCTCCGCACCGCCGACATCTCAGCGGCGATGAGCGTCGAGGGACTGCTGGGCACCGACCGGGTCTTCGCCGCCGACCTGCAGGCCCTGCGCCCTCACCCCGGCCAGGCCGTCAGCGCCGCCAACCTCCGCGCCCTGCTCGCGGGCAGCGAGATCGTCGCGAGCCACCGCGGCCCCGACGACACTCGGGTGCAGGACGCCTACTCGCTGCGGTGCGCCCCGCAGGTCCATGGCGCCGCTCGCGACACCTGGGCCCACTGCGCCGCCGTCGCCGAGCGCGAGCTCGCCGCCGCCGTCGACAACCCGGTCGTCCTGCCCGACGGTCGGGTCGAGTCCAACGGCAACTTCCATGGCGCGCCCGTCGCCTACGCCCTGGACTTCCTTGCGATCCCGGCCGCCGACGTCGCGTCGATGTCCGAACGCCGCACCGACCGCTTCCTCGACGTCTCCCGCAACCACGGACTGCCAGCCTTCCTCGCCGGTGACCCCGGGGTGGACAGCGGCCACATGATCGCCCAGTACACCCAGGCGGCCGTCGTCTCGGAGCTCAAGCGCCTTGCCAACCCGGCCAGCGTCGACAGCATCCCCTCCAGCGCGATGCAGGAGGACCACGTGTCGATGGGCTGGTCCTCCGCCCGCAAGCTGCGCCGCTCGGTCGACGGCCTGACCCGCGTCCTCGCCGTGGAACTGCTCACCGCGGCCCGCGCCCTGGATCTGCGCGCTCCGCTCGCCCCCGCACCGGCCACCAACGCCGTTCGGGAGTTGATCCGCGAGCACGTCGACGGTCCGGGTCCCGACCGGCACCTCTCACCCGAGATCGAAGCCGTCGTCGCGCTCGTCGCCTCCGGCGCGGTCGTCGGCGCCGCCGACTCCGCCCTCGCCACCCCGCTCGCCTGAGCCCCTTCGCCTGAGCCCCCTCGCCTGAGCCCCCTCACTTGATTCCCGCTCGCCTCACCCCCGGAGCCCCTTCATGAACGCCGCCGCTGCCGCTCCCGTCCCCGGTCCTCGTCCCGTCCGCGCGCCTCGCGGCACGACGCTCACCGGATGCTCCTGGGCGACCGAAGCCCCGCTACGGATGCTGCAGAACAACCTCGACCCCGAGGTCGCCGAGCGTCCCGACGACCTCGTCGTCTACGGCGGCACCGGCAAGGCCGCACGGGATTGGCGTTCGTTTGACGCAATGGTGCGGACACTGACGACTCTCAAGCAGGACGAGACGATGCTCGTCCAGTCCGGCCGTCCCGTCGGCGTCATGCAGACCCACGAGTGGGCGCCGCGCGTGCTCATCGCCAACTCCAACCTGGTCGGGGACTGGGCGACGTGGGAGGAGTTCCGGCGGCTCGAGGCGCTGGGCCTGACGATGTACGGCCAGATGACGGCCGGATCGTGGATCTACATCGGCACGCAGGGGATCCTGCAGGGCACGTACGAGACCTTCGCGGCGGTGGCGGCCAAGCGCTTTGGTGGCACCCTGGCCGGCACCATCACCCTCACGGCAGGCCTCGGCGGCATGGGCGGCGCCCAGCCGCTGGCCGTGACCATGAACGACGGTGTCGCCATCTGCGTCGAGGTCGACCCCCAGCGCATCGACCGGCGCATCGAACACCGCTACCTCGACGTGCGTGCCGACACGGTCGAGGAGGCGCTGCGGCTGGCCGAGCAGGCCAAGGCTGAGCGTCGGCCGCTCTCGATCGGCTTGCTCGGCAACGCTTCCGAGGTCGTGCCGCAGCTGCTGGCCATGGGCGCGCCGATCGACATCGTCACCGACCAGACCTCCGCGCACGACCCGCTGAGCTACCTCCCGCGCGGCGTCGCGCTCGAGGACTGGGACGACCTGCGGGCCAAGGACCCCGAGGGGTTCACCTCGCAGGCGCAGGAGTCGATGGCGCGTCACGTGGAGGCGATGGTCGGCTTCCAGGACGGCGGCGCCGAGGTCTTCGACTACGGCAACTCCATCCGGGACGAGGCCCGCAAGGGCGGCTTCGACCGTGCGTTCGCCTTCCCCGGCTTCGTGCCCGCCTACATTCGTCCGCTGTTCTGCGAGGGCAAGGGCCCGTTCCGCTGGGCCGCGCTCTCAGGCGACCCTGCCGACATCGCGGCGACCGACAAGGCGATCCTCGAACTCTTCCCCGACAACGAGCCGCTGGCTCGGTGGATCCATATGGCCGGCGAGCGCGTGCACTTCCAGGGGCTGCCGGCCCGCATCTGCTGGCTCGGCTACGGCGAGCGCGACAGGGCGGGTGAGCGCTTCAACGACATGGTCGCCTCCGGCGAGCTCAAGGCTCCCGTTGTGATCGGTCGCGACCACCTCGACTGTGGCTCGGTCGCCTCGCCCTATCGTGAGACGGAGTCCATGCTCGACGGCTCGGACGCGATCGCCGACTGGCCCCTGCTCAACGCGATGGTCAACGTCGCCTCTGGCGCCACGTGGGTCTCGATCCACCACGGCGGCGGCGTCGGCATCGGCCGCTCCATCCACGCGGGACAGGTCACCGTCGCCGACGGCACCCCCCTGGCTGGCGAGAAGATCCAGCGAGTCCTCACCAACGACCCCGGCATGGGCGTGATCCGCCACGTCGACGCCGGCTACGACGAGGCCGTCGAGGTGGCAGAGGAGCGCGACGTGCGCATCCCGATGCGCGAGGACGCCTGACGTGACGAACGACGCAGCTCCTGCCGCCTCGCCGTCGTCGGCCGCGGAGGCCGCCCGGGCAGCGTTCCGGACGCTGTGGTCCGAGATAGCGTCAGTCGGACGCGATCCTCGGACGGGCGGCTATCGGCGGTTCGTCTACGAGCCGGCTGAGCTGGAGCTGCGGGAGTGGTTCGCGGGGGCGGCCAGTGCCGGCGGCCTGGACGTCACCACAGACCGCAACGGCAACCTGTGGGCGTGGCTCACGCCTCCGGGTGACGACGCCCTCGTCGTCGGCTCGCACCTGGACTCGGTGCCGCAGGGTGGGGCTTTCGACGGGCCGCTCGGTGTCGTCAGTGCACTCGCCGCGGTGGAGGGGCTGCGTGCCGCCGGCCGGACGCCGCGGCGCCCGATGGCTCTCGCGGTCTTCGCCGACGAGGAGGGCGGCCGCTTCGGCATCGCCTGCGCCGGGTCTCGGCTGCTCACGGGGGCTCTCGCCGGCGACCGCGCACGCGGTCTCCGCGACCGGGACGGGGTCACTCTCGCGGACGCGGCCGCGGCCGCGGGTGTGGAGCCGGAGGGCTTCGGCCGTGATGAGGAGACCTTCGGCCGGATCGGCGCCTTCGTCGAGCTGCACGTGGAGCAGGGCCGCGGACTGGTCGACACGGGGCACGCCGTGGGCGTAGCCAGCCGGATCTGGCCGCACGGTCGCTGGCGCTTCGACTTCGACGGCGAGGCGAACCACGCCGGCACGACCGTGATGGGCGACCGGCACGACCCGATGCTGACCTACGCCATGACTGCTCTGGCGGCAGCGAAACAGGCGCGGCTGGCGGACGCTCGGGCCACTTTTGGTCGGCTTGAAGTTATCCCTAACGGCACCAACGCCATCCCGTCCCATGTGAGCGCGTGGCTGGATGCTCGGGCCGGGGATGACGAGTCCTTGGCTCAGCTGCTGGAGGTCATCTCGCGAATGTCGACTGACCGTGCCGAGCGTGATGGCACGAGGGTGGCGGTCGAGGCCGAGTCGGTGTCACCCGCAGTCGACTTCGACGGCGCGCTGCGGGACCGGCTGGCCAGTCTGCTCCACGCTCCCGTGCTCCCGACAGGGGCCGGCCATGATGCCGGGATCCTGGCTGCTGCTGGCATCCCCGCCGCGATGCTCTTCGTCCGCAACCCGACCGGTGTCTCCCACTCGCCCGCCGAGCACGCCGAGGAGGCGGACTGCCTGGCCGGCGTCGCCGCCCTCCAGTGCGTCATCGACGACCTCGCCGGTTGATGTCCACAGCAGGCGGCGACGTCACCCGCTACCGCTGCGACTACGCCTGGCTCCCCACCGGCGTGGCGGCGGACGTCACGATCGAGGCAACTGCTGGTCGCATCACCGCTGTCACCCTCGCCGAGGACGAGTCCAGCTCCCCGCGCCCCAACCCGAGCGCCAGCGACGTCCAGCTCGGGGGTCTGGTCCTGCCGGGCTTTGCCAACGCCCACTCGCACGCCTTCCACCGCGCGCTGCGGGGTCGGACCCACGCCGACGGTGGGACCTTCTGGACCTGGCGCCAGGCGATGTATGCGGTGGCGCAGCGACTAACGCCTGACAACTACCGAGCGCTGGCGCGCGCGGTCTTCGCAGAGATGGCCCTCGCGGGCGTCACCACCGTCGGGGAGTTCCACTACCTGCACCACCAGCCGGACGGGACGCCGTACGACGATCCCAACGAGATGGGTGAGGTGCTGCGGCAGGCCGCGCGCGAAGCAGGGGTCCGCCTCACGCTGCTCGACACCTGTTACCTGCAGGGCGGCCTCGACCCGTCGGCCGCGGGCGGCTACCTCCCGCTGAGTCCGGAGCAGCGCCGCTTCGGGGACGGTCGCGTGGAGGGCTGGGCCGAGCGCTTCTCGCAGCTGCGGGAGGACGAGACGACGCGCGTGGGCGCCGCCATCCACTCCGTGCGCGCGGTGGCTGCGGCAGAACTGCCGACCATCGTCGCCGCGGCGTCCGGTCGGCCGCTGCACGTGCACCTGTCCGAGCAGCCCGCCGAGAACGACGCCTGCCTCGATGTCCACGGGGTCACCCCCACGCGCCTCTTGGCCGAGGCCGGTGCGCTGGGACCGTCCACCACCGCTGTGCACGCCACGCACCTGACCGCTGACGACATCGCCGTCCTGGGTGCGTCTCATGCCTACGCCTGCTTCTGCCCCACCACAGAGCGGGACCTCGCGGATGGCATCGGCCCGGCCCGCGCCCTCGCCGACGCCGGTGGCCGCCTGTGCCTAGGCAGCGACCAGCACGCCGTGATCGACCTGCTCGAGGAGGCCCGGGCGCTGGAGATGCACGAGCGGTTGGGTTCCGGCCGACGCGGCGTCTTCACCCCGGCGGACCTGTTAGCCGCGCTCACGGATCACGCCGCGATCGGCTGGGCCGACGCGGGCCGGCTCGCGGCCGGGGCGCGCGCGGACCTCGTCGCGGTGCGGCTCGACACGCCGCGCTCCGCCGGCTGCCGTCCCGAGCAGGTGATGTACGCGGC
>JBQCDV010000191.1:0-4192 GCA_051960855.1 Actinomycetales bacterium
TGCCCCGGGCGTCCAGTTCGAGACCGAGCTGCTCGACCAGTCCAGTGGTCTGCGGACCGGTGAAGCCCATCGCTAGCAGCACCAGGTCGGCACGCAGGTCGCGGGCCGAGCCGGGCACCTCCTGGAAACGCCCATCGACCAGCTCGACCTCGACGAGCTCCAGCGCCGCGACGTTGCCGTTTCCGTCGTCGACGAAGCGGTTGGTGTTGACCGCGTAGACCCGCTCGCCGCCCTCTTCGTGGGCACTGGAGACGCGGTAGATCATCGGATAGGTCGGCCAGGGGTGCGCGGCCGGCCGCTCCTCGCTGGGCCGCGGCATGATCTCCAGCTGCGTCACCGAGGCCGCGCCCTGACGCAGCGCCGTCCCGAGGCAGTCGGCGCCGGTGTCGCCGCCGCCGATGACGACGACGTGCTTGCCCGCCGCCGAGATCTCCGGCTCCGCGGCGTCGCCCTCCTGTACCCGGTTGGCCAGCGGCAGGTAGTCCATCGCCTGGTGGACTCCGCGCAGCTCGCGGCCGGGCACCGGGAGGTCACGCGGCAGCGTGGCGCCGACAGCGAGGACGACAGCGTCGTACTTGTCGCGCAGCGCCTTGCCTCCGATGGCCTCGCCGACGTTGACGCCGGTGCGGAAGCGAGTCCCCTCGGCCGTCATCTGCGCCAGGCGTCGGTCCAGGACCGCCTTCTCCATCTTGAACTCGGGGATGCCGTAGCGCAGCAGGCCGCCGATCCGGTCGGCTCGCTCGAGGACGACGACCGTGTGGCCGGCGCGCGTGAGCTGCTGTGCCGCTGCCAGGCCAGCCGGACCAGAGCCGACCACGGCGACGGTCTTGCCCGAGAGCCGGTCGGGGATCACGGGCGGGAGGTTCCCGTCCTCCCAGGCGTGCTCGGCGATGGAGACCTCGACCTGCTTGATCGTGACCGCTCCCCCGCTCTGCGCGGGGTCGATCGCGAGGACGCAGGCGGTCTCACAGGGGGCGGGGCAGAGCCGGCCGGTGAACTCCGGGAAGTTGTTCGTGGCGTGCAGCCGCTGGCTCGCGAGCGCCCAGTCCCCGCGCCACACCAGGTCGTTCCACTCTGGGATGAGGTTGCCGAGGGGGCACCCGGAGTGGCAGAAGGGGATGCCGCAGTCCATACAGCGACCGGCCTGGCTCGACGTCTGCGAGCGCTGCTGCTCCTCGTAGACCTCCTGCCAGTCACGGATCCGCACATCGACGGGCCGGCGCTTCGGCAGTTCGCGCGCCGTGGTGAGGAAGCCCTTCGGGTCAGCCATGGGAAGCCTCCATCAGGGTCGCGAAGACCTCGGTCGAGTCGGGGTCGAGGCCGGCTTCGGCGGCGGCCGTGCGGGCGGTCAGCACGCGCTTGAAGTCACGCGGCATGACCTTGGTGAAGCGGGAGGCCACGGCCTCCCAGTCCTCGAGCAGGCGGGCGGCGAGGCTCGAGCCGGTCTCGTCGCGGTGCCGCTCGACCAGCAACCGCACCAGGTCGCGGTCCTCGGGGTCCAGCGGCTCGAGCTCGACGAGCTCCCGGTTGACGCGTCCGGGCACGAGGTCGAGCACGTAGGCCGTGCCCCCGCTCATGCCGGCGGCGACGTTGCGGCCGGTGCGCCCGAGGATGACCACCGTGCCACCGGTCATGTACTCGCAGGCGTGGTCGCCGACGCCCTCTACGACGGCCGTAGCCCCCGAGTTGCGGACGGCGAAGCGCTCCCCGACCACGCCGCGGACGAAGAGCTCGCCGCTCGTGGCGCCGTAGAGCAGCACGTTGCCGGCGATGACGTTGCGCTCAGCCTCGAAGTGGCTGCGCAGGTCCGGCCGGACGATGATGCGGCCGCCAGAGAGGCCCTTGCCGACATAGTCGTTGGCGTCGCCCTGCAGGCGCAGCGTGACCCCGCGGGGCAGGAAGGCGCCGAGGGACTGCCCGGCGCTTCCTGTCAGAGTGACATCAATGGTGTCGTCGGGCAGCCCCGCGCCGCGGTAGCGACGCGTGACCTCGTGGCCCAGCATCGTGCCGACGGTCCGGTTGACGTTGCGGACCGGGAGATCGATGCGCACCGGGGTGCCGTGCTCGAGAGCGTCGGCCGCCCGGGCGATCAGCTGGTGGTCGAGAGCCTTCTCCAGCCCGTGGTCCTGAGAGATGACGTGCCGACGGGGCGCGTCCTCGGCGACAGCCGGGACGTGCAGCAACGGCGCGAGGTCGAGTCCGCGGGCCTTCCAGTGGTCCACCGCCTCGGTGGCGTCGATGAGCTCGACGTGACCGATGGCCTCCTCGAGGCTGCGGAAGCCCAGCCGAGCCAGGTGTTCGCGCACCTCCTCGGCGATGTACTCGAAGAAGGTGACGACGAACTCGGGCTTGCCCGAGAAGCGCTTGCGCAGCTCCGGGTTCTGGGTCGCGACCCCGACCGGGCAGGTGTCGAGGTGGCAGACCCGCATCATCACGCAGCCGCTGACGACCAGCGGTGCGGTGGCGAAGCCGAACTCCTCGGCCCCGAGCAGCGCGGCGATGACCACGTCGCGACCGGTCTTGAGCTGGCCGTCGGTCTGCACCACGATGCGGTCGCGCAGACCGTTGAGCAGCAGCGTCTGCTGCGTCTCGGCGAGACCGAGCTCCCACGGCGTGCCGGCGTGCTTGAGGCTCGTCATGGGCGCCGCGCCGGTGCCGCCGTCGTGGCCGGAGATGAGGACCACATCGGCGTGCGCCTTGGCCACTCCCGCGGCGACCGTCCCGACCCCGACCTCCGACACCAGCTTCACGTGGATGCGCGCAGCGGGGTTGGAGTTCTTCAGGTCGTGGATGAGCTGGGCGAGGTCCTCGATCGAGTAGATGTCGTGGTGCGGCGGCGGCGAGATGAGCCCGACGCCAGGCGTCGAGTGCCGCGTGCTCGCCACCCACGGGTAGACCTTGTGGCCGGGCAGCTGGCCGCCCTCGCCGGGCTTCGCCCCCTGCGCCATCTTGATCTGCAGGTCGTCGGCGGCCGTGAGGTACTCGCTGGTCACGCCGAAGCGGCCACTGGCCACCTGCTTGATCGCCGAGCGCCGCTCGTCGTAGAGACGGTCGCTGTCCTCGCCACCCTCGCCCGTGTTGGACCGCGCCCCGAGCCGGTTCATCGCGATCGCGAGGGTCTCGTGGGCCTCACGGGAGATGGAGCCGTAGGACATCGCGCCGGTGGAGAAGCGCTTGACGATCGAGCTGACCGGCTCGACCTCGTCGATCGGAACGGCGGGGCGTGCGCCCTCGCGCAGCTCGAAGAGGCCCCGCAGGGTCATCAGGCGCCGCGACTGCTGGTCGACCTTCTGCGTGTACTGCTTGAAAACGTCATACCGACGAGAACGCGTGGAGTGCTGCAGCCGGAAGACGGTGTCGGGGTCGAAGAGGTGCGGCTCCCCCTCCCGCCGCCACTGGTACTCGCCACCCACCTCCAGACGCCGATGGGCGGGCGCCGTTCCTCTCGGGGGGTAGGCCCGCTGGTGGCGCAGCTTGACCTCGTCGGCGATGACGTCGAGACCGACGCCACCCAGCCGCGAGACGGTGCCGGTGAACCAGCGGTCCACGAGCTCCTGCGACAGCCCGATGGCCTCGAACACCTGCGCGCCGCGGTAGGACGCCACCGTCGAGATGCCCATCTTGGACATCACCTTGAGGACGCCCTTGCCGAGGGCCTTGATGAGGTTGTGCACGGCGTCTTCGGCGGTGACGTTGCCGAGCACCCCCTGGGAGGCGAGGTCCTCGACGGACTCCATCGCCAGGTAGGGATTGACGGCTGCAGCGCCGTAGCCGATGAGCAGCGCGACGTGGTGGACCTCGCGGACGTCGCCGGCCTCGACGATCAGGCCGACCTGGGTGCGGGTGTGTTCGCGGATCAGGTGGTGGTGGACCGCTGAGGTCAGCAGCAGCGACGGGATCGGCGCCAGGTCGGCGTCGGACTCCCGGTCGGACAGCACGACAAACCGGGCGCCCTCGTCGATCGCCGCCGACACCTCGCGGCAGATCTCCTCCAGCCGGGCCTCCAGAGCCGCTCCCCCGCCGTCCACGCGGTAGGTGCCGCGGACGGTGACGGTGGCGAAGCCAGGCAGGTCGCCGTCGCGGTTGATGTGGACGATCTTGGCGAGCTCGTCGTTGTCGATCACCGGGAAGGGCAGCTCGACCTGGCGGCAGTGCGCCGGCGTGGCGACGAGCAGGTTCTGCTCGGGGCCGA
>JBQCDV010000192.1:0-4186 GCA_051960855.1 Actinomycetales bacterium
GTGGCCGACACCTACGTCGCGTCGGACCAGCCGACCACCAACTACGGCGCGAAGTACAACATCAACACGGAGGCGGGCTCGAGCACGACACCGACGGTGACGAGCTACTTGCGCGCCAACGTCACCGGTCTCAGCGGAACCGTCGTATCCGCCAGTCTGCAGCTCTACAGCTACTCCACCAGCACGGTCCCCTTGACCGCGTGGACCACTGATGGCAGCTGGACCGAGACGGGTGTCACCTATGCGACGGCGCCGCCGCTCGGTACCAAGCTCGGAAGCGACTCCAACCTCAAGCTCAACACCTGGACAGCCGTCGACGTCACCGGCGCCATCACCGGCAACGGCACTGTCAACCTCGCCCTGACCGATGCGCGCACGTCGGTCGACAAGTTCGGCAGCCGGGAGTCGCTCCAGCCCCCGCGCCTCGTCATCACGACGATCTCGGGCTCGACCTCCCCGGCCACGTCCCCCCCGACCTCGACGACGACGGCGCCGACCTCGAGCACCTCCTCGCCGGCTGCGACCGCAACCACGTCGTCATCCACGCCGTCGTCCACGTCGTCCTCCACGCCGTCTTCCGCGCCGTCGGGACCGACGATCGTGGCGGCGGGAGACATCGCGTGCACCTCGGGCAAGGTGACCAGTGCCACGGCGTGTCAGCAGCTCGCCACGTCCAACCTGGCGATGCAGCTCAAGCCCGACGCACTGCTGCCGCTGGGGGACGACCAGTACGAGTACGGCACCCTGTCGGACTTCCAGACGATGTACGGGCCGACGTGGGGTCGGATGAACTCCATTGCCCGTCCCATCCCCGGCAACCATGAGTACGGCTACGTCGGCAGCACGATCCAGCCGACCGGTGGCGAGGGCTACTTCACCTACTTCGGTGACCGCTCCCACCCGCTGGACCCGGGGTGCACCATCAACTGCACGTCCTGGTACTCCTACGACATCGGCAGCTGGCACGTGGTCGCCCTCGACAGCCAGTGCGGCGTCATCGGCGGCTGCAACCCGGGCAACCCGGAGTACCAGTGGCTGCTCTCGGACCTCAACGCCCACCCGACGAAGTGCACGCTGGCCTACTGGCACATCCCGCTGTACTCCTCGAGCCACGACCGCCAGCCCGACATGCAGTCCATCTACAGCCTGCTGTACAGCAAGGGCGCTGACGTCGTCTTGACCGGGCACGCGCACTACTACGAGCGCTTCGCACCGCAGGACGCGTCGGGTGTCGCCGACCCTGCGAAGGGCGTCCGTGAGTTCGTCGTCGGCACCGGGGGTCGCAGCTTCTTCAACCTCGGGACCACCCAGGCCAACAGTGAGTTCCGGCTCGCGTCGACCTTCGGAGTGCTGCAGATGACGCTGTCGCCGGGCAGCTACTCATGGAACTTCGTCACGTCGGCCGGCGCCACCGCTGACTCCGGCACCACTGCGTGCCACTGACATGGCTGCCCACCCGAAGGAGCTTGGTCCGATGTCTACTTCCTCGTCGTCTCCTTCCCGCACGCGTCTCGGTCTCGTCGTCAGCGCCGCCATCGCCGTGGCCGTCGGCGTGCCCGTGACTCGGCTCGCCCTGAGTAGCGAGGCCCCTGGTGTGTCGACGCTGGAGTCGCCCGCTGCCGCCGCAGCCCCCGTCGGTGGAGCAAGCGGCCCGGTCGCCCCCGCCCCCGGCGCCTGCCCGCGGGGAAACGAACCGTACGTCAACTTCCAGGACGCTCACTTCGCCCCCAACCTCGAGCGCGGGACACACTTCAAGCGCGGCACGTACCACGTGGTGCTCACGGGTGTGGTCGTGAACGAGACTAATGCGGCTATCCGCATCGTCAGCCTCAACCCGCAGATCGAGGGGAAGCCGTGGGCCGCCACCGTGTCCGCGCCCACGACGCTCCCGCCGGGCGGCGAGGCAGCGGTGAAGATCAGCGGCAGCTACACCGCCGACCAGCAGGTGCAGGTCAAGGCCGGCGCCGCCCTGTCCTGGGACTGGCTGGACACACAGTTCGCCAACTGCGGCGACGACGGTCTCATCAGCGAGGACTGACGCAGAGCGCGATGCGGGAACGGTTGATGCCCGCGTCGTTGCTTTCCGAACGGCGCAGAGGGGGCGCGCGTCGAGGAAAAACGACGCTGCCGAGTCACAACCCATGAGCAAAAAGTAATGATCACAAAAGGTCGACCGGAATGGCGACCGCGCGACACAATCGCTGCACTCGCCCAACGTGCCGTCACGGCAAGCGAAATCTATACTCAGCGTGAGCGCCGAGCACACGACGTTCATTGTGGGACCCCAGGGGAGGTGCCGGGCGTGGAAGGCTGGGCAGCTGGCGCGCGCGGCCACAGCGGTCAGGCCGGCTCCCCTGGACATTCGCCCGCTGAGGCGGACTCCGGGGAGCAGGCGGCCGCACAGCTCACCGCAGAGTTGGAGCGGCTGCGCGCGGAGGCGACGGCCGCGCGCACGGCGCGCGACATGGCCCTGCAGGAGCTGCTGACGCTGCAGGACACGGTCAACCGCGTGGCGGCGGTGTGCGACATGGCGGAGTGGGCCGCCGACCTCGAGGGCAGCGAGGGGCCAGCCGTCGCGAATGTCGAGGACCTCCGCAAGGCCCTTCGGCCCAGCCCACGTCCGCAGAGCTGACCCGCGCGTCGTTCAGGCAGAAGCCGCGGCCACGCCGTTCGACACCGTGACGTCGACGACCGCCGAAGGCGCGGGTAGCTCAGGCAGGCATCCGGTCAGCACCACGTCTCCCGCGACGTCACGCAGCTTGCGATGCTGGAGCTGGCTCACGCGGCGCAACACGTTGAAGGCCTCGTCCGCGCTCACCAGGTGACGAGCCATCACGATGCCCATCGCCATGCCGATGTCGCGATTGGTGGCGAGTGCGGTCTCCAGGTGAGCGGCCCGTGCCTGGTCCCGCTGCAGCTGCTCGGCGGTGCGGGCAGCCTGGATCGCAGTCACGGCGTGGTCCACGACGATCTGGGCGAGCGCGAGATCGGCGAGCCCGGGGCGGTACTCGGAGAACCAGTGCACCTGCAGCGACCCCTCGTAGCCCGACACGCCCGAGGCCGGAGGGGGCACCACGGGGATGACGAGGTGGTGAGGCGCGACCGCGTGACAGGTGTTCCGCAGGCGGCTCGTGGCCCCGTGCAGGCGCAGCACGTCCGGCTCGGCTCCCCGAGCCACCTCCCAGCGCTCTCCCGAGTCCTCCTCGATCGAGATCAGACAGGCCTCACCGAGCTTCGTCGCACAGAGTCCGGCGACCGCGTGCCACGCCTGCCGCAGGTCCGGCGTGGAGCCGAGGTCGCGGATGGCTGTGAGCAGCCCGGCGACGACGAGCGGCGAATGCCCGGTGATGTCCGCGTGCTCCACGTCGCCCCCAAGAACGTCGTTTGCCACCTGCTGAGCTGGCAGCCAACAGTGCGTTGATATCAACGCTTGCCGGAGCGATGCTAGAGACGCGCAGCGCCGAATGGACGTTTCGTTGAGGCATCTCAACAGCTCGGACAACAGGGCATGAAAGGCCCCTGGCACCAGCCCGGTTCAGGGGTGCCAGGGGCAGCGACACGAGGCCGCCAGGGCGTGAGGAGACCTCAGGCGAGGGAGGCGTTGAGGGTGATCGTGGTGCCCGACAGCGCCTTGCTCACCGGGCAGCCGGCCTTGGCGTCCTGGGCCGCCTGCTGGAAACCAGCCTCGTCGAGGCCCTCGACCTCACCCTCGACGGTCAGAACGATCTCAGTGATCTCGAAGCCGCCGCGCTCCTTGTCCGGCCCGAGGCTCACATCGGCCCGCACGTCGAGGCTCTGGGGCGTACCACCGGCCTGCGCGATGTTCGCGGACAGCTGCATCGCGTAGCAGGCAGCGTGGGCGGCCGCGATGAGCTCTTCCGGGCTGGTGGTGCCGTCGGCCTCGTCAGCCGCGCGCTTGGGGAAGCTGACGTCGTAGGTGCCCACCTTGCTGCTCGTGAGCTCGACCTGACCTGACCCCTGCTCGAGGGTTCCGTTCCACGCGACGCGGGCGGTGCGAGTGGGCATAGCTGCTCCTGACTGTTGGGCGGTGGCTAACGGCGGCGCCTCTGGGCGTCCCTGTCGTCGCCAACCTTCGGGACGTCTCCGACCATTCCCACGGCTGGCCGCTTCACGGCCCGGGCACCGGGAGGTGGCGGCGGTGCCAGGAGAGCGGCGGCCCGCTGCC
>JBQCDV010000193.1:0-4872 GCA_051960855.1 Actinomycetales bacterium
GAGTGGGGCCGCGAGAAGCCGCACGGGAAGTCGCTGTGGTGGCCGGTCGTCGCTCGGAACAAGAAGTCGGTGACCTGCAACCTGCGCAGCGCCGAGGGGCAGGACCTGATCCGGCAGCTGCTGTCGAAGGCTGACGTCCTCGTCGAGAACTTCCGTCCCGGCACGCTGGAGCGCTGGGGCCTCGGGCCGGAGCAGCTGTGGGAGATCAACCCACGCCTCGTCGTCACGCGCGTGACCGGCTACGGGCAGACCGGCCCCTACGCGCCACGCGCGGGCTTCGGGTCGATCGGTGAGGCCATGGGCGGGATCCGCTATGTCATGGGCGAGCCCCATGGCGCTCCGGTGCGCGCCGGCATCTCTCTCGGCGACGCGCTGGCCGCGGTCTTCGCCTGCCTCGGGACGCTGGTCGCGCTGCACTCCCGGGAGCGGACGGGACGCGGTCAGGTCGTCGACTCGGCCATCTACGAGGCCGTGCTCGCGATGATGGAGTCGCTGGTCCCCGAGTGGGCGGTCGCCGGCTACCAGCGAGAGCGGACGGGGGCGACGCTGCCCAACGTCGCCCCGTCCAACGTCTATCCGACGGCGGACGGTGACCTGATCCTGATCGCCGCCAACCAGGACTCGGTGTTCTCGCGGCTCGCGGCAGCCATGGAGCAGCCGGAGCTGGCGAGCGACCCGCGGTATGCCACCCACTCCGCCCGTGGCGCCGCGATGGAGGAGCTCGACGGGCTCATCGCGAAGTGGACCTGCACGGTGCCCAGCGGTGACCTGCTGGAGCGCCTGCACGACAGCGGCGTGCCGGCAGGCCGCATCTTCCGCGCCCGCGACATGCTCGCCGACCCGCACTTCGCAGCCAGGTCGGCCATCGTCACCGTCCCCGACCGCGACTTCGGCGAGCTCCCGATGCAGGGCGTCTTTCCCCGGCTGTCGGAGACACCCGGGTCCGTCCGGCGCACCGGCCCTCGGCTCGGCGAGCACAACAACGAGGTCTGGGGGGACCTGCTGGGACTGTCCGACGACGAGCGTTCCAGCCTCGCCGCGGCGTCGATCATCTGAAGGGAGAGAGCTCGGCATGACATTTCGACTCGGCGTCGACGTGGGAGGCACCTTCACCGACGTGCTGCTCGTCGACGAGGACAGTGGCCAGACGTGGCGGGCCAAGACCGCCTCGACTCCGCAGGACCAGTCCGTCGGCGTACTGCACGGCATCGACAAGGTGTGCCAGTCCGCGGGCATCGACCGCTCCCAGATCGCCCACGTCCTGCACGGGACAACCGTGGCGACCAACGCGATCCTCGAAGGCAAGGGGGCAGTCGTCGGGCTGGTCACCACCGCCGGCTTCCGGCAGGTCCTGCAGATCGCGCGCTCGTACGTGCCCGGTGGGTTGGCCGGCTGGATCATCTGGCCCAAGCCGGAGCCGTTGGCAGCGCTCGAGAACACCGTCGAGGTGCCCGAACGGGTGGCCAGCGAGGGCAGCATTGTCGAGCCCCTGGACGAGGAGGCAGCGCGAGCCGCGCTGCAACGGCTCAAGCAGGCCGGCGTCCAGGCGCTCGCGGTCTCTCTCATCAACGCCTTCGCCAACGACACCCACGAACGACGCCTCGCCGAGCTGGCCGCCGAGGAGCTGCCCGGTGTGCCGGTGTCGCTGTCGTCGGTCGTGCTTCCCGAGCTCCGGGAGTACGAGCGCGCCCTGACGACCGTCGCCAACGGCTACGTCCAGCCGCAGGTGGCGCGCTACGTCAACAACCTCGCCTCGCAGCTGGCCACGCAGGACGTGTCCGGCGACCTCGCGATCCTGCGCAGCGACGGTGGGCTCGCGGCAGCCCAGGCGGCCGTCGACTCCCCCGTCACCCTGCTGTTGTCCGGCCCCGCCGGCGGCGTCACCGGCGCCGTCTGGGTCGCCGAGCAGTCCGGGCACTCCGAGCTGCTCACCTTCGACATGGGCGGCACCTCGACCGACGTCGCCCTGGTGCAAGGACTCAAGCCCCGCATCGGTCGGGAGACAAAGGTCGGAGACCTCACCGTCCGCGCTTCGGCTGTCGATGTGCGCACCGTCGGCGCAGGCGGTGGGTCCATCGCCCACGTGCCCGAGCTGACCAAGGCCCTCCGGGTCGGGCCGCAGTCGGCGGGCGCCGAGCCCGGGCCGGCGGCCTACGGACGCGGCGGCCAGGCACCGACCGTCACCGACGCCAACGTCGTTCTCGGATATCTGCCGACCTCGCTCGCCGGCGGCGAGATCACCCTCGACCGCGAGGCCTCCCGCGCAGCCGTTGCCACGATCGCCGACGCGATGGGACTGCCGAGCGTCGAAGCCGCCGCTGCCGGCATCGTCGACATCGTCAACG
Organism: Actinomycetales bacterium; assembly: GCA_051960855.1. GTDB lineage: Bacteria > Actinomycetota > Actinomycetes > JAJZTN01 > JAJZTN01 > JBQCDV01. The sequence goes on from JBQCDV010000193.1 coordinate 2,346, forward strand.
AGAACATGCTCGGCGGCCTGCGACTGGTGTCCGTGCAGCAGGGCTTCGACCCCCGCGACTTCGCCCTTGTCGCCTTCGGTGGGGCAGGGCCCCTGCACGCCAACGCCCTGGGGAAGCTCACCGGTGCGTGGCCGGTCATCGTGCCCCCCAGCCCTGGCGTGCTGTGCGCTCTCGGCGACGCCACCACGTCGGTCCGCAACGAGTCGGCTCGCACCTGCCTGCGCCGCTTCTCCGAGCTCAAGGGCGAGGAACTGCGCGAGATCCTCTCCTCGCTCGCCGCGACTGCCAGCGAAAGCGTTACCGCGCAAGGGATTCCGGACTCCGCGCAGCAGGTCACGTACCAGGTCGACGTGCGCTACTTCGGTCAGGGCTTCGACATCCCGATCGATGTGGACGCGTCGCTGCTCGACCGCGCCGAAGACGCGCTGACCGAGCTAGCGGCACAGTTCGACCGCGAGCACGAGCGGCTGTTCTCCTTCACGCTCACCAACGACCACGAGCTCGTCAACGCTCGAGCCATGGTGAGCGGGCCGAGGCCACAGGTCGCAGCCACGACACTCGAAGCAGGCGACGGCGACCCGGCGGCGGCGAAGTCGAGCGACCACCAGATCTATGTCGACGGCGAGTTCGTCGACGCCGCGGTCTACGACCGCCTGAAGCTGCGCGCCGGAGACGTCGTCCCCGGTCCCGCGATCATCACCGAGATGGACTCCACGACCCTCGTGCTGCCCGGCCATGCCGCGACGACCCACGAGAGCGGAAGCCTGCTGATCCGTCCCCTCGAGAGCACGGAGGCCTGACCATGGCACGCGTCATCGCACCTGTCTCCACGCCGGCGCCGCACGTCGACGTCGACCTCGTCACCCTCGACCTCATCGAGAACGGCCTGCGCAACGCGCGGTACGAGATGGACGAGGTGCTCTTCCGGACCGCGCTGTCGCCCGGCATCCGCGAGCAGCACGACGAGTTCCCCCTCATCGCCGACCCCGCCGGCAAGATGGTCGTCGGTCAGTTCGGGCTGTCCATTCCCGACTTCCTCGACGGCTTCGACGGCGACATCGAGGAGGGCGACGTCCTCCTGACCTCCGACCCCTACTCCTGCGGCGCGGCCATCAGTCACGCCAACGACTGGCTGGTGGTCATGCCCATCTACTTCGAGGGCCGCGTCGTCGGCTGGTCCTCGATGTTCGGCCACATGTCCGATGTCGGCGGCAAGACGCCGTCGTCCATGCCCACCGACGCGCGCACGATCTACGAAGAGGGCGTGGTGATTCCGCCGTTCACGCTCTACAAGAAGGGCCAGGTGAACGAGGACGCCCTGCGCATCATCCTCAACCAGGTGCGGGTGCCGGAGTGGAACCGGGCCGACCTCAACGGTCTGGTGGCAGCGTGCCGGACTGCGGGCCGCCGCGTGCAGGAGATGTGCGCCCGCTTCGGCGTCGACACCTACCTCTCGGCGCTCGACGCGCTGCTCGACCGCAACTACCAGGCGATGAAGACGCTGTTGCAGGTGGTGTTCGAGGAGGGCAAGACGCTGTCCTTCACCGACTACATCTGCGATGACGGCGTCGGCTACGGCCCCTACGAGCTCAAGCTCTCCCTGACTCGCACCGGTGAGAAGGTGCACCTGGACTTCAGCGGCTCGTCGCCGCAGGCGGTCGGGCCGGTGAACTACTACCTCAACGAGAACCTGGCCCGGATGTTCTTCGGCATATACATGATCACCGTGGCCGACCCGCAGATCCTCTGGAACGACGGGTTCTACCCGCTGGTCGACGTCACGATCCCGGAGGGCTCGTACTGGAAGCCGAAGTTCCCGGCCGCGCTGTCGGGGCGCAACCACGGGATCGGGCGGGTGTTCGACCTGTTCGGCGGCCTGCTCGGGCAGACCAACCCGGCGCTGCTCAACGCGGCGGGGTTCTCGTCGTCGCCGCACTTCATGTACTCCGGCCACTACACGTCGGGCGACCGGGCGGGCGAGTGGTTCCAGCTGTACTCGATCGGCTTCGGCGGCATTCCCGGGCGGCCGCTCGGCGACGGGCCGGACGGCCATTCGCTCTGGCCGAGCTTCGTCAACATCCCCTGCGAGTACCTGGAGTCGTACTACCCGCTGCGGATCGAGAAGTGGGAGACCGTGGCCGACACCGGCGGGGCCGGGCTGCACCGGGGCGGCAACGGCGTCGACGTGGCGTACGTGTTCGAGGAGCCGGGTGAGATCGCGATCCACGACGACCGCTGGCTGACCTACCCGTGGGGGGTCAACGGCGGCGCGCCCGGCGCGCGCGGCACGAAGTGGATCGAGCGGGCGGACGGCGGCCGGGAGGTGCTGCCGTCGAAGTGCCACGACGTGAAGGTGTTCCCCGGTGACGTGCTGCACTTCGTCCCGTGGGGTGGCGGCGGGTGGGGCGACCCGCTCGAACGCGATCCCGCGCTGGTGGACCTGGAGGTCCGGCGCGGGCTGGTCACCGAGGAGGGCGCCCGCCGGTACGGCGTCGTCGTGGGCGACCCGGCCGCGACCGAGGCGTTG
>JBQCDV010000194.1:0-20609 GCA_051960855.1 Actinomycetales bacterium
CGACCCCTCGGCCGCGTCGTCCTCGCCGGCCTCGCGCACGATCCGTCGCATGTCCGCCTCGTCACGCACGCACGCCCGGGCCATGTCGTAGAGCCGCTGGAACCGGAACCAGCCCCGCTCGTCGGTGGCGCGCAGCCGCGGCGGCCAGGCCGAGGTCAGCGCCTCGGGCAGCGTGATGCCGTGCTTGGCGGCCAGCTCCAGCAGCGTGGGCAGGCGCATCGACCCGGTGAAGTGCAGGTGCAGGTGCGCTTTCGGGAGCCGGTCGACCGGTCGATGCATGCGCGACAGTGTGTCAGCCCGGGTGGGTGGCCACCCAGGGGATCGGTCAGCGTGCGGCGGCGCTCACTCCTCGACCACATGCATGGCGGCCTCCTCGGCCGAGGCGCCGGCACCGTCGATGCCGACGTCGCCACCCCACAGCTCGGACTCCTCGTCCTCGTGGGCGCCCTCGTCCGGGTCGACCAGCCGTCCGGCCCGCCGGTCGCCCACCTCGCCGTCATCGAGGAACTCGTCCTCCTCGCGCGGGGCGTCCGGGTCCTCCTCGCGGTCCTCGAGCGGGTCGTCGAACGCGGCCGACGGGTCCGGCTCCTCCTGGCGCATGCGCTGCTCCAGGCTCTCGCCCTGGTGCTGCTCCGAGGCGGTCGTCCCGAAGGCGTTGACGCCCCGCGGCCGCTCCGGTGGTGACCAGCCCTCGTCGAGGATGTCCTCCACGCCGCGGTACCGGTCGTCGAGCGTGTCACCCGGCTGCAGCTGGGTCTCGTCGTCGACGCTGTAGTCGTCGTAGGACTCGTTGTCGCTCATGCACCGAGCCTGCCACGCCACCCGCCGCCCCGCGAGGGACGGAGGACCCCACGCGACCGCGGCCCGCCCCCGGTCAGGGACGGGCCGCGGTCACGGGGGCGTCAGTGCGCCTCGGCGAGCAGCTTCTGGATCCGGCCGACGCCCTCGGCGAGGTCGGCGTCCCCGAGCGCGTAGGACAGGCGCAGGTAGCCGCTCGGCCCGAACGCCTCGCCCGGCACCACGGCCACCTCGACCTCGTCGAGGATCAGCTCGGCCAGCTCGACCGAGCTGGTCGGGACCTTGCCGCGGATCGTCTTGCCGAGCACGCCCTTGACCGAGGGGTAGACGTAGAACGCGCCCTCCGGCGTCGGGCAGTCGACGCCGGGGATGTCGTTGAGCATGTCGACGATGGTGCGGCGGCGACGGTCGAAGGCCACCTTCATCTCCTCGACCGCGTCCAGCGAGCCGTTGAGCGCGGCGATGGCAGCGCGCTGGGACACGTTGGACACGTTGGACGTCGCGTGCGACTGCAGGTTGGTCGCCGCCTTGACGACGTCCTTCGGGCCGATCATCCAGCCCACCCGCCAGCCGGTCATGGCGTAGGTCTTGGCGACCCCGTTGAGCACCACGCAGGTGTCGGCCAGTCCGGGCACCTCCACCGGCATCGACGCCGAGCGCACCCCGTCGTAGGTCAGGTGCTCGTAGATCTCGTCGGTGACGACCCAGATCCCGTGCTCGAGGGCCCATTCGCCGATCGCGCGGACCTGCTCGGGGGGGTAGACCGCCCCGGTGGGGTTGGACGGGGAGCAGAACAGCAGCACCTTGGTCTGCGGGGTGCGCGCGGCCTCGAGCTGCTCGACGGTGACGAGGTAGCCCTGGTCCTCGCCGGCGAACACCTCGACCGGCGTGCCCCCGGCGAGCTTGATCGCCTCGGGGTAGGTGGTCCAGTACGGCGCGGGCAGCAGCACCTCGTCGCCCGGGTCGAGCAGCGTGGCGAAGGTGTTGTAGACGGCCTGCTTGCCCCCGTTGGTGACGAGCACCTGCTCGGGGGTCACGGCATACCCGCTGTCGCGCGCGGTCTTGGCGACGATGGCCTTCTTCAGGTCCGGCAGCCCCCCGGCCGGCGTGTAGCGGTGGTTGGCCGGGTCGTGCGCGGCGGCGACCGCGGCCTCGACGATGTAGTCCGGCGTCGGGAAGTCCGGCTCGCCGGCACCGAACCCGATCACGGGCCGGCCCTCGGCCTTGAGCGCCTTGGCCTTGGCGTCGACGGCGAGCGTGGCGGACTCGGCGATGGCGCCGATGCGCCGGGAGATGCGGCGGGTGGGGACGGTGGCGGCAGCTGACTCGGTCACGCACAGCATGGTCCCAGACCTGCCGTATGCCGTGCCACGGCGTCCGCGCTGCGGTCGCCACGGGCCGCGCGACAGAAAGAAACCCGGCCCCGGGGTCGAGACCACCCCCACGAGTCGGGCACAATGGTCGGGCATCACCGCGAGTTCGCTTTGGGCCCCGTCCCTCGCGTATGCTCGCCCCTTGGGTGGTTGACGACAACCATGCTGACGCATGCCCCATACCACCCGTAGGGCAGTGGCTCAATTGGTAGAGCACCGGTCTCCAAAACCGGCGGTTGGGGGTTCGAGTCCCTCCTGCCCTGCGTCGTAGATGCCGATGACGTTCGGCGTCGGCATCCCAGCCAGGAGTGTCGGCGCCGAAGGTCACAGGTCAGCAACCGAGAAGAGGACCAGTGACGAACGTGAGCACGGCCGACACGCGCGGCTCCGGCCGCCGCGGCGGGTCGTCCCGCAAGCGTGGCAACGTCGTCACGCGCCTTTTCCGTGCCGTCGGGCTGTTCGTCAGCCAGATCCTCGACGAGCTGCGCAAGGTCGTCCGGCCCACCCGTCACGAGCTGCTCACCTACACCAGCGTCGTCATCGTGTTCGTCGTCGCGGTCATGCTCTACGTGTCCGTGCTCGACTTCGGGTTCGGCAAGCTGATCCTGTGGGTGTTCGGCAGCTAGCCCGTCCCGGCCGGTTCCCGGCCCACGGCCGCCCCACGGCGGCCGACAGACCAGAGTTACGGAAGTAGGTCACCAGCGTGTCCGACCAGTGGAGCTCCGAGGCGCCGCACGAGAGCGGTGCTGACGTCGACGTCGTCGAGACCTCTGTTGAGGAGACGGCTGCGCCGGAGGCGGGCGACGTCGTCGCCGAGGCCCCCGAGACTGCCCCGACCCCCGAGCCGACCGCGGCCGCTGAGCCGACCGAGTCCGCCGACCCGGTCAAGGAGTTCAAGGACGCCCTGCGCCGCCAGGACGGTGACTGGTACGTCATCCACTCCTACGCGGGCTACGAGAACCGCGTGAAGACCAACCTCGAGTCGCGCGTGACCTCGCTGAACATGGAGGACTACATCTTCCAGGTGGAGGTCCCGCAGGAGGACGCGGTCGAGATCAAGAACGGCCAGCGCAAGCAGGTCCGCCGCAACAAGTACCCCGGCTACGTCCTGGTCCGCATGGACCTGACCGACGAGTCGTGGGGCGCGGTGCGCAACACCCCGGGTGTCACGGGCTTCGTGGGCCACGCCCACCAGCCGACGCCCCTCACGCTCGACGAGGTCGTCGCGATCCTGGCTCCCGAGGTGGAGACCAAGAAGGCGGCGCCCGCCGAGGTCAAGGTTCTCGACTTCGAGGTGGGCGACTCGGTCACCGTCATCGACGGCCCCTTCGCCACTCTGCAGATGACGATCAGCGAGATCCACCCGGAGTCGCAGAAGATCAAAGGCCTTGTGGAGATCTTCGGCCGCGAGACCCCCGTCGAGCTCTCGTTCAACCAGATCCAGAAGAACTCGTAGGACGAGAGCTGCAGTCCCAGCAGTTCAGCAGTTCAGCAGTACCGCAACCAGCAGCACCCACAGCAAGGACCCGAATCGCATGCCTCCCAAGAAGAAGCTTGCAGCGATCATCAAGCTGCAGATCAAGGCCGGTGCGGCCACGCCCGCGCCGCCCGTCGGTCCGGCCCTCGGCCAGCACGGCGTCAACATCATGGAGTTCTGCAAGGCCTACAACGCTGCCACTGAGGCGCAGCGTGGGCAGATCGTTCCGGTGGAGATCTCGGTCTTCGAGGACCGCTCCTTCACCTTCGTGACGAAGACGCCGCCGGCCGCGCGCCTGATCCTGGCCGCCGCCGGGGTCGAGAAGGGCTCCGGCACCCCGCACACCACGAAGGTCGCCAAGCTCACGGCCGCTCAGGTGCGCGAGATCGCCGAGCTGAAGATGCCCGACCTCAACGCCAACGACATCGAGCAGGCGTCGAAGATCATCGCTGGCACCGCCCGGTCCATGGGCGTGACCGTCGAGGGCTAGTCCCGCGACACCCGCACGACCAGCACCACCGTGGGAGGGCCCGCTTCGGCCCGCACACCACGACTCCCGACACTCTCTGAGGAGTACCCCGTGAAGCGCAGCAAGTCCTACGAGGACGCCGCCAAGAAGATCGACGGCGACAAGCTCTACGCCCCGCTGGAGGCCCTTCGCCTGGCGAAGGACACCTCCACGACGAAGTATGACGCCACCGTCGAGGTGGCCATGCGGCTGGGTGTCGACCCCCGCAAGGCCGACCAGATGGTCCGCGGCACCGTCAACCTCCCCAACGGCACCGGCAAGACCGCTCGGGTCCTGGTCTTCGCCACCGGTGAGCGTGCGGAGGAGGCTCGTGCCGCCGGCGCGGACATCGTCGGCGCCGACGAGCTGATCGACGAGGTGGCCGGCGGCCGCCTCGACTTCGACGCCGTCGTGGCCACCCCCGACCTCATGGGCAAGGTCGGTCGCCTCGGCCGCGTGCTCGGCCCCCGCGGCCTCATGCCCAACCCGAAGACGGGCACGGTCACCCCGGATGTCGGCAAGGCCGTGAGCGACATCAAGGGCGGCAAGATCGAGTTCCGCGTCGACCGCCACGCCAACCTGCACTTCATCGTGGGCAAGACGTCGTTCAGCGAGCAGCAGCTCGTCGAGAACTACGCCGCCGCCCTCGACGAGGTGCTCCGGCTCAAGCCGTCGGCTGCCAAGGGCCGCTACATCAAGAAGATCGCCGTCTCGACGACCATGGGCCCCGGCATCCAGGTCGACCCCAACAAGACGCGCAACCTCGCCGAGGATGAGGCCGTCAGCGCCTGACCCCGATTCCCGAACGGCGCCCGCCCGACCGAGGTCCTGCCTCGGCTGCGGCGGGCGTCGTGCTGTGCGGGATTTGGTCCCAGCGGAGGCGTCGCCTATCCTGGGGACGCCGAAGACCGCTGGTCGTCGTGCCTTGTCTTGGTTCGAACCGCGTGCAGATCACTGCGCCGTGCAGATCCGAGTGCAGAGCATGACCGAAGGCCCCGGGAGATCCGGGCGGCCCGCGCAGGTGAGACGAGCAAGCACGACAGCGCCGTTCTGGCTGCTGCCCTGCCACGCCCCGTGCGCCTGCGCCGGGGCGTTCTGTTTTTCCCGGGTCGTGCAGTTCGCACAGGCGCTCCCGCGCCTGCTGGTACAGGCGCGTTCGCGCTAGTTCACCGACGCCCGCCCGGGCGTCGCCGGAAGGAGTCCCATGGCGAGGCCCGACAAGGCAGCCGCTGTCGCCGAGCTGACGGAGGAGTTCCGCACCTCCCACGCGGCAGTGCTGACCGAGTACCGCGGGCTCACCGTCGCCCAGCTCAAGACGCTGCGGCGATCGATCAGTGAGCACGCGAGCTACGCCGTGGTGAAGAACACGCTGACCCAGATCGCCGCCCGCGAGGCCGGTGTCACCGCTCTCGACGGTCTCCTGCAGGGACCGTCGGCCATCGCCTTCGTCAAGGGCGACCCGGTCGAGGCGGCCAAGGGCCTGCGTGACTTCGCCAGGGCCAACCCCCTGCTCGTCATCAAGGGCGGCGTGCTTGACGGCAAGCCGCTGTCCGCCGACGAGATCAGGAAGCTCGCCGACCTCGAGTCGCGCGAGGTGCTGCTGGCCAAGCTGGCCGGCGCACTTCAGGCGTCGCTGCAGAACGCCGTCTCCCTGTTTGCTGCCCCCCTGTCGCAGGCGGCCCGCGTGGTCGACGCCCTGCGTCAGAAGGCCGAGCAGGACCCGAGCATCCTCAGCGGGGGTGCCGGCACGCCGGCCGCCCAGCCCGAGGAGACCGTCGCCGCCGACGAGGCACCGGCCGAGGCTTCCGCCGACGCTGCCGCCGAGTCGACCGGGGACGCGGAGGCTGCCCCCGCCGCCGACGAGGCGCCCGCAGCCGAGGCTGCCGCCGAGCCGGCCGGCGAGGACACCGCCTCCACCGAGGGCTGACCCGCCCGCCTCACCGCCCGCACCCGTGGGGGCCGCGCGTCGCGGCCACCGCACCACCTAGGAAGGAACCGCCACCATGGCGAAGCTCAGCACCGACGAGCTGCTTGACGCGTTCAAGGAGATGTCGCTTCTCGAGCTCAGCGAGTTCGTGAAGCAGTTCGAGGAGACCTTCGGCGTCACCGCCGCCGCTCCGGTCGCCGTTGCCGCCGCCCCGGCTGCCGGTGGCGCCGGTGGCGACGCCCCGGCCGCCGAGGAGCAGGACGAGTTCGACGTCATCCTCGAGGACGCCGGCGACAAGAAGATCCAGGTCATCAAGGAGGTCCGTTCGCTCACGAGCCTCGGCCTCAAGGAGGCCAAGGACCTCGTCGACGGCACCCCCAAGCCGGTCCTCGAGAAGGTCAACAAGGAGACCGCCGACAAGGCCAAGGCTGCCCTCGAGGGCGCCGGCGCCAAGGTCACGGTCAAGTAAGACCGCTCGCACCTCCCAGCAGGGGCCGCTCCGTCTCGGAGCGGCCCCTGCTGCCGTCTCCAGCCGCGTAACCCAGTTCACACTCCTTCGTTAGACGCGACGTGGGAGTCGCCATCGAGGTGTCGGGTCTGACCAAGACCTTCGGCCGCCAGACCATCTGGCAGGACGTCACCCTGACGCTGCCCGCCGGCGAGATCAGCGTCATGCTCGGCCCGTCGGGCACCGGGAAGTCGGTCTTCCTCAAGACTCTCGTCGGCCTGCTCAAGCCGGACCGCGGCAGCATCGTCATCGACGGCCGCGACCTGACCCGGCTGCGTGAGAGCGAGCTCTACGAGGTCCGCAAGCTCTTCGGCGTCCTCTTCCAGGACGGCGCGCTGTTCGGGTCGATGAACCTCTTCGACAACATCGCCTTCCCGCTGCGCGAGCACACCCGCAGGTCCGAGAGCGACATCAAGCGGACCGTGCTCGAGAAGATGGAAATGGTCGGCCTCCTCGGCAGCGAGAGCAAGCTGCCGGGCGAGATCTCCGGCGGCATGCGCAAGCGCGCCGGCCTGGCCCGGGCGCTCGTCCTCGACCCCGAGATCATCCTGTTCGACGAGCCGGACTCCGGGCTCGACCCGGTCCGCACGGCCTACCTCAACCAGCTGATCGTCGACCTCAACGCCCAGATCGAGGCGACGTTCCTCATCGTCACCCACGACATCAACACCGCCCGAACGGTGCCGGACAACATCGGCCTGCTCTACCACCGGCACCTGGCGATGTTCGGGCCGCGGGAGATGCTGCTCTCCAGTGAGGAGCCGGTGGTCCGGCAGTTCCTCAACGCCCAGCGTCAGGGCCCGATCGGCATGGCCGAGGAGAAGGACGCCGACGAGCTGGCCGCGGAGCAGGCGGCTCTCGGCGAGCTGCCCCCGCTGCCTCCGATCCCGATGCAGCTCACTCCGAGCGACGGCTCCACCCGGGGGACCCAGCGCGAGCCGGGGGCGTGGTGCCGTGAGCATGGCGTCACCCCGCCGCCCGGGTCATTTCAGCCCTTCCAGTCCCGAACGTCGTCCGCGGCGCAGCTCGAGCAGGTGGCCTCGTGAGCTCCGTGGGTGGAGCCGTCGGCGGCGCCGTTACCGGCGCCGTCACCGGCGCACTGCGGCAGAGCGGCAGCCTCTTCGCCCTGGGGCTCGACGTGGTCCGGGCCCTGCCGCGCCGCCCGTTCCAGACCGCCGAGCTGATCCAGCAGGCGTGGTTCGTCGCCCGCGTGACCATCGTGCCGACGGCGCTGGTCGCGATCCCCTTCGGCGCTGTGATCGCCCTGCAGCTCGGCAACCTCACCAAGCAGCTCGGTGCCCAGTCCTACACCGGCGCCGCCAACGTCCTGGCGACCATCCGCGAGGCCAGTCCGATCGTCACAGCCTTGCTCATCTCCGGCGCCGCCGGCTCGGCCATCTGCGCGGACCTGGGCGCCCGCAAGATCCGCGAGGAGATCGACGCGATGGAGGTGCTCGGCATCTCTCCGATCCAGCGTCTCGTGGTGCCGCGGGTGCTCGCGGCGATGCTGGTCGCCCTGCTGCTCAACGGCCTGGTCTCCGTCGTCGGTGTCGTCGGGGGCTACTTCTTCAACGTCGTGCTGCAGCACGGCACCCCCGGCGCCTACCTCGCCTCCTTCACCAGCCTCGCGCAGCCGGCCGACCTCTGGGTGGGTGAGCTCAAGGCCCTGATCTTCGGGCTGATCGCCGCGATCGTCGCCTCCTACAAGGGGCTCACAGCGGGCGGCGGTCCCAAAGGCGTTGGCGACGCCGTCAACCAGTCGGTCGTCATCACGTTCATGCTGCTATTCGTCGTCAACTTCGTGATCACCGCGATCTACTTCCAGCTCGTCCCGCAGAGGCTCGGCTGATGCTCGCGCTCCTGCAGCGGTCACTCTCGCGACCTGTGCGTCGCCCGCTGGACTTCCTCGACGACCTCGGCGCCCAGCTCGCCTTCTACCTGCGCAGCCTCGCCTGGTCCGGTCGCACCGTCCGCCGCTACAAGCGGGAGGTGCTGCGCCTGCTGGCGGAGGTGAGCCTCGGGACCGGCGCGCTGTCCGTCATCGGCGGCACCGTCGGGGTCATCGCCTTCCTCGCCTTCTTCACCGGGACCGAGGTCGGCCTGCAGGGCTACGCGGCCCTCAACCAGCTCGGCACCTCGGCGTTCACCGGCTTCATCTCCGCCTACTTCAACACCCGCGAGATCGCCCCCCTGGTCGCTGGCCTCGCGCTGGCGGCCACGGTCGGCTGCGGCTTCACCGCCCAGCTGGGCTCGATGCGGATCAGCGAGGAGGTCGACGCCCTCGAGGTGATGGGCATCCCGTCGCTGCCCTTCCTCGTCACGACCCGCATGATCGCCGGGTTCGTCGCCGTGATCCCCCTCTACGTGATCGGGCTGCTGTCCTCCTACGCGGCGACCCGGCTGATCGCGACGCGCTACTACGGCCAGTCCACCGGCACGTACGACCACTACTTCCACTTGTTCCTGCCGCCGGGCGACGTGCTGTGGTCGTTCGGCAAGGTGCTCGTCTTCTCGGTCGTGATCATCCTGGTCCACTGCTACTACGGCTACACCGCCAGCGGCGGCCCCGCCGGCGTCGGCATCGCCGTGGGCAAGGCCGTCCGCACCTCGATTGTGGCGATCAACGTCATCGACTTCTTCCTCAGCCTCGCCATCTGGGGGGCGACGACGACTGTCCGGATCGCAGGATGACCGGCCTCGGCTTCGCGGGCAGCCCCACGCGTCGTCGGGTGACGGGGCTGGTCTTCCTTGCGCTGCTCGCGGCCTTGGTCGGGCTGGCCGTGGCCGCCTACCGGCAGGCCTTCACTCCGGTCGTGCACGTCACCCTGCTCACGGACAGCGTCGGCAACCAGCTTGACCCGCAAGCCGACGTCAAGCTGCGCGGCCTGATCGTCGGTGAGGTCCGCTCGATCAGCAGCAACGGCAGGGGTGCCCGACTCGACCTCGCGCTCGACCCCCACACCGTCGGGCTCATCCCGGCCGACGTCCAGGCCCGGCTGCTGCCCAAAACGCTGTTCGGCGAGCGCTTTGTCGACCTGGTCGTGCCCCGCGGACCGCTAGGGACCCGCATCGCCGCTGGGGATGTCATCCCTCAGGACCGGTCCCGCAGCGCCGTCGAGCTCGAGCAGGTCTTCGACCAGGCGCTGCCGCTGCTGCGGACTGTGCCGCCAGCGAAGCTGAACGCCACCCTCAACGCCCTCGCCACCGCCCTCGAGGGGCGCGGTGACCGGCTGGGCGCCAACCTGCAGCAGGTCGACGCCTACCTGCGCGGCCTCAACCCGTCGCTGCCGACCCTCACTCACGACATCTCGGCGCTGGCGGATGTCGCCACGACCTACGACGACGCGGCACCCGACCTGCTGGCCCTGCTGCGCGGCGCCTCCGTCACCAGCCGCACCGTCGTCGACGAGCGCGACCAGCTCGCCGCCTTCCTGCGCAGCACGACAGGACTGGCCGCTACCGCCGGCCAGGTCGTGAGTGAGAACGGTGACCGGATCATCCGGCTCGGTGAGCTCAGCCGTCCGACGTTGCAGCTGCTGGCCGCCTACAGCCCGGAGTACCCGTGCCTGCTCACGGGACTGGCGGACTGGCAGCCCCGAATCAACCAGGCGTTCGCGGGCGGCCAGTTCCACATCACGCTCTCGCTCGCGCCACAGCGGCCGGGCTACGCGGTGGGGGAGGAGCCGGACTGGGGTGAGACCCAGGGCCCGCAGTGCCACGGCCTGCCCGACCCCGCTGTCGACACCGGCGCCAAGCTGCGGGACGGCACGTCGCCGAGCCGGTCGATCCATGGTGGTGCCCCCGCCACGCCCGGAGGCAGCCCTCTCAGCGGACTGGCCGGCACGGCGCAGGAGCAGCAGGTCGTCTCGAGCCTCGTCGCGCCGTTCCTCGGGGTGCCTGCCGACAAGGTGCCGCCGATCGCAGACCTCCTGTTCGGGCCACTCGCGCGCGGCACGTCGGTGAGCCAGCGGTGAGGCCACGATGAGCAGCCCCCGCGTCGCGACCCTGTCCGCCGGCCTCAAGCTCGCGGTGTTCGCCGTCGTCACGCTTGCCGCCACCGGCCTGCTCGCGACCACCATCGGTGCCTTTGCGGGCGGCGACACCGTCTCCTACCGCGCCCGGTTCAGCGACGTGACGGGCCTGCAGCCCGGCGACGACGTTCGCATCGCGGGGGTGCGGGTGGGCCGGGTCGAGGACGTGAAGGTCGCCGGAGACGGGCACGCGGAGGTGGGTTTCACCGTCGAGCGGGACCGCCGGATCCCTCGCAGCGCCGTCGTGGTCATCCGCTACCGCAACCTCGTCGGGCAGCGCTACCTGGCGGTCACCGAAGGGGCCGGAGACTCCCGGCCGCTGCCGGCCGACGGGCTGATCCCGCTGTCGCAGACGCGGCCTGCGCTCGACCTCACCGTGCTCTTCAACGGCTTCAAGCCGCTGTTCGCCGCGCTGTCGCCTCAGGACGTCAACAAGCTGTCCGGCGAGATCATCTCGGTCCTGCAGGGAGAGGGCGGCAACCTCGAGTCGCTGCTCGGGCACACCGCCTCGCTGACGTCGGCGCTGGCCGACCGTGACCAGCTCGTCGGGGACACCATCGACAACCTCAACTCCGTCCTGGGGACCCTTGCCGCCCGCGACGACAAGCTCTCCGATCTCGTCGCGCAGACGCAGCGCTTCGTGTCCGGGCTCAGCGCTGACCGGCAGGCCATCGGCGACTCGCTGCAGGGCATCAACGACCTCGCTGGTGCTACCAGCGAGCTCCTCGTGCAGGCTCGCGAGCCCCTGAAGCAGGACGTCTCCTCGCTGGGCGACCTGGCCGCGACCCTCGACAGCAGCCGCAACCAGAAGGTCCTCGACAGCTTCCTGGGCTTCCTGCCCACCAAGCTCGAGCGGATCAGCCGGACCGCGACCTACGGCTCGTGGTTCAACTTCTACCTCTGCGACGTCAGCGGCACCGTCCAGCTGCCCACCGGCACCTCCCTGCCCGTCGGCGGCGTGAAGAGCCAGCAGGGGCGGTGCAGCCGGTGACGCCCTTCCGTGAGCGCAACCCCGTCGTCATCGGCGCCGTCGGTGTCACGGTCATCGCCGTGCTGCTGCTGGCCGCGTTCAACATCGACTCGCTGCCCCTGATCGGCCGGGCCGACCACTACGCCGTCGCCCTGTCCGAGGCCGGTGGGCTCAAGAAGGGCGACGACGTCCGGATAGCCGGGGTCAAGGTGGGGCGGGTCGAGGATGTGACGCTGGAGGGCGACCACGTCCGCGTCGACCTGCGGGTCGACCCCGGCACCCATCTGGGGGACAGGACCACGGCCGCGGTGAAGATCAAGACACTGCTCGGCCAGAAGCTCCTCATGCTCGAGCCCGCCGGCTCGCGCCCGATGGCCCAGGGCAGCGAGATCCCCGTCAGCCGCACGACGAGCGCCTACGACGTGGTCGACGCCTTCAGCGACCTGGCGACAACCGAGCAGCGCATCGACACCGGCCAGCTGTCTCAGGCGCTGGACACGGTCGCGACGACCTTCCAGGGCACGCCTGACGAGGTCAAGGGAGCCGTCGACGGCCTCTCGCGGCTCTCCCGGACCATCGCCTCCCGCGACCAGGAGCTGCAGGCGCTCCTGGCTCACGCCGACGCCGTCACCGGGGTCCTCGACCAGCGCAAAGCTCAGCTCACGCAGCTGCTGGGCGACGGCGAGCTGCTGCTGCAGGAGGTCATCAAGCGGCGCGAGGCCATCGACTCGCTGCTGCGCACCACCAGCTCCCTCGCCCAGCAGCTCGAGGGTCTCGTGCGGGACAACCGCTCCCAGCTCGCGCCGAGCCTGCAGCACCTGCGCGGCGTCCTCGCCACGCTGCAACGTCACCGCGACGACCTCGACAGGAGCATCACGCTGATGGCTCCCTTCACCCGCTACTTCGCCAACACCCTCGGCAGTGGGCCGTGGTTCGACACCTACATCCAGAACCTCGTGCCCCTGCCCGCCGTCCCCGACCTGCCGGGCATCCCGAAGGCATCTGACCTGCTGAAGACCGACCGGGCGAAGGCCGACCAGCTCAAGGGCCAGCGATGAGCGCCCTCGACACGCTGCGGTCGCGTGTGGCCCTGCCCCTGCGCCGGGCCGGTCACCGTCCAGGTGCCAACGCCGCGTCACGTCCGCGTGCCGCCGCCTGGCGACAGGTCCGTGCCCTGCTCGCAGCCGGACTGGCTGTGCTCGTCGTCCTCGCCACGATCGCTCTGTGGCCGACGACGGCGCCCGCGACAGCGACAGCGTTCTTCCCTCGCGCCGTCGGCGTCTACCCGGGCTCCGACGTCCGCATCCTCGGGGTGAAGGTCGGGACCGTCACCGCGGTCGAGCCTCAGGGGACCACGGTGAAGGTCCGTCTCGAGTGGGACGCTTCCCACAAGGTGCCGGCGGACGCGAAGGCCGTCATCGTGGCCCCGTCGGTCGTCAGCGACCGCTACGTCCAGCTCACGCCCGTCTGGCGCGGCGGTCCTGCCCTCCGCGACGGCGCCACGATCCCCGAGTCGCGCACGGCGGTGCCCGTCGAGCTCGACCGGATCTACGGCAGCCTCGACGACCTCTCGGTCGCGCTCGGGCCCAACGGTGCGAACAAGGACGGCTCTCTGTCGCGGCTGCTCGACACCGCGGCGGCCAACCTCGACGGCGAGGGCGGCACGATCCACACCTCGGTGCAGGACCTGTCGCAGGCGGTGCAGACGCTGGCCGACGGCAAGGACGACCTCTTCGGCACGGTCCGGCACCTGCAGGCGTTCACGTCCGCCCTGGCCGCTGACGACGACACCGTCCGCGCCTTCAACGCCGACCTCGCCACCGTCGCTGAGCAGCTCTCCGGTGAGCGGGGCGCGCTCGCTCAGGCACTGCACGACCTCGGGACAAGCCTGGGGCAGGTCGCCACCTTCGTGCGGGACAACAAGGCCGGGCTGGAGGACAACGTCGCCGCCCTCGCCGAGGTCACCCAGGTCCTGGTCAAGCAGCGCGCGGCCCTCGAGGAGCTCGCGGTCAACGCCCCGACAGCCCTCTCCAACCTCCAGCTCGCCTACAACCCCGACAGCCGCACGCTCGACACCCGCAACAACTTCGAGCAGACCAAGGACCCGCTGGCCTACCTCTGCTCGCTCGTCACCGGTCTCGCGGCCGCGCCCGGCAAGACCTGTGCGCAGGTGGTGGCGGGCGTCGGGCAGCTGCCCGTCGTGCAGCAGCTGCTCGCCGACATCGCCGCCGCGCAGACCGGAGGGTCGGCCGCGCTGCCCGGCGGCAGCGCTCCGGACCCCACGCTCGGAGGACTGCTGGGAGGCAGGCGATGACCCCGCTGCGCAGATTCCCGAACGCCGTCCGCGTCGCCGCGCTCGCCGCGGTCGTGGCGCTGGTGCCGGTGCTGTCCGGGTGCCAGGCGGCAGGCCTGCTGTCCTCGGGAGTCTCCCTGCCCGGCGGCGCAGCCGGGGGCGACGACGTGTACCGCGTCACCGCCGTCTTCGCCGACGTGATGGACCTCGTCCCGCAGTCGGCGGTGAAGGTCAACGAGGTGACGGTGGGGACCGTCGAGAGCGTGGCCTTGGACGGCTGGAAGGCGAAGGCCGTCCTGCGCCTGCCCGACTCCGTCCAGCTGCCTGCCAACGCCACCGCCGAGCTGCGACAGACGAGCCTGCTGGGCGAGAAGTACGTCGAGCTGTCACCGCCTGCGACCGGCGCCCAGGGCCGCCTGGCCGACGGTGCGGTGATCCCCCTCGGGCGGTCGGACCGTACGCCGGAGGTCGAGGAGGTGCTCGGCGCGCTGTCGGCACTCCTCAACGGGGGAGGCGTCGCCCAGCTGAAGACGATCAACGTCGAGCTGGCCAAGGCGATGTCTGGCCGCGAGTCTGACCTGCGCGACCTGGTGACCCAGCTCGACACGTTTGTCGGCGGCCTCGACAAGCAGAAGTCCGAGATCGTGCGGGCACTCGAGAGCGTCGACAAGCTCTCCGCCCGTCTCGCCCAGCAGCGGGGCACGATCACGACGGCGCTCGACAGTATCCCCGGCGGCCTGCGGGTGCTGGCCGACCAGCGGCAGCAGCTCACCGCCATGCTGACCGGTCTGCAGGACCTCGGTGCCAAGGCGACCGGGGTCATCCGCGCGTCCACCAGCGACACCGCTGCCAACCTGCGCGCGCTGCAGCCCGTGCTCGCGCGGCTCGTCGAGGCCGGGCAGGCCCTGCCGGACAGCCTCGACCTGCTCGTCACCTATCCGTTCCCGCGCAATGCGGCGACCGCCGTGGTCGGCGACTACACGAATCTCGACCTGCACCTGCGCCTCAACCTGCGTGACCTCGCCGCCGCGCTCGGGCTGCCCGACACGCTCCCGTCGCTGCCCTCGCTGCCTGCAGTCCCGTCCACGCCGCCGCTGCCCGGCCTGCCGACGACGGTCCCGTCGCTTCCTCCGCTGCCCTCCCTGCCAGGCGTCCCCGGGCTGCCGACAACACTGCCGACAGCCCTCCCGACGGCCCTTCCGACGGGGCTGCCCACCTGCGTCCCGGGGCTCACCTGTCCCTCCGGCGCTTCTGGCGGGTCGTCCGGCGGTGGGTCCGGTGGGTCCGTCGACGACGGGCTCGCGGGGCTGCTGGGAGGTGGCTTGCAGTGATCCCCCGCAGCACGCGTATCCAGCTGGCCGTCTTCGCCCTGCTCACCGCCGTCGGTGTCAGCATCGTCTCGGCGGGTTACCTCGGCTTCACCGACGCGCTGCTCGGTCGCGGATACACGGTCAGCGCCGACTTCGCGGAGTCGGGCGGCATCTTCCAGGGCGCGGAGGTGACCTACCGCGGTGTCACCGTGGGGCAGGTGTCACGGCTGCGCCTGTCCGCCGACGGCGTGCACGTCGACCTGCACATCACCAGCGACCGCCCCATCCCGGCAACCACGCGGGCAGTGGTGGCCGACCGTTCGGCCGTGGGGGAGCAGTACGTCGACCTGCAGCCGCTGGGCGATGCCGGCCCCTTCCTGCGTGACGGCTCGCGCATCCCGCAGTCCCGCACCGGGACACCGCTGCCGACGGCCACGCTGCTGCGCGACGTGGAACGACTGGTCTCCTCAGTCCCGAAGGACAAGCTGGTCACCACTATCGATGAGCTCGACGCCGCCTTCTCCGGCACCGGGCCGGACCTGCAGCGGCTGATCGACAACGGCGACGCCCTCACCCAGGCGGCGACCCAGGCGCTGCCCACGACCGTGCGACTGCTCACCGACGGTCGGACCGTCCTCGACACTCAGCGGGCCTCGCGCGACGAGATCCTGCGGTTCAGCAAGGGGCTGTCGGAGCTGGCGGCGACCCTGCGGTCCTCCGACGCCGACCTTCGCGCCACCCTCGCCGGGGGTGCTGCGGCCGCTCCTCAGGCCCAGGAGCTGCTCGCCGGGCTCGAGCCCAGCCTCGGCCCACTGCTGGGCAACCTCATCTCCGGTGCCCAGGTCACCACGACCCACCTGCCAGGTCTCCGGCAGGCCCTCGTCACCTACCCCTATGTGGTCAAGGGCGGCTACACCGTGGTCCCAGGCGACGGGACGGCTCACTTTGGCCTGTCCTTCGCCGACTCCCGTCCGCCCTGCACGCAGGGCTACCAGGGCACTCGACACACCGACCCGACGGAATCCGAAGCGGGAGAGCCGCCGCTCAACACGTCCGCCCGCTGCACCGCGCCGCGCCGCAGCGGAGTGCTCGTCCGCGGCGCCCAGAACGCTCCCGGAGCCTCCGGCGTCAGCACTGCCGACCGCTCTCCCGTGACCTCGGCCACGTCACCGTCGTTGAGCGCTACGTCAACAGGTGTCGTCGGGACGTTCGGCGGCCAGCAGGCGGTGTTCGGGAGGGACTCATGGCAGTGGCTGCTCCTCGGCCCGCTCTCCGGAGCGGCGACGAGCTGACCGTCGAGGAAGCCGGATCCCAGGCCGGGCCGCCCACAGCTTCCGCTGACACTGCGTCCCCCCGACAAGCGGACCCCCGTCCCGAACGCCGCCGCCGCTGGCTGCTCGCCGTCCTCGTCCTCGCGCTGCTCGCTGTCGCCGCGGTCGGCATCCGCCAAGGCGCTCGGCTGTCGGCGCAGCACCGGCTCGCCGCCCGGGACGCGGCCGTCCTCACGGCGGCCCGGCAGACCGCTGTCGACTTCACCACGCTCGACTACCGCACCCTCGACCGCGACCTCGCCCGCGTGGCAGGAGAGGCCACCGGGGACTTCCGGCAGCAGTTCGACGCGACCACCACCTCGCTGCGCTCGCTGGTGACCGCGAATCGGGCCACCTCGAAAGGCCGCGTCCTGGAAGCCGGGATCGTGCGTGTCACGGACACCACGGCGCGGGTCCTGGTCGTGGCGGACAGCACGGTCACCAACACCGCGACGAAGCAGCCGAGCACACGCCACTACCGGCTGCAGCTGGACCTGGCGAAAGTCAAAGGTGCGTGGCTGACCTCCGGACTCGAGTTCGTCGGCTAGGAGAACCATGAGCATCACCGAGCGTCTCGACGCAGGAGCTCCGGCCACGCCGACCGGTGCTCGGCCCGACCTCCGGCCCGACCCCCGGCGCAAGCCGCCACGCGTCGCCGGCCACCGCCGCAGCGCCGCCCGAACGGAGCGGGTGTCACAGCTCGAGGTCCCGCAGCCCGAGACCCCACAGCCCGAGACTCCACAGCCCGAGACCCGACAGCCCGAAGCGCCGCACGCGGAGCTCCCACCCGCTGGGGCCGCGCTGCGCAAGCGTTCCACCTGGCGGCCGCGACCGCCCGTCCTCGTTCTCGTCACCGTGCTGGCGCTGGCTGCCCTCGCGGCCGGCGCCCTCGGATGGGCCGCCCACCGGGCCTCCGCCGACCGCGCCGCGGGGCCGGCGGCGCTCGCCGCGGCCCGTTCCGCCGCACCCGTCGTCCTGTCCTACGACAGCGCCCACCTGGACAGCGACTTTGCCAAGGCGCGACGCCTTCTGGCCGGCTCTTTCGCCGCTGACTACACCGCGACGACGACAAAGGTCGTCGCCCCTGCGGCGGAGCAGTACCACGCGAAGGTGACCGCCGACGTCGCGGCGGCCTCGGTGGTGCGGGCCTCGCGCGAGGAGGTGGTCGTCTTGCTGTTCGTCAACCAGACCACGACCAGCGACCGGCTGGACGGGCCGAAGGTCGACCTCAACCGGGTGCGGATGACGATGGTGCCGGTCCACGGCCGGTGGTTGGTGGCGCGCGTCGACGCCCTGTAGGCCCGCCCACGGGTGTGGATTCCTGCGCGTTGTGCTTGACGGAGACTGACGCCTGGGCCATCCTCTCGATCAGCCCTCGAGTGAGCAGCGCCACCGGGGAGCGGTGCACACCAGCACTGGCCGCCGCGCGGGTGCCGGAGTCGCCCTCCCGACCTGCGCCTCCTGCGCCAGCAGCCTGAGGAGCCCGAGGAGGGCCCCGAGAGCCGGGCTCGACATCGGCGTGTCCTTCGCCTAGGATGTCGCTTTGCGCTGCCTACTTTTCTGACCTGGCCTGCTTCGGTGGCCCGTGCGACGTCTCCATCGGCGTCTCTGCGGCACAACGAAGCAGTCCCAGGCGTTGTGGCATGCGCACGAAGGATCCGCGAGCCCTCCGGAAGGACCCCTCTTGGCCGCGCGTAACGCCACCGCCAGCTCGACCACCACTACCCCGACATCGCGGGCTTCCACCGCCCCGCGCCGGGTTTCCTTCGCGAAGATCCGTGAGCCCCTCGAGGTTCCCAACCTCCTCGCTCTGCAGACCGACAGCTTCGACTGGCTGCTGGGTAACGCCGCCTGGCGTGCCCGCGTCGAGGCCCAGCTCGCCGCCGGTCGCGACGACATCCCGACCAAGTCGGGACTGCAGGAGATCTTCGAGGAGATCAGTCCGATCGAGGACTTCTCGGGATCGATGTCGCTGTCGTTCTCGGACCCCGAGTTCTACGACCCCAAGTACTCCGTCGAGGAGTGCAAGGAGCGTGACATCACCTACTCCGCGCCGCTGTTCGTCACCGCGGAGTTCATGAACAACACCACGGGCGAGATCAAGAGCCAGACGGTGTTCATGGGCGACTTCCCGCTCATGACCAACAAGGGCACCTTCATCATCAACGGCACCGAGCGTGTCGTCGTGTCGCAGCTGGTGCGGTCTCCGGGCGTCTACTTCGAGAAGACGGTCGACAAGACCTCCGACAAGGACGTCTTCACCGCCAAGGTCATCCCGAGCCGGGGCGCCTGGCTGGAGTTCGAGGTCGACAAGCGCGACCAGGTCGGTGTCCGCATCGACCGCAAGCGCAAGCAGCCGGTCACCGTGCTGCTCAAGGCCCTCGGCTGGGACGACGCGGCGATCCTCGAGCGCCTGGGCGACTACCCCGCCGTGCGCGCGACCCTGGAGAAGGACCACACCGCCGGTCAGGACGAGGCCCTGATCGACATCTACAAGAAGATCCGTCCGGGTGAGCCGCCGACCCGCGAGGCCGCGCAGAACCTCCTCGACAACTTCTACTTCAACCCCAAGCGCTACGACCTGGCCAAGGTCGGCCGCTACAAGGTCAACCGCAAGATCGGGATGCGCCTGCCGATCGACGCGCAGGTCCTGACCCTCGACGACATCGCGGCGACGGTCGACTACATCTGCGCTCTGCACCACACCGAGTACTGCCCGCAGGAGCGGCTCGTGGTGGAGGAGGGCTCTCGCACGCGCAGCCGCAACAAGGCCGCGACCGTCGAGCGCGGCTCCTCGGGCGCGTGGGTCTGCTCCGCGTGCGGCACCGAGCTCGGCTCCGGCGACTACCCGGCTCCGCACACCGTCCAGTCCGTCGACCTGCGCGTCGAGGACCACGGCACCGAGCACAACGTCCGCGTCGAGGTCGACGACATCGACCACTTCGGCAACCGTCGCCTGCGCACCGTCGGCGAGCTCATCCAGAACCAGGTCCGCACGGGTCTGTCCCGGATGGAGCGCGTCGTCCGCGAGCGGATGACGACCCAGGACGTCGAGGCGATCACGCCGCAGACCCTGATCAACATCCGCCCGGTGGTGGCGGCGATCAAGGAGTTCTTCGGTACCTCCCAGCTGTCCCAGTTCATGGACCAGACCAACCCCCTGGCGGGCCTGACCCACCGCCGGCGCCTGAGCGCGCTGGGCCCCGGTGGTCTGTCCCGTGAGCGGGCCGGGTTCGAGGTCCGTGACGTGCACCCGTCGCACTACGGCCGGATGTGCCCGATCGAGACTCCGGAAGGTCCGAACATCGGCCTGATCGGCGCGCTGTCGACCTTCGCCCGGGTCAACCCGTTCGGCTTCCTCGAGACGCCGTACCGGAAGGTGAGCGACGGTCGGGTCACCGACCAGATCGACTACCTGACCGCGGACGAGGAGGACCGGCACGTCATCGCCCAGGCAAACGAACCGTTGAAGAGCGACGGGGCGTTCGCCGGCGACCGGGTGCTCGTACGCCGCAAGGGCGGCGAGTTCGAGGCCGTGGCGCCGTCGGCGGTGGACTACATGGACGTCTCGCCGCGCCAGATGGTGTCGGTCGCGACCGCCATGATCCCGTTCCTCGAGCACGACGACGCCAACCGGGCGCTGATGGGCGCGAACATGCAGCGCCAGGCGGTACCGCTGGTCAAGGCGGAGTCGCCGCTCGTCGGTACCGGCATGGAGTACCGCGCCGCGGTCGACGCCGGTGACGTGGTGGTGGCCGAGGTCGGCGGTGTGGTCGAGGACCTGTGCGCCGACTACGTGACGGTGCACCAGGATGACGGGCACCGCCGCACGTACCTGCTGCACAAGTTCCGCCGCTCCAACGCCGGCTCCTGCGTCAACCAGAAGCCGGTGGTCTTCGAGGGCGACCGGGTCGAGGCCGGCCAGGTCATCGCCGACGGGCCGTGCACCGACGAGGGTGAGATGGCGCTCGGGCGCAACCTGCTCGTGGCGTTCATGCCCTGGGAGGGTCACAACTACGAGGACGCGATCATCCTGTCCCAGAAGCTCGTGCAGAACGACGTGCTCACCTCGATCCACATCGAGGAGCACGAGGTCGACGCGCG